>NZ_JBEXPK010000020.1:0-179294 GCF_040612015.1 Streptomyces sp. NPDC006476 | reverse complement strand
GTTGATAGGCCGGATCTGGAAGCACGGTAACGTGTGGAGGTGACCGGTACTAATAGGCCGAGGGCTTGTCCTCAGTTGCTCGCGTCCACTGTGTTAGTTCTGAGGCAACGACCGTTGCCGGCTTAGAGCAGAACGCATAACAGAAAAGTGTGCTTGTTCGCTCGAAACCATTAGGGTTTCGGTGGTCATAGCGTGAGGGAAACGCCCGGTTACATTTCGAACCCGGAAGCTAAGCCTTACAGCGCCGATGGTACTGCAGGGGGGACCCTGTGGGAGAGTAGGACGCCGCCGAACTCCTTTTAGAGCTCTGGCTCTTGGGCACACAAGCCCAGGAGCCAGAGCTTTTTTGCGTTGAGGTAAGGTCAGGGGGCATCGTCGGTTCGTTTCCCACAGGAGGCCCTCGGGTGGAGGTCCAGGAGACCCGTGTCCAGACGGACCGGGTCCTCACCATCCCCAACATCCTCAGCATGGCGCGTCTCGTTGGCGTGCCGATCTTCCTGTGGCTGATTCTGCGGCCTGAGTTCGGGGGGCCCAAGAGTGACGGGTGGGCTCTGCTGGTGCTGGCCCTGAGCGGCATCAGCGACTACCTGGACGGCAAGCTGGCGCGGCGCTGGAACCAGATCAGCAGCCTCGGCCGGCTCCTCGACCCCGCGGCCGACCGGCTTTACATTCTCTCGACGTTGGTGGGTCTTACCTGGCGCGAGATTCTGCCGATCTGGTTGACCGCTGTACTTCTTGCGCGAGAGCTGGTCCTTCTGGTGATGGTGGGCATCCTCAGGCGACACGGGTATCCGCCGCCGCAGGTGAACTTCCTGGGCAAGGCCGCCACCTTCAACCTCATGTACGCCTTCCCGCTGCTGCTGCTCAGTGACGGAAGTGGATGGATCCCGTCACTCGCTGCTATTTTCGGATGGGCGTTCGCTGGATGGGGTACAACGCTCTACTGGTGGGCAGGAGTGCTCTACGTGGTACAAGTCCGCCGCCTGGTCCGTGCGGACGCCATGGCCGATTGAACTCACCGATTCCCGCCACCGCAGTGGCTCGATGGCCCCCGGTGGAAAAGTGCGGGAGAATCTGGACGGGTGAAGTCGGCTAGACCGTCGTCTGTTTGAGGAGGACGCTTCCGACATGAAGGCCGTCGTGATGGCCGGAGGCGAGGGCACACGCCTTCGCCCCATGACCTCGAGCATGCCCAAGCCGCTCCTGCCCGTGGCGAACCGCCCGATCATGGAGCATGTGCTGCGGCTGCTCAAAAGGCATGGGCTGAACGAGACCGTCGTAACTGTCCAGTTCCTGGCCTCCTTGGTCAAGAACTACTTCGGTGACGGCGAAGAGCTCGGTATGGAGCTTTCCTATGCCAACGAGGAGAAGCCACTCGGTACCGCCGGAAGCGTCAAGAACGCCGAAGAGGCGTTGAAGGACGATGCATTCCTCGTCATCTCCGGCGATGCGCTGACCGACTTCGACCTCACGGAGCTCATCAATTTCCACAAGGAAAAGGGTGCGCTCGTCACCGTGTGTCTGACGCGTGTGCCGAATCCCCTGGAATTCGGTATCACCATCGTCGACGAGGAAGGCAAGGTCGAGCGCTTCCTGGAGAAGCCGACGTGGGGGCAGGTCTTCTCCGACACCGTCAACACGGGCATCTACGTCATGGAGCCCGAGGTCTTCGACTATGTCGAGGCCGACGTGCCCGTCGACTGGTCCGGTGACGTCTTCCCGCAGTTGATGAAGGAAGGCAAGCCGATCTACGGCTATGTCGCCGAGGGCTACTGGGAGGACGTCGGCACGCACGAGAGCTATGTGAAGGCGCAGGCCGATGT
Organism: Streptomyces sp. NPDC006476; assembly: GCF_040612015.1. Lineage (NCBI taxonomy): Bacteria > Bacillati > Actinomycetota > Actinomycetes > Kitasatosporales > Streptomycetaceae > Streptomyces > Streptomyces sp. NPDC006476. The sequence continues at coordinate 177,471 of NZ_JBEXPK010000020.1, read as the reverse complement.
CCTGGAGGGCAAGGTCGACGTCGAGCTCGACGGTTTTGAGATTTCGCCGGGCGTCTGGGTGGCGGAGGGTGCGGAGGTGCATCCGGACGCCGTGCTGCGCGGCCCCCTCTACATCGGGGACTACGCCAAGGTCGAGGCGAACGCCGAAATCCGTGAGCACACCGTGGTGGGTTCGAACGTCGTGGTGAAGAGCGGCGCTTTCCTGCACAAGGCCGTCGTACACGACAACGTGTATGTGGGGCAGCACAGCAATCTGCGTGGCTGTGTCGTCGGAAAGAACACCGACATCATGCGTGCCGCCCGGATCGAGGACGGCGCGGTCATCGGTGACGAGTGCCTGATCGGTGAAGAATCGATCGTTCAGGGCAATGTGCGGGTCTATCCGTTCAAGACCATCGAGGCCGGTGCCTTCGTCAACACCTCGGTGATCTGGGAGTCCCGCGGCCAGGCGCATCTGTTCGGTGCCCGGGGTGTCTCCGGCATCCTGAACGTGGAGATCACGCCCGAGCTCGCCGTCCGCCTCGCCGGCGCGTATGCGACGACCCTCAAGAAGGGCTCCACCGTCACCACGGCCCGTGACCACTCCCGTGGCGCCCGTGCCCTCAAGCGGGCGGTGATCTCGGCTCTGCAGGCCAGCGCGATCGAGGTGCGGGACCTGGAGAACGTACCGCTGCCCGTGGCCCGGCAGCAGACCGCGCGAGGCAGTTCCGGCGGGATCATGATCCGGACCACGCCCGGTGTGCCGGACTCCGTGGACATCATGTTCTTCGACGGACAGGGCGCGGACCTCTCGCAGGGCAGCCAGCGCAAGCTGGACCGGGTCTTCGCGCGGCAGGAGTACCGGCGTGCCTTCCCTGGTGAGATCGGGGACCTGCACTTCCCGGCAAGCGTCTTCGACTCGTACACGGGTTCGTTGCTGCGCAATGTCGACACCACCGGGATTGCCGAGTCCGGGCTGAAGGTCGTCGTCGACGCGTCGAACGGAAGTGCGGGGCTGGTTCTGCCCAGCCTGCTCGGGAAGCTCGGCGTGGACTCGCTGACCATCAACCCCGGCCTCGACGAGTCGCGGCCCACCGAGTCGGCCGAAGTGCGGCGCTCGGGGCTGGTGCGGCTCGGTGAGATCGTGGCGTCCTCGCGGGCGGCTTTCGGTGTGCGCTTCGACCCGGTCGGTGAGCGGCTCTCGCTCGTCGACGAGAAGGGACGGATCGTCGAGGACGACCGGGCACTGCTCGTGATGCTCGACCTGGTGGCCGCCGAGCGGCGCAGCGGCCGTGTGGCGCTGCCGGTGACGACCACGCGGATCGCCGAGCAGGTCGCGGCGTACCACGGGACGCAGGTGGAGTGGACGACCACTTCGCCCGACGATCTCACCCGCGTCGGACGCGACGAGACGACCATCTTCGGCGGTGACGGCAAGGGCGGGTTCATCGTCCCGGAGTTCAGCAGCGTCTTCGACGGTACGGCCGCCTTCGTACGGCTGATCGGGCTGGTGGCGCGGACACAGCTCACGCTCAGCCAGATCGACGCGCGGATTCCGCGTGCGCACGTCCTGAAGCGTGATCTGGCGACGCCGTGGGCCGTCAAGGGGCTTGTGATGCGGCGCGTGGTCGAAGAGGCGGGAGATCGCTTCGTGGACACCACCGACGGCGTGCGGGTGGTGGAGACCGACGGACGCTGGGTGATGGTGCTGCCCGACCCGGCCGAGGCGGTCACCCATCTGTGGGCGGAGGGCCCGGACGACGCCTCCGCGCAGGCCTTGCTGGACGAGTGGTCGGCGGTCGTGGACAGCGCCGGGCGCTGAGGAAAACCCGCAGCACACGCGCGTGCCGGACAAGTGTCCCCAAGGGGGCCTGTCCGGCACGCCGGTGGGGCCATTCGGAGGTAGTGGTCGCGACGTGCGACGATGTGCGGCATGCCGCAGCAGCCCCCCATTCGGAGCACACCCACGCGCCCTTCGCGGCCGGACGCGTCCATGTTCCTGCTCACCAACGTCATGGACCACAGCCTCGACGACGGCTACGCCGAGGCGGCCGCCCGCAAGAAGGCGGAGGGCGCCGGCGGGCTGCCCAGAACACTCAGTGCGAAGCTCGGCCTGGCGGCCGGGCTGGTCCTCGCGGCTCTCGTCGTCACCGTCGGCGCGGCACAGGCACGCGTAGCGGCGCCCGTCGTGGCCAAGGAGCGCCAGGAGCTGATCGACCGCATCGACCGTGAGACGGCGAGCGCGGACAAGCTGGAGGGCTCCGTCGACACGCTGCGCGACGACGTGAGCGCACGGCAGCGCGAGGCGCTGAAGAAGAGCGGGGCGGGCGACCAGTCGGAGCTCGTGGGCCTCCTGTCGGGCGCCGTCGCAGTCCACGGTCCGGGCGTGAAACTGGTCGTGAACGACGCCAAGGAAGCCACCAGCGGCGGCAACGGCGACCCGCGCGAGACCTCGGACTTCTCCGACACGGGCCGGGTCCGTGACCGTGACATGCAGCGTGTCGTCAACGGGCTGTGGGAGTCGGGGGCCGAGGCCATCTCCATCAACGGACAGCGCTTGACGGCGCTGTCGGCGATCAGGGCCGCGGGTGACGCCATACTGGTCGACAACAGACCACTTGTTCCGCCGTACACGGTGCTCGCCGTGGGGGACGGCAAGCAGCTGAGCACCCGGTTCCAGGACAGCGTCGACGGACTGTATCTGCATGCGCTGCAGGAGAACTACGGCATCCGGACCAGCATCTCCGTGGAGGGCGACCTCCGGCTGCCCGCCGCACCGAGTGTGATCGTACGTACAGCACAGCCGAGCACCGAGAAAACTGAGAAGGGCACATCGTGATCGCCGTACTGGGCCTCGTCGTGGGAGTCGTGGCCGGACTGTTGGTCCGGCCTGAGGTTCCGGCGGTCGTCGAGCCGTATCTGCCGATCGCCGTCGTCGCGGCGCTCGACGCCGTCTTCGGTGGTCTGCGGGCCATGCTCGACGGCATCTTCGACGACAAGGTCTTCGTCGTGTCGTTCCTGTCCAACGTGGTCGTGGCCGCGCTGATCGTGTTCCTGGGCGACAAGTTGGGCGTGGGGGCCCAGCTGTCCACCGGCGTCGTCGTGGTCCTCGGCATCCGGATCTTCTCCAACGCCGCGGCGATCCGCCGGCATGTGTTCCGGGCGTGAGGCCGATGAGCGAGAAGGACGACAAGCCCGAGAACAGGCTGCGCAAGGAACTTCCCGAAGAGGTGCCGGCGGAGGCACCTGAGGCTGATGAGGCGAAGCCCGAGGCCGTCGAGGAAGCTCCCGAGGAGAAGGAGCCGGCGCTGACCGGGCGCCAGCGGCTCGTCAACGGTCTGTGGCCGCCGCGTGTCTCCCGGGCCCAACTGATCGTCGCCGTGCTGCTGTTCGGCCTGGGCTTCGGACTGGCCATCCAGGTGGCCTCCAACAGCGACAGCGACAGTGCCCTGCGCGGCGCGCGGCAGGAGGACCTCGTACGCATCCTCGATGAACTCGACGACCGTACGCAGCGTCTTGACGACGAGAAGCAGGGGCTGGAGAAGCAGCGCGACGAGTTGGAGAACAGCTCCGATCAGGCCGAGGAGGCCCGGAAGCAGACGATCGAGAAGGAGAAGCAACTGGGCATTCTGGCGGGCACGGTGGCCGCTCAGGGGCCCGGTATCACCATGACGATCGAGGACGCGAAGGGAGCGGTCGAGTCGGACAGTCTGCTCGACACGATCCAGGAGCTGCGCGCGGCGGGGGCGGAGGCGATCCAGGTGAACGGGGTGCGCGTGGTGGCGAGCACCTACTTCACCGATTCGGGCAAGAGCGTCACGGTGGACGGGAACAAGATCAACGCGCCCTATCGTTTCAAGGTCATCGGCAAGCCGGCGGACCTCGAACCGGCGCTCAACATCCCTGGAGGCGTGGTGCAGACTCTTGAGAAGGAGCAGGCCACGGTCACTGTCGAGCGGTCGAACAAGATCGTCGTGGACGCCTTGCGAGCGGCGAAGCAGCCTGACTACGCTCGGTCGTCCTCCCAGTGAACCGGCGGTGCATGGGGGGCGTCCGGCAGGGGCATGAGGTTGCGGGGGGTCGGCGCACCGAACGGGTGGTGCGTGGTGGAAACTGTCTGGTGGATACGGACGTTGTGAGGATGTCCGGGTCGGCCGGCGAAATGAGTCAGCGTTCGTCCTGCCCCACGGGCGGGTCTGTTTCGGTCAAGGGGAATCGCCCGTGAAGTTGTTTGCGAAGTTGTTCGGCAAGAGCGCGCGAGAGGGCAGTGACAATGCCACCGCCCGCCATCGCGCACAGCCCGACGCGGAGGGTCAGCGTCCGCTGTTCCGGGACCAGGTCGGTGGTCCGGGCGGTGACATTTCCGGAGGTCAGGGCGCGCCGTCTGTTGACCCTGCGCAGTCCGGCGGCATAGGTTTCGGGCAACCGTCAACCTCAACTACGGGTGGAGGGTTTTCCCCTATGTCGGCCCTGGTGTGTACGAGGTGCGGTAACCGCAACGCGGAGAACAGCCGCTTCTGCTCCAACTGCGGCGCCCCGCTGCGGGCCGGGGCCACTCCCGAGCGCCCCTCGGAGACGACGTCCACGATCTCCATCTCCGGCCTGGAGGCCTACGACGCCGAGGTCACCGGTCAGACCCAGCTGCCCGCCCTCTCGCCCGAGGCCCAGGCGGCCGTGGACGCGCTGCCGATGGGCTCCGCGCTCCTCGTCGTGCGCCGCGGCCCCAACTCGGGCAGCCGTTTCCTCCTGGACAGCGACCTGACCACGGCCGGCCGCCACCCGCAGAGCGACATCTTCCTCGACGACGTGACCGTCTCGCGCCGTCATGTGGAGTTCCGCCGGGGCGGGGACGGCTCCTTCACGGTGGCCGACGTCGGCAGCCTCAACGGCACGTACGTCAACCGCGAGCGGATCGACCAGGTCGCCCTGAGCAACGGCGACGAGGTGCAGATCGGCAAGTACCGGCTGGTGTTCTACGCGAGCCAGCGGGGCTACTGACCCTCCCCGGAGAAGGTCCATGCTGCAATCACCGAGCGGCGGTTCCGGGCACGGGGCCGCCGCCGCGGACAGTGGGCTGATGAGCATCGGCACGGTGCTGAACGTGCTGCGTGAAGAGTTCCCCGAGGTCACCATCTCCAAGATCCGCTTCCTGGAGTCGGAGGGGCTCGTCGAGCCGCAGCGGACCCCTTCGGGGTACCGCAAGTTCACCGCCGCTGACGTCGAGCGTCTCGGTCACGTCCTGAGGATGCAGCGGGACCACTATCTGCCGCTCAAGGTGATCCGCGAGCATCTGGACGCCATGGAGCGCGGCGAGGCCCTGCCACTGCCCGCCGTGAACCGTCAGCGGGACGGCGAGACCGTCCTGGAGCCGCTGGAGGGCCCCACCGCCGCCCGGATCGGACGGGCCGAGCTGCTCGCCGCGGCGGGCATCGACGAGCAGGAGCTGAAGGAGTGGGAGTCGTACGGGCTGCTCACTCCGCTGCCGGACGGGGCGTACGACGCCGAGGCGGTCACCGTGGCCTCGCTCGTCATGGAGCTCGGGCGGTTCGGGATCGAGCCACGGCACCTGCGGGCCATGAAGGCCGCCGCGGACCGTGAGGCGGGCCTCGTGGACCAGGTGGTGGCCCCGCTGAAGCGGCACCGCAATCCCCAGACCAGGGCGCACGCGGAGGCCCGTACGAAGGAGCTGGCGGCGCTCACGGTGAGGCTGCACGCGGCGCTGGTGCAGACCGCGCTCGGCGTCCGCCTGCCCTGAGCGGGCGCGGAAGCGAAGGCCGGATCGGCCCCCCGTTCCCTGCCCGACTACCCAAACGTCCCGGGCACGGCCTAGGGTTGCTGTGTGAACGAGCTCGATGTCGTAGGTGTCCGGGTCGAAATGCCCTCCAACCAACCGATCGTGCTCCTGCGGGAAGTGGGAGGCGACCGTTACCTCCCCATCTGGATCGGGCCTGGGGAGGCGACGGCGATCGCCTTCGCCCAGCAGGGCATGGCTCCCGCCCGGCCGCTGACGCACGACCTGTTCAAGGACGTGCTGGAGGCCGTCGGCCAGGAGCTCACCGAAGTGCGCATCACGGATCTGCGTGAGGGCGTCTTCTACGCGGAGCTGGTCTTCGCCAGCGGGGTCGAGGTGAGTGCCCGCCCGTCCGACGCCATAGCGCTCGCGCTGCGCACCGGGACGCCGATCTACGGCAGCGACGGAGTGCTCGACGACGCCGGCATCGCGATCCCGGACGAGCAGGAGGACGAGGTGGAGAAGTTCCGCGAGTTCCTCGACCAGATCTCGCCGGAGGACTTCGGCACCAGCAGCCAGTGACGCGCGGCCGGCCCGGCGGACCAGCGGTCCGTGACGGGCCGGTTGTGTCCGGTGACCACACAAGTGCCGGCATTTGCCACCGGCGCGTGAGAGCGTCCTGCGGCTCGTCCCGAGCGCATTCGGCTAGCCTTTCCCCGCGGTGGGGTACGGGAAACCACTCTTAGGGTGATTATCACTCGGCGTGCCGAGTGTGGCGGTCGTTGACGCACCCCTGGTGGCTGCCTACCTTCGAGGAGGCAGGTCAAGGACGGAGGTCGGCGTGAGAAGCAGCGGCGACGGTACGGCTGGGGGTGCCCCCGGACGTGAGGTCGGAGCGAGCCTTCCGTACCCGCTTCACAGCAGCGCGGCCGATCACGCTCCCCAGCGACCGACGGCCGTGCCCAGCAGCGGAGGGGCGACGTCCATGACGTCCGAGCAGATCGGCTACCGCGGTCCCACGGCCTGCGCGGCCGCCGGTATCACCTACCGGCAACTCGACTACTGGGCGCGCACCGGGCTCGTGGAGCCGAGCGTGCGGCCCGCGTACGGGTCGGGGACGCAGCGGTTGTACAGCTTCCGGGACGTGGTCGTCCTGAAGATCGTCAAGCGGTTCCTGGACACCGGCGTGTCGCTGCAGAACATCCGCACGGCCGTGCAGCACCTGCGGGAGCGCGGCTTCCGGGACCTGGAGCGCATGACGCTGATGAGCGACGGCGCCACGGTCTACGAGTGCACCTCGCCGGACGAGGTCCACGCTCTGCTCCAGGGCGGCCAGGGGATCTTCGGGATCGCCGTCGGGGTGGTCTGGCGGGACGTCGAGAGCGCGCTGTCCCAGCTGCACGGCGAGCGGATCGACACCGGCGAGACCCTCGTCGGACAGAACCCGGCGGACGAGCTGGCGCGGCGGCGCAACCGGGCAGTCTGAGGCGCGGGCGCGGGCCGCCCGACGTCGTACGGGGGCATTGTCAGTGGCGTAGGGCAGCATCGGAGATGTGAGAAACGCGCCCACGATCCTGCATCTCGACATGGATGCCTTCTACGCCTCGGCGGAGCAGGCGTCCAAGCCGAGTCTGCGCGGGAAGGCCGTGGTCGTGGGCGGGCTGGGGCCGCGTGGGGTGGTGGCCACGGCCTCGTACGAGGCGCGGGTCTTCGGGGTGCGGTCCGCGATGCCGATGGCCCAGGCGCGGCGGCTGGCGCCGAACGCCGCGTATCTGGTGCCGCGGTTCGGGTTCTACCGGGCGATCAGCGAGCAGGTCATGGGGCTGCTGCACGAGTTGTCGCCGCTGGTGGAGCCGTTGAGCCTGGACGAGGCGTTCGTGGACCTGGAGGCCGGTGAGGCGGCCTGGGACGAGGCGTCGGCCAGGCTGGTGGGGGAGAAGCTGCGTGCCGACATACGGACCGGCACGGGGCTCACCGGGTCCGTCGGGCTCGCCGCGTCCAAGATGCTCGCCAAGATCGCCTCCGAGGAGGCCAAGCCCGACGGACTGGTGCTGATAGAGCCGGGGACCGAGCGGGCGCTGCTCGGGCCGATGTCCGTGCGGACGCTGCCCGGTGTGGGGCCGGCGACGGGCGATCATCTGCGGCGGGCCGGGATCACCACGGTCGACGACATCGCGGAGGCCGGGGAGGACGAGCTGGTACGGCTGCTCGGCAAGGCGCACGGGCACGCGCTGTACGCCATGGCGCTGGCGCACGACGACCGGCCCGTGGTCGCCGAGCGGGAGGCGAAGTCGGTGTCGGTCGAGGACACCTACGACGTGGACATCCACGACCGGATCCGGGTGGGGCTGGAGGTGCAGAGGCTGGCGGACCGGTGCGTGCGAAGACTGCGGGCCGCGGGGCTGTCGGGGCGGACGATCGTGCTGAAGGTGCGGCGGTACGACTTCTCCACGCTGACCCGGTCCGAGACCTTGCGGGGGCCCACGGACGATCCCGCGGTGGTGCGGGAGGCCGCCGCCCGGCTCCTGGACGCCGTGGACACGACGGGAGGTGTGCGGCTGCTGGGGGTGGGGGTGAGCGGGCTGGCCGACTACACCCAGGAGGACCTGTTCGCGCAGGCTGCCGGGGAGACGACGGGGATGGAGCATGCCGGGGACGAGGGGGTGGAGGAGCCCGTCGAGGAGCAGGTGACCATGGTCGAGCGACGGTGGCCCGCGGGGCATGACGTCCGGCATGCCGAGTTCGGGCACGGATGGGTGCAGGGGAGCGGGCTGGGGCGAGTGACCGTGCGGTTCGAGACGCCGTGGTCCGAGCCGGGGAGGGTGCGGACGTTCCGGGTCGACGACCCTGAGCTGGAGGCGGCCGAACCGTTGCCGTTGGTCGCGGAGAGACCCGGGGTCTCGGTGGACGGGGGCGGCGTGTGAGCTGGGGTGGCGTGTGAGATGGGCCGGCTGTTGGGTGTCGGCGGAGCGGGTGCTAGGCGTCCGCGTCCTCCTGGCCCGCGAGTCTGCCGAAGTCGCGGTCCGGGAGCGAGGGGGGTGAGGCCAGGTGGAGGCCGTAGTGGTGGTAGAGCTGGAGTTCCTGCTCGGGGGAGAGGTGGCGGCCCACGCCGAAATCGGGGGCGTCCTTGATCAGCGCCCGGTCGAAGGGGACGTGGAGGGTGCCCTCGACCAGCTCACTGGGCTCCAGGGGGACGAAGGCGTCGCGGGAGAAGAGACCCGTGCGTATGGCCGCCCACTCGGGCACGCCGGTGGCGTCGTCGAGATAGACCTCGTCGATGGTGCCTATCTTCGTGCCGTTGCGGTCGAACGCCTTGCGGCCGATCAGGTTGCGCGGATCGATGTCGGTCTGCACGGGCCCTCCACATGGTCGCAACTCATCCGTAAGCACTACGAAAGTGCACATCGGGCGACGCGGCCACTCGAGCCGCTCTGTAGAGCGCACTGGTACTCTGTCAACGGCTGATGACCCCGTGCGGGAGAGTCCTCCGGGTGACACCGGAGGCGCCGAAGGAGCAAATCCTCCCCGGAATCTCTCAGGCACACGTACCGCACGGACGAGGTCACTCTGGAAAGCAGGGCGGGTGTCACGGCTTCCGCTCTCACCGACGGTGAAAACCGGGAGCTTTCGGGCGACCCGGTGAAGCTCTCAGGTCGAGATGACAGAGGGGGAGGCCGTTCGGGTACCCGTGCCGTGGTGCCCCTCGAAGGTCGTGTCAGACCAGGAGGCCTCCGCAAATGACCGCCCATCGCATTCCGCTCTCCGAGCTCGAGAAGGGGATCCCCTTCGAGCAGCGCCACATCGGGCCCGACCAGGAAGCCCGGGCGAAGATGCTCGCCCACGTCGGGTACGGCTCGCTGGACGAGCTGACCACCGCCGCGGTGCCGGACGTCATCAGGAACGCCGATGCCCTGGAGCTGCCGGGAGCGCGGACCGAGGCCGAGGTGCTGGCCGAGCTGCGTTCGCTGGCCGACCGCAACCAGGTGCTCGGCTCCATGATCGGGCTCGGGTACTACGGCACCTTCACACCGCCCGTGATCCTGCGGAACGTGATGGAGAACCCCGCCTGGTACACGGCCTACACCCCGTACCAGCCCGAGATCTCCCAGGGGCGGCTCGAGGCCCTGCTCAACTTCCAGACCATGGTCGCCGACCTCACCGGACTGCCCACCTCCGGTGCCTCGCTGCTCGACGAGGGGACGGCGGCGGCCGAGGCCATGTCCCTGTCCCGCCGTATGGGGAAGAACAAGAAGGGCCTCTTCCTGGTCGACGCGGACGTGCTGCCGCAGACCATCGCCGTGATCGAGACCCGCGCCGAGCCGACGGGCGTGGAGGTCGTGGTCGCCGACCTGAGCGACGGCATCCCGGCCGAGGTCGCCGGGCGCGAGATCAACGGCGTGCTGGTCCAGTACCCCGGCGCCTCCGGTGCCGTACGCGACATCAAGGCGGTGATCGACCAGGCGCACGAGCTGGGTGCCCTGGTCACCGTCGCCGCCGATCTCCTCGCCCTCACCCTGCTGAAGTCGCCCGGCGAGCTCGGGGCCGACATCGCGGTGGGGACGACCCAGCGGTTCGGTGTGCCGATGGGCTTCGGCGGGCCGCACGCGGGCTACATGGCCGTGCACGAGAAGTTCGCGCGCAGCCTGCCCGGGCGGCTCGTGGGCGTGTCCGTGGACGCGGACGGGCACAAGGCGTACCGGCTGGCCCTGCAGACCCGTGAGCAGCACATCCGGCGGGAGAAGGCCACCAGCAACATCTGCACCGCGCAGGTGCTGCTCGCGGTCATGGCCGGGATGTACGCCGTGTACCACGGTCCCGAGGGGCTGCGGAGCATCGCCTGGCGCACGCACCGCTACGCCACGATCCTCGCCGAGGGTCTGAAGGCCGGGGGCGTCGAGGTGGTGCACGGGGCGTACTTCGACACGCTCACCGTGCGGGTCCCCGGACGGGCCGGCGAGGTCGTCGCGGCCGCCCGGGACAACGGCGTCAACCTGCGCCTCGTCGACGCCGACCAGGTGTCGATCGCCTGCGACGAGACGACCGGGCGGGCCCAGCTGGCGGCCGTGTGGGCGGCCTTCGGGATCGACGGCGACGTCGAGGCGCTCGACGCGGTCGCCGGGGCGGCCCTGCCCGGGGACCGGCTGCGCCGGGACGACTTCCTCACCCACCCCGTCTTCCACCAGCACCGCTCCGAGACCGCCATGCTCCGCTACCTGCGCAGGCTGGCCGACCGGGACTACGCGCTGGACCGGGGCATGATCCCGCTGGGCTCCTGCACCATGAAGCTCAACGCGACCACCGAGATGGAGCCGGTCACCTGGCCCGAGTTCGGTCAGCTGCACCCCTTCGCCCCCGCCGAGCAGGCGCAGGGCTACCTCACGCTCATCCATGAGCTGGAGGACCGTCTCGCCGAGGTCACCGGGTACGACAAGGTGTCGCTGCAGCCGAACGCGGGGTCGCAGGGCGAACTGGCCGGACTGCTGGCCGTACGCGGATACCACCGGGCCAACGGGGACGAGCAGCGGACCGTGTGTCTGATCCCGTCGTCCGCGCACGGCACGAACGCCGCCAGCGCCGTGATGGCCGGGATGAAGGTCGTTGTCGTGAAGACCGCCGAGGACGGCGAGATCGACGTCGAGGACCTGCGGGCGAAGATCGAGCAGTACCGTGACGAGCTCGCCGTGCTGATGATCACGTACCCCTCGACGCACGGCGTGTTCGAGGAGCACGTCGCCGACATCTGTGCGCAGGTGCACGAGGCCGGCGGGCAGGTCTACGTCGACGGCGCCAACCTCAACGCGCTGGTCGGCCTCGCCAAGCCGGGCCACTTCGGCGGGGACGTCTCGCACCTGAACCTGCACAAGACCTTCTGCATCCCGCACGGCGGCGGCGGTCCGGGCGTCGGCCCGGTGGGTGTGCGCGCGCACCTGGCGCCGTACCTGCCGAACCACCCGCTGCAGCCGGAGGCCGGCCCGGAGACTGGCGTGGGGCCCATCTCGGCCGCGCCCTGGGGTTCCGCGGGCATCCTGCCGATCTCCTGGGCGTACGTCCGGCTCATGGGCGGTGAGGGGCTCAAGCGGGCCACGCAGGTTGCCGTGCTGTCCGCCAACTACATCGCCAAGCGGCTCGAGCCGCACTACCCGGTGCTCTACACCGGGCCCGGCGGCCTGGTCGCGCACGAGTGCATCATCGACCTGCGGCCGCTGACCAAGGCGACCGGGGTGAGCGTCGACGACGTGGCCAAGCGGCTGATCGACTACGGCTTCCACGCGCCGACCATGTCCTTCCCGGTGGCCGGAACGCTGATGATCGAGCCGACCGAGTCCGAGGACCTGACCGAGCTGGACCGGTTCTGCGACGCGATGATCGCCATCCGCGCGGAGATCGAGAAGGTCGGCACGGGCGAGTGGCCGGCGGACGACAACCCGCTGCGCAACGCGCCGCACACCGCCGCCGCCCTGGGCGGCGAGTGGGAGCACGCGTACACGCGCGAGGAGGCCGTCTTCCCGGCCGGAGTCTCGGCCGCCGACAAGTACTGGCCGCCGGTGCGGCGGATCGACCAGGCCTTCGGCGACCGCAACCTGGTGTGCTCGTGCCCGCCGCTGGACGCCTACGAGGACTGAGCCGGTCGTGGATGAGGGCCCCGCTTCGGCGGGGCCCTTTCCGTGTCAGGCCGTGGCCAGTGACACCTCGGTCGACTTGATCAGCGCGACGACGGACGCGCCGGTCGTCAGGCCCAGGTCGGTCGCGGCGTCCCTGGTGATAGCGGAGGTCAGTTCGCCGCCCTCGACCGCGACCTTGACGGAGGCCATGGCGTCGCCGGTGGCGATGTCGGTGATCGTGCCGGGCAGTTGGTTGCGGATGGACAGGCCCTGGACCGGTGCGGTGGCGAGGGACACCTCCGTCGACTTCACCAGGGCGCGTACGGCGGTCCCCGCGGTGAGGCCGAGTTCCTCGACGGACTCCAGGGTGATCGCCGCGGTGATCTCCTGACCGCCGGTGAGGCGGACCTTGACGGTGGCCATGACCTCGCCGGGGGTGACGGCGGTGACCGTGCCGGGGATCTGGTTGCGGATGCTCAGGCTCATGGGAACGCCTCGCGGGAGATGGGGGATTGGTGGGGCCTGTGGGCGTTTGTGCCCACGGGTCACCGTAGCCGCCGCGGTGCGTTTCGGCCGGGAGGTCAGACGCGGTCGATGTGGACGTTCGTCGACTTCACGCGCGCCGTGGCCTCCATGCCGACCTCCAGGCCCAGCTCCTCCACGGCCTCCCGGGTCAGCAGGGAGACCAGACGGTGCGGACCGGCCTGGATCTCGACCTGGGCGGCCACGTCGCCGAGTTTGATCGCGGTGACGATGCCGGGGAAGGCGTTGCGGACCGAGGTGTACGAGGTCTCCTCCTCGCCGGTGCCCGCCTTGGCGAGCTCCACGGAGAAGGCGGCCAGGTCCCGGCCGTCGATGAGTCGCCGCCCGCCCTCGTCGCGGTGGGTCACCACGCGGCCGGCGTCCGCCCAGCGCCGTGCGGTGTCCGGGCTGACGCCGAGCAGCCGCGCCGCCTGGCCGATCGTGTAGCTCTGCATGCCGTAACGATAGGGGCGCGGCCGGGGGCCGGTGGAAAGGCCGGTGTGAAAGCGGTGCCGTGGGCGAAGGTGGTCGGGACGGCGCCGGGCATGTGCGGGGTGGTGGTGAGGCCGAGGCGGTCGGCCCTCCAGCGCCCGGGTGGGACGACCGGCGCGTTCGTCGGGCCCGCCCCGGGGACGGTGCCTCGGCACCCATGTCTTTGACGCCGACGAGGTGAGCGATTCGCACCGGCCGGCAGTCCACCCGGCGCCGGCACCAGCACCGCCGTGCCTGGCGCAGCGTGCCGCGGTCGATGGAGCCGCGCACGCCCGTGTCGAGCTCGTGCCCACAGCAGGGGGGCGGCCATCAGGAGGCGGGGGTCGAGTTCGAGCCGGCCGCCACAGGCGTCGCGCAGGACCAGGCGGGAGGAGGCGCCGCTGTAATGCCGTACCGGCGATCCGTGCGTCCGTGCACCAGGCGCCTGCGCAGGTGCCGCGTGCGGCCGGCCAGCCGGGGCCCGCGGTCACGCGGGGCGGGAGCAGGGCCGTGAAGGCGGCCGCGGAGAAGGGCGCGCGGTGTGCTGAGGGTGTCCGCGTCCCAGTCGCCCAGCATGGTCATCGCGCAGAACGCGAGGGCGCAGCCCGCGGCGAGCCGGGCACTGCCACGCGAGTGGCGGTCCCCGACCGGGCCCGGGCGTCTGCTGCTGGGCATGTGCCGTCGGCGACGGTGGGGCCCCTCAACGGCTGGGCGCCGCCGCTGACGGGGTCCTGACGCTCAGCCGGTGTGGACCCGGGGGCGCCGTGCGCGGTCCGGTTCCGCTTCGCGCAGGACCTCACGGGTGACCGGGGCGACCTCGCCCTGGCCGAAGAGGAAGAAGCGCAGGAAGTTGGCGAAGGGCGTGCCCTCGGTCCACTCGAAGTAGATGTGCGGGATGCAGTTCGTGCTGTCGCGGACGTGGAGGGCGAGGGCGGCCAGGGCGTTGGGGATGGAGGAGGACTCCAGGGTCAGGACGCGGTAGCGGTTGTGCAGGACCTCGCCGTGCACCGTCAGGCCGGCCTCGAACTCGGACGGGTCGGTGACCGTGACCTCGACGAAGACGAAGTCCTCGCCGGGGATGTCGTTGTCGGCGCGGATCTGCTCGATCTTGTCGCGGTACTCGGCCTTGTCGCGTCGGCCGGGCTCGTTGGCGATGAGCCGTATCTTCCGGCTGGACATGTCCCGGATGAATCGTTGTGCCATGTCGTCGAGCTCGACATGCGTGACGCGCAGTTCGAAGGCGCGGGCCAGCCGGGACAGCAGGGAGACCAGGATGATGCCGGCGATGAAGCAGGCGCCGATCTTGACGCCGTCCGGGCGTTCGACGACGTTCGCGCCGGTGACGTAGAGCAGGACCGCCGAGACGATGCCGAAGCCGATGGTCCAGCCGCGCTGGCCCGCGCGCCGGGCGGCGATGGTCACCGCGATCGCGGCCGAGGACATGAGCACCAGGACGCCGGTGGCGTAGGCGCCGCCCTGGGCGTCGACGTTCGCGTCGAAGATCCAGGTGACGAGGAAGGCGATCAAGGTGAAGACGATGACCATGGGCCGTACGGCGCGGGCCCAGTGCGGGGCCATGCCGTAGCGGGGCAGGTAGCGCGGCATCAGGTTGAGCAGCCCGGCCATCGCGGAGGCGCCGGCGAACCACAGGATGGCGATGGTCGAGACGTCGTAGACCGTGCCGAAGGCGCCGCCCAGGTACTGGTGCGCGAGGTAGGCCAGGGCACGGCCGTTGGCCTGGCCACCGTTCTTGAACTCCTTCTCCGGGATCAGCACCGTGGTGATGAAGCTGGTGGCGATCAGGAAGACGCTCATGATCAGGGCGGCGGTCGTCAGGAGCTTCTTGGTGTCCCGGATACGGCCCTTGGGGCTCTCCTCGGTGTCACCGGCGTCGCCCTGGACGTGCGGCATGACCGCGACGCCGGTCTCGAAGCCGGACAGGCCGAGCGCCAGCTTGGGGAAGACCAGCAGGGAGACGCCGATCATGGCGAAGACGTTCCCGTGTTCCGCGGTGAGGGCGCTGGTCCAGTCGGTGACCACGTGGCCCTCGGTGAGGACGTGCCAGAAGCCGACGGCCACGACCACGGCGTTGAGCCCGAGGTAGGCGACCACCAGGGCGACCGCGACGCCGATGGCCTCCAGGAAGCCCTTGAGGAAGACCGCGCCCAGCAGGGCGACCAGGACCAGGGTGATCACCATCTCCTGGCCGTGCAGGGTGCTGGTCAGATGCGGGTTCTCGACCAGGTGGGTCGAGGCGTCCGCGGCCGACAGCGTGATGGTGATGAGGAAGTCGGTGGCGGCGAAGCCCAGCAGGGCGAGGACGAACAGCTTGCCCTTCCAGAACGACAGCAGCCGCTCCAGCATGGCGATCGAGCCCTCGCCGTGCGGGCTCTCCTCGGCCACGCGGCGGTACACCGGGAGCGCGCCTGCCAGGGTGACGATCACGAGTACGACGGTCGCGACCGGTGAGAGGAGACCGGCCGCCAGGGCCGCGATGCCGGGCTGGTAGCCGAGGGTCGAGAAGTAGTCCACACCGGTCAGACACATGACCCGGTACCAGCGCTGGCCCTTGTGCGGGGGCTCCGGCTCGGCGTACGGGGCCTGCTGGATCCCCTTGCCCATGTCGGCCAGCCCCTCCAGCATCCAGGCGCGCATACGACTGGGAGGGTGTTCGGTCGTGGCCATCGGCGTGCTCCTGATGTGCGGGCCGTCGTGTGGTTCTGGCCATCACGCGGACGGCGGCACCAGCGTATGCGGAGAGTTACGTGTGGGCCCACGGATGAGACGGTCGAGGGCGTCAATCTTGCGTTAAGACTCGCTGGCGGGGGCGCTGACGAGCATGCGTCGGGCCGACTTGCGGGGGTTCGCCGAGTTCTGGGCCGTATGGGGGCCGAGGCCGCGTCCCAAGCGGTGGACACCCTCTGTCATGGCGGGGCCGCGGCCTCCTCGCGCCCCGGACGCCGGGGGTGACGACCACGACCGAGGCCGGTCGGGGGCTGCGGGCTCGACGGGGGCGGTACTCGCCGGGCCTTGACGTGGTCTTGACGTAATCTTGGATGCTGTCAGGTACACGGCTGGAACAGTCCTCATGATCCCTGCCGTTCAGCCTGATGTGACGTCACCTCTCCCCGCCCGCACCCCAGCCGGTCAGAGATCGCAGCACATGGTGATCTGCGGCGACGACGGACTCGCACACCGGCTGGCCGTCGAACTGGACGCCGTGTGCGGCGAGATCGTCACCGTCGTGCTGCCCTCCACGAGCGACGAGCACGGCGCGCGGATCGCCGCGCTGCACCAGGACCCGGACTCGCCGGTCGAACTGCACGTCTCCGCCCGCCCCGACGAGCGGACGCTGCGCGCGGCGGGCGTCGAGCGGGCCGCCGCGCTCGCCCTGACCTACCGTGACGACCAGGTCAACATGACGGGCGCCCTGCTGGCCCGGACCGTGAACCCCTCGGTGCGGCTGGTGGTGCGGATGTTCGACGGTGAGCGCGGCCGGCATCTGGAGCGGCTGCTGGACCGGGCGGCGGGGCTGTGCGACGACCTCGGCCGGGACACCTCCACCACGGTGCTGTCCGACGCCGACACCGCCGTACCGGAACTGGTGGCGGCCGCCGCGGTGGGCCACGGGCACACCCTCCAGGTCGAGGGGAAGGTCTTCCGTGGGGTCGTACGTCCCGCCGGTACGCCGCCGCACACCACCGACCTGGCCACGCTCGCCGTTCTGTCCGGCGCCCACCAGGACGATCCCGCGAGCCAGGACAGCGCGGAGACCGCGGGCGAGGACGGCATCCGGTTGCTGCCCGACGACCGGACCGCGTACCACCGGCAGTTCACGCACGGACGGCTGTTGCTGGAGGAGGTCAGCCATCCCGCAGCCGAACAGACCGCGCGGACCCGGCGTTTCCGCCCGCGCAGCTGGGTGCGGGCGCGGCTTGCCCATCTGCCGTGGAAGGTCTTCCTCTCCCATCAACTCGCTGCCGTGTACGGGGCCTTGGCGGCGGTGGTGGCCGGGCTGTCGACGGCGACCGCGCTCTTCGCCGACGAGCGCCCGTGGTGGAAGAACGTCTACCTGCCGTTGCTGGACATCTTCACCATGGGCGACCCGGCCACCGAGGAGTCGGTGGCGCGTAGGGTGCTCCAACTGCTCGCCGGTTTCGTGGGATTGGCCGTCCTCCCGCTCGTCGTCGCCGCGACGGTGAACGCCACCGACGCCTTCCGTACCGCCTCCGCGAGCCATCCGCCCGACGACGACGTGGACGGCCACATCGTCCTGGTCGGCCTGGGCATGGTCGGCACGCGCGTACTCGACCGGCTGCACGCCACCGGGCATCAGGTCGTCGCCATCGAACGCGACCCGCACGCACGCGGCGTCGCCCTCGCCCGTCGGCTCGGGATACCGCTGCTGCTGGAGGACGCCACGGAGCCGGCCGTGCTCGAACGGGCCCGTGTCCGGCAGAGCGGCTCGCTGCTCGTCCTCACCCGCGACGACGGCCTGAACCTCGACATCGTCATGGCCGTCCGGGAGACCAACCCCGCCGTGCGGGTGGTGACACGGCTGTACGACGACGCGTTCGCGGCGACCGTGCAGCGCACCCTGCGCGCCTCCTACCCGGACGCCCTCACCCGCAGCAGAAGCGTCTCGGCGTTGGCCGCGCCCTCCTTCGCGGCGGCGATGATGGGCCGCCATGTGCTGGGGGTGATGCCGGTGGAGCGGGGGTCGCTGCTGTTCACCTGCGTGGACGTGGCGGGGCACCCCGAGCTGGAGGGGCGCTCGGTGCACGAGGCGTTCCGGGAGAACGAGTGGCGGGTGCTGGCCGTGGGGGCCGCGCGCGGTCCGTTGCCCGGATCGGCGGCCGTGGACGGCCCCGACGCACCTCACCCCGACCGGACGGACTTCGACTGGCGTCCGGCACAGGGACGGGTGCTGGTCGCGGGCGACCGGGTGGTGCTGGCGACGACGCGGCGGGGACTGGACGTCCTGATGACGGGCGTAGGGTCGCGGCCGCCTGGGGGGCGGGGGTGATGGCGGGTTGGGGGGCACAGCACGCGGTGCAGCTGCCGGCCCACCTCATCACCGAGTCCGGCATGGGGTATCGCTTCGAGACCTGAGCTTCTACAGTGCGCAGTGCCCCTCCGGAAGGTTCGTCGGCTCATTCGAATGTTTCGATGTTCTTCCGGAGGGGCTGACGCATGTAAGGGGTCCGATCAATCCGGGATCTGGTCAACGGTGCGGCCGTCCACGCAGGTTGGCCGCAGATTCACCGCGTACAAGGGGTTGCCACCGTTTGGGAGCTGTCTCTAGGGTGCGGCAACAACGCATCTTTCTGGATCAACTCCGAAACTTTCGGTCCAGCGGACGGCCGTGGACACGCCGTCCCTACCCCAAGGAGCGCATGATGGGCGACCGGGCACTGTCCCGCCGCGGCTTCCTGGCGGCCTCCGCCGCGGCCGGTCTGGGCATGACCGCACTGAGCGGCTGCGGCGGCGACTCGGACGGGTCGTCTGCGGACGGCACGACCACGATCGAGTGGTGGAACATCTCCACCACCGAGCCGACGAAGACCGTCTGGGCCGGACTGGCCAAGAAGTTCGAGGCCCAGAACCCCAAGGTCAAGCTGAAGATCGTGCAGCTGGAGAACGACGCCTACAAGTCCAAGATGACCGCGCTGACCGCCTCCGGGAAGCTGCCGGACATCTTCCACACCTGGGGCGGCGGCGTGCTCAGGCAGCAGATCGACGCGGGGCTCGTCGAGGACCTCACCGACCGCACCAAGCCGTGGGCCGACAGCGTGCTGCCGGTGGCGAAGCAGCCGTACATCTTCGACAAGAAGGTGTACGGCATCCCGTTCGACATCGGCATGATCGGCTTCTGGTACAACAAGGCGCTCTTCCAGCAGGCGGGCATCACCACGCCCCCCACCACCTGGAGCGGCTTCCTCGACGCGGTGAGGAAGCTCAAGGCGAAGAACATCACGCCCATCGCCCTCGCCGGCAAGGAGAAGTGGCCCGAGATGTACTACTGGGCCTACCTCGCCATGCGTACGGCCGGTATCGCCGCCCTCCAGAAGGCCAGCGACGACAAGGACTTCAGTGACCCCGGGCTGGTCCAGGCCGGGCAGCACCTCCAGGACCTCGTCAAACTCCAGCCGTTCCAGAAGGGGTTCCTGGGCGCCTCGTACTCCACCCCGACCGGACAGGCCGCCACCATGGGCAACGGCAAGGCGGCCATGGAGCTGATGGGCCAGTGGGCCCCGGTGGTCGAGGCCGACTCCGGCAAGGGGCTCGGCTCGAACCTGGGCTTCTTCCCCTTCCCGGCCGTCGAGGGCGGAAAGGGCGCGATCACCGAGGTGTTCGGCGGTGGCGGCGGCCACGCCCTGCGCAAGGGCGCCCCGCAGGCGGCCGTCGACTTCCTGAAGTTCTTCGCCTCCGAGTCCACCGACCTCGAACTGGTCAAGAAGACCAACACCCTGCCGATCGTGCCCGGCGCCGAGAAGGGCCTGTCGGATCCCAACACCAAGGCGGTACAGGCCCAGTTGAAGGGCGCCACCGGCTTCCAGCTCTACCTCGACCAGGCGTACGCGCCCTCCGTGGGCCAGGAGGTCAACGACAGCGTCTCCGCGCTCATCGCCGGCTCCAAGTCGCCCGAGCAGGTCACCCAGTCGATCACCAAGGCCGCGAAGGAAGCGTAAGTGCCGGCGATGACCTCCACTTTCCTCCCGGACGAGCGGACCGGCACCGGCCTCGCCCCGACCTCCCCCGTGGCAGGGCCGGGGCGCGGCCGGGCGCGCCGGCGGCTGGTCAACTGGCTCACCGCGGTCGGCTTCCAGGTGCCCGCGCTGGTGCTGTTCATCGGCCTGGTGCTGCTGCCGATGCTGTTCGCGCTGTATGCCGCCTTCTTCCGCTGGGGCGGCTTCGGCATGCCCTCCGACTACATCGGCACGGACAACTTCACCCAGCTCTTCAAGGACGACGTCTTCCTCGGCGATCTGTGGCGCTGTCTGCTCCTGGTCGGCCTCTCACTCGTCCTGCAACTGCCGTTCGCCCTGGCCATGGCGGTGGCGCTGAACCAGCGGCTGCGCGGGCGGGCCGTCTACCGGATGCTGTTCTTCGCCCCGTACGTGCTGTCCGAGGCGATCACCGGCGTCCTGTTCAGCATGGTCTTCGCCCCGGGCGACGGACTCGCCGACCACGTCCTGGGCGCCATCGGCCTCGGCGGGATCGGCGGGGAGTGGTTCGCCGACCCCTCCTACGTCATGGCGACCCTCTTCCTCGTCATGATCTGGAAGTACTTCGGCTTCCACATGATGCTCTACCTGGCCGGACTCCAGTCCATCCCGGCCGAGTTGACGGAAGCCGCGCTGATCGACGGCGCGGGTCCCTGGCAGCGCTTCCGCAACGTCACGCTGCCGCTGCTCGCGCCCACCCTGCGCATCAGGGTCTTCCTCTCCGTCATCGGGTCGATCCAGCTCTTCGACCTGGTCTGGGTGATTACCCAGGGCGGACCCGACCACCACTCCGAGACGATGGCCGTGACCATGTTCCAGTACGGCTTCAAGCGCTACCAGGTCGGCTACGCCAGCGCGATCAGCGTGGTCATGTTCGGCATCTGCCTCGTCTTCGCCCTCGCCTACCAGCGGTTCGTGCTCCGCCGCGACCTCGAGGGAGCCACCACGAACATGAGGGGAGACGGCAAGTGAAGACCCTGCGCAAACTGCCGCTGCACGTCGTCCTCGTCGTCGTCGGCGCGGTGATCGTCGTACCCCTGCTTTACGCCGTGCTGTCCGGCTTCAAGTCGACCGACGAGCTGTCCCGCAACCCGTTCGGACTGCCCGAGCACTGGCTGACCGGCAACTACACCTACTTCCTCGGCTCCGGTGACTTCTGGCGCCTGCTGGGCAACAGCACGCTGGTTGCAGTGGCGACAACGGTGATCGTAGTTGCCGTCTCCGCGCTCGCGGCCTTCTCCTTCGCCCGATTCGCCTTCCGTGGACGAGAGTTGTTGTTCACCTTCTTCACCATGGGGCTGATGTTCCCCTTCGCCGTGGCCGCCCTGCCGCTGTTCCTGCTGCTGCGCTACCTCGGCCTGCTGGACAACCCGCTCGGCGTGATCCTCCCGCAAGCCGCCTTCGGCCTGCCGATGACCATCATCATCCTGCGGGGCTTCTTCCGGCAGATCCCGGGAGAGCTGGAGGAGGCGGCCACGCTGGACGGGTGCAGCGCCATGGGGTTCTTCTGGCGGGTGCTGCTGCCGATGGCGCGGCCGGCGCTCGGCACGGTCTCCGTGCTCGCCGTCGTCGCCAGCTGGAACAACTTCATGCTGCCGCTGCTGGTGTTCACCGACTCCAAGTGGTGGACGCTGCCGCTCGGCGTCGGGCAGCTCCAGGGCCAGTACTCGGCGGAGTACGCCCGCATCTTCGCCTATCTGGTCCTGGCGATGGTCCCCGCCCTCGCCCTCTACTCGGTCGCCGAGCGCCAGCTCGTCGGCGGCCTCACCGCCGGCGCCACGAAGGGATGACGCGCGCAGGCGGACGTACGGCCCCGCACCACACACCGTGAGGAGTCGCACCATGCGCAAGACCACCCGACTCAGACTCGCCGGCGCGCTCGCCGCCGGCCTGGTCGTGGCCGGCCTCGCCGCCGGGCCGTCGGCCCAGGCGAGCCCCAAGCAGCCGACGCTCGCGGAGCTGGCCCAGCGCCACGGCCGCTACTTCGGCAGCGCGACCGACAACCCCGAACTCACCGACAGCGCCTACACGGCCCTTCTCGGCAAGGAGTTCGACATGATCACGCCCGGCAACGGCATGAAGTGGTACGCCACCGAGCCGCAACAGGGCGTCTTCGACTGGACCAACGGCGACCAGATCGTGAACCTCGCCCGCGAGAACCACCAGCGGGTACGGGCCCACACCCTGGTCTGGCACAGCCAACTGCCGAGCTGGCTCACCGACCGCGACTGGACGGCGGCCGAACTGCGGGTGGTGCTGAAGAACCACATCCAGACGGAGGTACGGCACTACCGGGGCAAGGTCTACTCCTGGGACGTCGTCAACGAGGCGTTCAACGAGGACGGCACCTACCGGGAGACCATCTGGTACAAGACCCTCGGCCCCGGATACATCGCCGACGCGCTGCGCTGGGCGCACCAGGCGGACCCGCACGCCAAGCTGTACCTGAACGACTACAACATCGAGGCGGTCGGCCCGAAGTCGGACGCGTACTACCAGCTGGCCAAGGACCTCAGGGCACAGAAAGTCCCGCTCGACGGCATCGGCCTGCAGGCGCATCTCGCGCTGCAGTACGGCTATCCGACCACCCTGGAGGACAACCTCCGCCGCTTCTCGCGGCTCGGTCTGGACACCGCGCTCACCGAGGTCGACATCCGGATGATCCTCCCGGCGACCGACGACAAGCTGGCGGAACAGGCGGACTGGTACGGCCGGTTGACCTCGGCCTGTCTGGCGGTCCGCCGCTGCGTGGGCATCACGATCTGGGACTACACCGACAAGTACTCCTGGATCCCGGCCTTCTTCCCGGGGGAGGGCGCCGCGCTGCCGTGGGACGAGCAACTCGCGCCCAAGCCCGCATATTTCGCGATCAGGAAGGCTCTGCACTAGCTCAGGGCAGTGCTGGTGGTGCGGTGCTCGACCGCACCACCAGCTCCGTGCCCAGCTCCACGCGCGGTGAGTCCGGCCGTTCGTCGCGGGTCAGCCGCAGGGCCGTACGGACGGCCAGCTTGCCCATGTCGGCGAGGGGTTGGCGGACCGTGGTCAGCGGGGGAGCGGACCAGCGGACCTCGGGGAGGTCGTCGAAGCCGACCACGCTCATGTCCTCCGGCACGCGCAGGCCGCGTCGGCGCAGCGCCTCGATCGCGCCGAGCGCCATCTGGTCACTGGCCGCGAAGACGGCGGTCGGCGGTTCGGGGAGGTCGAGGAGGGTGTTGCAGCCCCGGAAGCCGGACTCGGGGTGGAAGTCGCCGGGGACGACCAGGGTTTCGTCCAGGGCGACGCCGGCGCCCTCCAGGGCCGCCCGGTAGCCGTCCAGGCGGGCGCGGGAGCACAGCAGCCGGGGCGGGCCCGCGATCAGGCCGATCCGGCGGTGGCCGAGAGACAGCAGATGGTCGGTGGCCGCCATGCCGCCGGACCAGTTGGCCGCGCCGATGGTGGGTACGTCGAGGGCGGGGGAGCCCGCCGGGTCGACGACGACCAGCGGGACGCCGAGGGCCCGCAACTCCTCGTGCAGCACCGGCTCCAGCGCGGAGGTGACCAGGATGACGCCGTCCGAGGCGCGGGATCGGAGGTTGCGCATCCATTCGCGGGCGTCTCCCGAGCGCCCGTGGATCGCCGACACCACCGTGCCGACCCCGGCCGCGTGCGCCACCTCCTCGACGCCCCGGATGATCTCCACCGCCCAGGGGCTGTCGAGGTCGTTGAAGACGAGGTCCAGCAGGGCCGCACCGCTGCCGGAGGCGGTTGGGCGCTTGCGGTAGCCGTGCCGCAGCAGCAGGTCCTCCACCCGGGCCCGGGTCCTCGGCGACACGTCGGACCGTCCGTTGACGACCCGCGACACCGTCGGCACGGAGACCCCGGCCTGCCGTGCGATCTCCGTGATCGTGACCCGGCCCCGCCCCTCGGGCACCTCCCCGGCCCCGGCGTCGTCTGCTGCCAATCCCCCCACCTCCGTGGACGCTTGCGGCGAAACTTCCAGAAGTCTTCCGGAAAGTGGGCGTCCGCGGGAAGGGAGATCACCCCCGGATCCGGGCCCGGTCACCGCCGTCACTTCACTACGCGCAGGTAACTACGGTCAGTGATCGGGGCCGGACATGCGTAGGGGCCGGCTCGCGGTTCAGGTCCGCGACCGGCCCCGGATGTCACCGGACGGCTCGGTGCCGCCCGACCTCGCCTCAGGCGGCGGTCATCACCTGGCTGCGGTGCGGGGCGATGATCTGGCCGTCGGGCAGGAGCTCACCGGTGTCCTCGAAGAGCAGAACGCCGTTGCACAGCAGGCTCCATCCCTGCTCCGGGTGGTGCGCCACGAGGCGGGCGGATTCCCGGTCGGCGGAGTCGGCTGAAGGGCACGGTGGCTGGTGCTGGCACATTGGTGGGATCTTTCGCTGGGTCGTCGTGTGTGTGATGGCTGTCGTGTCTGTCACGCGGCTTGACGTGTCGTCCATGGCCGCCCCCCGTTGTGATAATTCGGTCCAGTCCAGTGTTGCCCCACGGACGTCAATCCGCAGGCATTTCGACGCACCACTTCTTCACAGGTTGATGACGCATCCGCCGCGCGGACGGTTCAGTCCAACTGCACTGTCACTTCGGGTGGTTCAGGGGGGCCGGATAGGGCTAGTCCGTCCGGGTCGGAAGGCGTTTCACGGCTCGTACGAGCAGTTAATTGCTCGTACGAGCGGAATGCGATGTCAAACAGCGTCGTACCCCGTCACCGGGAATTCGGCGACGGGGTACGGGCGGGTTCGCGGGAGGGGATGTCAGGCGATCTGGCCGAGCAGCGGAACCGCAGTCACCCGATGGCTCAGCACGGGAAGGAGTTCGGCGACGCGCAGCGGGCGGTGGGCCGCGATGCCGGGCGGCGCCGGCGCGAGCGGGACGAGCAGGTCGGTCGGGGCGGGGTGGCCGGTGGAGGCGTCGGCCGTGCAGTCGCCGTGCAGCCAGAGCGTGAGCATGTACAGGCTCGGCACCGACAGCAGGCGCGGCTGGTACGACTGTTTCATCGTCTCGGCCTGGCGCAGCGCGCGCTCGGTGGAGGCGATGTAGGGCCCTTCGAAGAAGTGCGAGAAGACCCAGCCGTCGGCGGTCAGCATGGTCTCGGCCGCGGCCACCGCGCGGTCGCCGCAGCGGATGAGGAAGCGCCACCCGGCGAGCCGGGTGACGGAGGCGCCGTCCTGGGCCGGCTGGTCGAGGACGTGGACGGGCAGCGGGAGTTCGGGGGTGGCGGGCCCCTGTGCTCGCAGCAGGGAGGGCGTTCGGGCCTCGCGGACCGCGGTGGGCGAACCGAGTGCGGTGAGGACGGTGCGAAGGGCGGGTGCGGGAGCCGGGGGGACATGCAGCGGCATGGTGGGTCGCCTCTCATTCGACAGGCACGGTGGCGCGAGGGCGGGGGCGGACGGCGCTGTCTGCTCACGAGGCAAGAGTGTCGGGGGCCGGGGTCTGGGAACGAGGAGTGTGATGAGGCCTGCCGTACGTCACCCCGACGGCAGGTTCCACGACCTGGGCGCCAACCCTCTGCCTGTTCGCGGAGTTTATACGACATATGTTCACGCGGTGTTTCGGCTAGCCGTTTCCGGTGCACCCGGCAAGGGCGTATCCGGTCGGCGATGCGCGGGAATCATCCCGTTTCCGCTCCGGCCTTACGGCGGTGACCTCGGGTAATACCCCGGGAGCGGTCGGCCCATTCTCGTCGGCGTTTTTCACGAGTTCTTGTCGGCGCGAAACTGCGCCGTGCTGCATGCCCGGTGAATGTGCCGCCGGTCACGTCCCACCAGAGTAGCGCCCGACGGGGGACTGTGGGGACGTTATCGATCGCCGAGGCGGGGCATCATCCCACGTGACCCGACACCGGCGGCCGAATCGTCGAGCCGCCCGATCCAGGAGGGAAGCTTCGATGGGGGAGAAGGTCGTGGCAGGTCGGATCGACCTCTCCGATCGTCAGCTCTACCGGGACAAGCTCCGCAGGTGCCTGACGGGACTGGAGCGGCTCCTGGCCGAGAAGCGGTTCGATCGCCCGCGGAATCTCATGGGGCTGGAGATCGAATTGAATCTGGCCGGCGCCGACGGGATGCCCAGAATGCTCAATGCGCAGGTCCTCGAACGCATCGCGAGCCGAGATTTCCAAACAGAACTCGCCATGTTCAACCTGGAAGTCAACATAGCCCCACATCCCCTGGGCGGCAGGGTATTCGACCGGCTCGCCGAGGAACTCCGCGCCTCCCTGGCATATGCCGACCGGAAAGCCGGCGAACTCGACGCCGGAATCGTGATGATCGGCATTCTGCCCACGCTCGACCGGGACGACCTGGTCTCCACCAACCTTTCCGCGGTCGACCGCTACGCCCTGCTCAACGATCAGATCGTGGCCGCCCGCGGCGAGGACTTCGCGCTGGACATCGACGGCGTGGAGCGCCTCACCTGCACCTCCAAGTCCATAGCCCCGGAGGCCGCCTGCACCTCGGTGCAGCTGCACCTCCAGGTCACCCCGGGCCGCTTCGCCGACGTGTGGAACGCCGCGCAGGCCGTCACCGCCGCGCAGATCGCCGTCGGCGCCAACTCGCCGTTCCTGTTCGGCCGCGAGCTGTGGCGCGAGTCGCGGCCCCCGCTGTTCCAGCAGTCCACCGACACCCGTCCGCCCGAGCTGCAGGCGCAGGGCGTGCGCCCGCGCACCTGGTTCGGGGAGCGCTGGATCTCCTCCGCGCACGAGCTCTTCGAGGAGAACCTGCGCTTCTTCCCGGCCCTGCTGCCCATCTGCGACGACGAGGAGCCGCTCGACGTCCTCGACGCGGGAGGCATCCCCGAACTGCACGAACTGGTCCTGCACAACGGCACCGTCTACCGCTGGAACCGCCCCGTCTACGGCATCGCCGACGGTGTTCCGCATCTGCGCGTCGAGAACCGCGTCCTGCCCGCGGGACCCACCATCACGGACGTCATCGCCAACGCCGCCTTCTACTACGGCCTCGTCCGCGCCCTCGCCGAGGAGTCGAGGCCGGTGTGGACCCGGCTGCCCTTCGAGGCGGCCGCCGCCAACTTCGACGCCGCCTGCAAGCACGGCATCGAGGCGCGGCTGCGGTGGCCGCGCCGCGGACGGTACGGCGGGACGGCCGAGGTCGACGCGGTGACCCTGGTGCGCGACGAACTGCTTCCGCTCGCCGCCACCGGACTGGACGCCTGGGGGATCGAGCCCGCGGACCGGGACCTCTACCTGGGCGTGATCGAGGAGCGCTGCCGGCGTCGGGCCAACGGCGCGACCTGGCAGGCGGCGACCTTCCACCGGGCGCTGGAGACCGGCATGCCGCGCGATGCCGCGCTGGCCGCGACCACCCGCAGGTATCGCGAGCTGTCGCTCGCGGGCGAGCCGGTGCACACCTGGCCCGTGGGGCTGCCCGAACCCGTGCCTGCCGGGTGAGGGGGCGCGGGGGCGGCAGGTTCGCGGGCCACGGGGCGTCGCACGCCGGGGGTCGTTTCGCCGGGGTGAGCGGGGATAGCGGGCGGGTTGTCTTCGGCCTGGGCCACGCCGATCGTTCCGAGTGGGTGTCGCCGGGTGAGGGGGCGCGGCCGGGCTGTCCTCGCCTGGCCGGCGTCGGGATGGGGCGCGGCTCGTCAGTCGTCGGGGTTGCCCTCGGCCCCGGCCGCGACGATCGCCTTCAGCATCACCGACTGGATGTCGGCGGGGTTGCTGACCGACTGGCCCGAGCCGCCGGTCGCCTCGGCGATCTCCTGGGCCTCCTGCCGGTCGGCGTCCGGACCCACCGCGATCATGATCAGCGGCACCGGACGCTGGGGGTCGGTGAGCTTCTGCAACTGGCTGATCAGCCCGCCGCGGGAGATGCTGCCGGGGTCCTGGTTGACACCGTCGGTGAGGATGACCAGGGCGTTGAACTTCCCCTGGACATATGACGAGGTGGCCGCCTTGTAGGCGGCGAGCGTGGTGTCGTACAGGCCGGTCGCGCCGTTCGGTACCGGCTTCAGGGAGGTGAACGCGGCGGACAGCTCGTCCCGCACGGTGCCGCCGCCCTTCTGGTCGCCCAGGCGCTCGGTCGGCACCAGGACGCGGTAGTCCTTGGCGCCGTCGAGCTTGGTGGAGAACTCCCACAGCCCGATCTCGTCCTCGGGGGTGAAGGTCGCCAGGGCCTGCAGCAGCGACGCCTTGGTCACGTCCATCCGGGACTGGCCCGTCTTCGACACCGGTTCCGACATGGAGGAGGACGCGTCCACGACCGTGGTGATCCGGGCGCTCTGCACCGTGATCGTCCAGGTGCCGAGGGCCTCCTGGAGCGCGGTGTCCGAGGCCGGCTCGGGGGCTTCGGCGTCGTACGGCTGCGGGCTGCTGCCGCCCGCGCGCGCGACCACCGCCCGCGGTGCCCCGTCGTCGGAGGTGCGGAAGCCGTGCTTCTGCAGCAGGCGCAGCTGCTCGGGCTGGCGCAGGTAGTTCATGAACCGCAGCGCTGCCCGGCTCTGGTCGGTGGTCAGCTGGCCGACCATCGTGTACGGGTAGGTCAGCTGGGGTGAGCCGTCCTTGGGATAGAACATGTCGAGCCCGGCGTCCGCGTCGGCCGAGGAGTTGTAGGTGTAGGCCGCCTGCTCGGTGAGGATCAGCGCCTCGTTGCGCTTGGGGTTGCCCAGCTCGGTGCCCGAGGAGTCGCGGGGCAGCGTCTCCACGACCTGGGCGTCGGTGTCCGAGGTGCGCTGCGAGAGCGTCTTCATCATCGCCGCGGCCTGGGTGTCCCCGCCCTTGAGCTTGGCGGCGGCCGTGGTCAGCCTGGTCAGCGCCAGCAGTCCGGTGGCGCTGCGCGCCGGGTCGGCCGCGCCGAGCCTGAGCGAGTCGCCCTGCAGGGCCGCGCCGGCCAGCTCCAGCCAGCTGTACGTCTTCTGCGGCCAGCCCAGGGACTTCGCGGCCGTCGGCACCATGGCCACGCCGACCGGCGTGGAGGCGACGGCACCCGCCGGGGTCACGTCGGTCGCCGCGCTGTTCGCCGTGATCCGGTCGACCCACAGGTCCGAGTCCGCCACCCAGACCTGCGCGTCCGACTTCCTGCCGGCCTGGAGCATGTCCGCGACCTTGTACGAGTCCCGGGCGGTCACCGACACGGCGACGCACCGGCCGTCGGAGGTGATCTTGTCCTCGCGGGCCTGCTTCGCCGCGACACTCAGCGTCGGCGCGATGTCCGGTGAGGCGACGAGGTTCAGCCGCACGGCGTGGTCCTGGCAGGACGAGCCGAAGGAGAGCAGTCCGCTCTTGACGGCACCCGCCGTGCCGCCGGCCACGGTCAGCACGAGGACCGTCGCGATGGCCACCGTGCGGCGGCGCGCGCGTGGACGGGGGTCGCTCGCGCCCGCCCCATACTGATCGGGCAAGCTGTGACGTCCCATGACGGTGGTGCCCCTCCCTGTTGAACCTCGTGCCGCGATACGGCCGTATGGCATGCAAAAGGGGAGGTACGCCCCGTACGGCGTCCGTCCCCCCAACGGCCTGTCACGCACGATCTTCGCAACTTCTTTCGAGACCCTAGCGGCGTGACGGTGACGATGAGGCGGGATTACTGAATTGGAGTCAGGTGTGCAGGCAGAGACGGGTGGGGTGGCCGATTCTTTTCCGCCCGAGCGGCTTTCGCGACGGATCCTCCGGGACGAGACCCTGCTCGTTCTGGGGCTTTCGCTCGGTGCGAGCGGTGTGTCCGCCCTGATCAGCTTTGTCGGATCGGTCACGAAACCGGGCGGCCTGAAGGACCAGGCGGCGACCATGAACGCCTCGGCCGCGCCGGGCCGCCCCTGGCTGGATCTCGCCTGGCAGCTGTTCGGGATCGCCTCCGCCCTGGTCCCCGTCGCGCTCGTCGCCCATCTGCTGCTGCGCGAGGGCGGAAGCCTGCGCACCATCGGGTTCGACCGCACCCGCCCCCGGCCCGACCTGGCCCGCGGCGCAGCGATCGCGGCGGTGATCGGCAGCACCGGAATCGCCTTCTACCTGGCCGCACGCGGCCTCGGCGCGAATCTCACGGTGGTGCCCGAGGCCCTGCCCTCCGTCTGGTGGAAGTACCCGGTGCTGATCCTCTCCGCGATCCAGAACGCGGTCCTGGAGGAGGTCATCGTGGTGGGCTATCTGCTGCGCCGGCTGGGGCAGCTGGGGTGGACGCCGGGGGCCGCGCTGGTGGCCAGTTCCGTACTGCGCGGTAGCTACCACCTCTACCAGGGCATCGGCGGCTTCCTCGGCAACATGGTGATGGGCGTGGTCTTCGTCTACCTGTACCGGCGGTGGGGGCGGGTGGGCCCCCTGGTGGTGGCGCATTCCCTGCTCGACATCGGGGCGTTCGTCGGCTACGCGCTGCTGGCCGGCAAGGTGGGCTGGCTGCCGACCGCCTAGGCGAGCAGCTCGCCGTCGATGACGGTGACCGCGCGTCCGGTGAGCAGGGTGCGGTCGCCGCGCAGTTCGGTGCGGACGCGGCCGGAGCGGGGGGAGGCCTGGAGGCCGGTGAGAACGGGACTGCCCAGGCGCTGCGACCAGAAGGGGGCGAGCGCGGTGTGGGCGCTGCCGGTGACCGGGTCCTCGTCGATGCCGACGTTCGGGAAGAAGCAGCGCGAGACGAAGTCGTAGCCTCGGCCGGGGTCCTCGGCGCGGGCCGTGGCGATGATGCCGCGCTCGGAGTAGGCGCCCAGCGCCCTGAGGTCGGGGGACAGGCCGTGGATCGTCTTCTCGTCCGCGAGCTCCACGAGCAGGTCACCGATGTTCGGTCCGGTGTCGAGGACGGAGAGCGGCTGGGCGCCCAGCGCCTCGGCGACCCCGTCCGGCGCCTCGACCGGGGTGAGCGGGGCCGTCGGGAAGTCCAGCGTGATCGACCCGTCCTCCCGGGGCGTCGCGACCAGCACGCCGCTGCGGGTCGTGAACCGCACGGCGCCCTCGTGCGCTCCGGTGGAGTGCAGTACGTGTGCGGTGGCGAGGGTGGCATGGCCGCACATGTCGACCTCGGTGGCCGGCGTGAACCACCTGAGCGCCCAGTCGGCCTCGCCGCCCTCGGGCAACGGGTGCGCGAAGGCCGTCTCCGCGTGGTTCACCTCCAGCGCGATGCTCTGCAGCCGCTCGTCGTCCGGGAAGGAGTCGAGGAGCAGCACCCCGGCCGGGTTGCCCGCGAAGGGACGGTCCGTGAAGGCGTCGACGATTCGGATACGCATGTCGTCGACGCTAGGACTCCGTGGCTTCCTGGCCCAAGGCCAATTCGCGACCACTGGCCTGTTTCCGGGACCGTCGTTGCCGTCTTCCCGGTTCATGCTGCGCCTCTGGACGATCCGGGAGACGCTGACACCCTGTACAGACAGGCGTTGGCAGTTATGCCCCGTTCCAGGAGGCCGTCATGTCCCAGTCGTCCGTGCTCGCCGCGCTGCTGTCCGGGCTGCGGAGCGGATCCATCGAGCTCGTCGACCTGACCCAGCCGCTCTCGCCGTCCACCCCCGTGATCCAACTGCCGCCGCAGTTCGGGCAGACGCAGGTCTTCGAGCTGGAGGAGATCAGCCGGTACGACGACCGGGGACCGGCCTGGTACTGGAACAACTTCCGCAGCGGCGAGCACACCGGCACTCACTTCGACGCCCCGGTCCACTGGGTGACCGGGAGGCACCTCGCAGACGTGGCCTCCGTCCCCGCCGGGCGGCTCATCGCGCCGGCGGCCGTGCTGGACTTCTCCGAACAGGCCGCCAAGGACCCCGACTTCCTCGTGGAGGTGGACCACATCAAGGCCTGGGAGGCCGACAACGGCCCCCTGCCCGAAGGGGGTTGGCTGCTGCTGCGCACCGGCTGGGACGCGCGTTCGCACGCGCAGGACGAGTTCCTCAACGCCGACGAGAACGGCCCGCACACCCCCGGCCTCTCCCCGGAGTGCGCGCGCTGGGTCGCCGAGGAGGCCCCGGTCATCGGCCTCGGCACGGAGACCGTCGGCACGGACGCAGGGCGGGCGCACTCCTTCGAGCCGGCGTTCCCCTGCCACTCCTACCTCCTGGGCGCCGACAAATACGGGCTCACCCAGCTGCAGAACCTCGCCGCCCTGCCCCCGACCGGCGCCGTCGTCATCGCGGGACCGCTGCCGATCGTCAGCGGCTCCGGCGCCCCGGCGCGCGTACTGGCCCTGGTGGAGCGGTCGTGAAGGTCGCCGAGGCCGTCGGACGGGCCCTCACGGCGGCCGGCGTCGACCACGTCTTCGGGGTCGTCGGCTCGGGCAACTTCCACCTCACCAACGCCATGGTGGCCGCGGGCGCCCGCTTCGTCGCCGCCCGGCACGAGGGCGGCGCGGCGACCATGGCCGACGCCTACGCCCGCACCAGCGGTACGGTCGCCGCGCTCAGCGTCCACCAGGGACCCGGCCTGACCAACGCCCTGACCGGCATCACCGAGGCCGCCAAGAGCCGTACGCCGCTGCTCGTGCTGGCCGCCGAGGCGACCGCGCAGCACTCCAACTTCCGTGTCGAACAGGCGGTGCTGGCGCACTCCGTCGGTGCCGTCTCGGCCCGTCTGACCACGGCGCACGACGCGGTCGACCAGGCCCGCGCCGCCCTGCGCCGTGCCGTGCACGAACGCCGCACGGTCCTGCTCAACCTCCCCCTGGAGGTGCAGGCCCTCGACGTGCCCGCCGGGATCTCCCTGGACGCCATGCCCCTGCCCGGGCCGGTACCCGTCGAGCCCTCGGAACGGGCGGTCGCCGACCTCGTACGCGCCCTCGAGCGCGCCCGCCGACCGGTCTTCGTCGCCGGCCGCGGCGCCCGTACACCGGCCGCCCGCGACGCGCTGACCGCACTCGCCGACCGTCACGGCGCCTTGCTGGCCACCTCCGCCGTGGCGCGCGGCCTCTTCCACGGCAGCCCGTGGTCCCTCGACGTCTCCGGGGGTTTCGCGTCGCCCCTCGCGGTGGAGCTGATCCAGGGCGCCGACCTGATCGTCGGGTGGGGCTGCGCGCTGAACATGTGGACCATGCGGCACGGCAACCTCATCGGCGCCGGCACGACGGTCGTGCAGGTCGACGACGACCCGGAGGCGCTCGGGGCGCACCGGGAGATTGCCCTCGGCGTCATCGGCGACGTGACCCGGACGGCCGTGCGGGCGTTGGAGGCGGCGGGCGAGGAGCGGGACGGCTACCGCGCTCCCGATGTCGCCGAGGCGCTCGCGGCGCGGCTGCGGTGGCGGGACGTGCCGTACGAGGACGAGAGCACCCGGGACCGGATCGACCCGCGCACGCTCAGCATCGCCCTGGACGACATGCTGCCCGCCGAGCGCATCGTCGGGGTGGACTCGGGCAACTTCATGGGCTACCCGAGCGCGTACCTCGCGGTGCCGGACCAGGACGGGTTCTGCTTCACGCAGGCGTTCCAGTCGATCGGCCTGGGACTCGCCACCACGATCGGCGCGGCCCTGGCCCGCCCGGACCGGCTGCCGGTCGCCGCGCTGGGCGACGGGGGTGCGCTGATGAGCGCGGTGGAACTCGACACCGTGCGCCGCCTTGGGCTGCCGATGGTGGTGGTCGTCTACAACGACGAGGCGTACGGCGCCGAGGTCCACCACTTCGGCCCCGACGGCCACCCCCTCGACACGGTCACCTTCCCCGAGACGGACATCGCCGCGATCGCGCGCGGCTACGGCTTCGAGGCGGCGACGGTACGCACCCCCGCCGACCTCAAGGCGGTGGCGGACTGGGTGGCCGGCCCCCGCTCGGCCCCGCTCCTCGTGGACGCGAAGGTGACCCGGGACCACGGCTCCTGGTGGCTGGAGGAGGCGTTCCGAGGACATTGACCGACCCAGGCTCCTCGCCCTGCCCTGCGCGCTGATGTGGGCCACCGCGTGGAGGGGCGACGCGAACAGGGTGATCGCCCCTCTCGGACTGCCCGAGCTCCCGGTGGCCGAACTGCCGGACGCGCCGGAGGAGTAGGAGGCCGGCGTACTGAAGTGGAAGACCATGGCTCTCGTGCGGGCCGTGGACCTCTCGCTCGTCGCCGACTGGCTTCGGGATCTCCGCGGCTGAGAAACGCGAGGTAGGACCCGACCCCACCCATCTTTCGGCAGGGGCTTGTCATGCGAACGGTTCCGATATATCGTTGACGCATCGCGACAGATCAACGAATGAATGGAGTGATTGCGATGCGTTCCCATGGATTCGAACGTGGACACGGTGGACCCGGCTCTCGTGGTCGGGGTGGTTTCGAGGGTCGGCGTGGTGCCTTCGGTCCCTTCGGGCCGGGTGGACCCGGCGGCGACCCGCGCGGCGGCTTCGGCTTCGGCGGGCCCGGCTTCGGCCCGGGCCCCTGGGGGCCGCGAGGGCGCGGCGGACCGAGGGGAAGGGCACGGCGAGGTGACGTACGCGCGTCGATCCTGGCCCTGCTCAAGGACCGTCCGATGCACGGTTACGAGATGATCCAGGAGATCGCCGAGCGCAGCGGCGGGGCGTGGAAGCCCAGCCCCGGCTCGGTGTACCCCACCCTCCAGCTGCTGGAGGACGAGGGTCTGATCACCAGCGCGAGCGAGGGCGGCAAGAAGCTGTTCTCGCTCACCGAGTCCGGCCGCGCCGCGGCCGACGAGGGCCCGGACGCGCCCTGGGAGGAAGCCTCCCGCGGTATCGACTTCGAGGCGCTCGGTGAGATCCGCCAGGCCGGCTTCGGTCTGATGGAGGCCTTCGGCCAGGTCTGGAAGACCGGCAGCAAGGAACAGCGCGACAAGGCGCTGGCCGTCATCAACGAGGCCCGCAAGAAGCTGTACCTGATCCTCGCCGACGAGGACTGAGCGTCCTACGGCGTCGAAGGCGCCCCACGGAGCGATCCGCGGGGCGCCTTCCCGTGTCCGGCGGTCAGGACACCAGCCCGGCGAGCTTGCGCAGCGACTCGTTGAGGGCGGCGGTTCCCGAGTCCCTGAGCTTGCCCGCCATCAGGGTCACCGCGGCGCCCGTGAACTCCCCGTCGATGCGGACCGTCGTGGCGTCGCCGTCCGGGGTAAGGGTGTAGCGGGTGGCCAGGCTCACGGCCATCGGCCCCTTGCCCGTGATGACGAAGAGCCGGGCCGGTTCCACTTCCGAGACGGTCCACTCGACCTCGGCCGGGAAGCCCATCAGCTTCATGTTCTCCTGGAAGGTCGCGCCCACTTCGAGCGCCGCCGGGCCGCCCTGCGGAAAGCTGGTGTGGGTGGCGTTCCACTCGCCGTACGCGGGCCAGTCCGTGAGCTGTGCCCACACCTTCTCGGCCGGCGCCTCGATCCGTGCCTCCGCGCTGATTTCGGGCATGCGACCACCTCTTCGTGTCGGGCTGTGGTGTCGCGGAAAGTAACGGCAGGGGTCGCAACATTCAATACTGACGAGCCGTCAGAAATTGTGCGGTTTCCCGGCGGTACGGCGCGCTCAGCCCACCCGCCGTATCAGCGCCGCGTCGAACACGTCCCACGCGCGCGGGAAGGCGCTCTCGTCATGGCAGTGCCAGGCGTCCCAGAACAGGTCGGCGGGCAGCGCGTCCTCCGGGGCGTCCACCCGGTATACGTACTGCCTGCCGTCCGCGGCCGGCAGGGACACCAGCCAGCATCTGCTCTCCATGCACCGGTGGGACGTGCGACGGAGCGCGGCGGTTGCACATCCGGCGCACGGCAAGGCGGCGCGCGCCCCTCCGGGTAAAGCCACCTGATCTCATCCGCAAGGAGGAGATTCCGGCGTTCGCCGTCCACTCTCCGTGGGACGCGGAAATGGTTCCCCCCGGGGATGACCGCGGACGCCGGGGACTGATGAGGTAGGGGATGTGCCACCCCGTATCCCCCGACAGCAGGCCGAGGAGCCGGCCGTCGGTCCTCGCCCGGACAACGATGCCAAGCTCAGCGCCGCACTGGCAGCGGTGGTCTCGGGTGCCCGCCGCCGCGCGGTCCGCGACGGGGACCGGCAGATCGACACCGCCCATCTGCTGCACTCGCTTCTGGAGTACGACTCCGAGGTGCGCGCCGTCTTCGACGACGGAGCGGAGAACGCCCGGCTGCTCGGCTATCTGGTGCAGCGCAGCATCGGCTACGGGCTGCGCTGGCAGGGCTCGGTCGAGGACTCCGGCGCCGTGCCCGTGGTGGCCGAGGGTGCGGGATTCTCGCCGCTGGCCGCGGGTGCCATGGAGGACGCCGCCGTACGTGCCGCCCGCCGGGGCGAGGACGCGGCGCTCGGCGTCGACCTGCTCGCGGCGATCCTCGCGGACCCGCAGGCGCGGGCCGTCGAGGTGCTGACCCGCGCCGGAGTCGACCCGCACGAGGTGCTCGCCCGGATCGAGGACCGGCTCGCCCGGCCGGAGTGGTCGGGCCAGTGAGTGGTACCGGGCGGGAGCGGTCCGGCCGCTGAGTGACATCGGCCCGTAGGGGGCAGGCCTGCTTCGGCGCATCGGGCCGGAACGGTCCGGCCGCGGAGGGACGCCCGACCGTCCATCCGGTGAGACAGGTGTCATCGGGGGTGACGCTCCTGTCGTCGCCTGTCATCATATGCCGGTGCGCACCTCACAGAGCAGTCAGGCCGGTCGCGGCAAGGGCGTAGGGCTCGGGCTCGCGCTCGTGTCCGCCCTCGCCTTCGGGGGGTCCGGCGTCGCGGCGAAGCCGTTGATCGAGGCCGGGCTCGATCCGCTGCACGTGGTGTGGCTGCGGGTGACCGGCGCGGCCCTGGTGATGCTGCCGGTCGCGGTGCGCCACCGCACGCTGCTGTTCCGCCGTCCCGCTCTGCTCGCCGGGTTCGGCCTGCTCGCGGTGGCGGGGGTGCAGGCCTGCTACTTCGCCGCCCTCTCCCGCATCCCCGTCGGGGTCGCGCTGCTCGTGGAGTACCTCGCGCCCGCCCTGGTGCTGGGCTGGGTGCGGTTCGTGCAGCGGCGGCCGGTCACTCGCGCCGCCGCGGTGGGAGTGGTCCTGGCGGTCGGCGGTCTGGCCTGTGTGGTCGAGGTCTGGTCGGGCCTGAGCTTCGACGCCCTCGGCCTGCTGCTCGCGCTCGGCGCCGCCTGCTGTCAGGTCGGTTATTTCGTCCTGTCCGATCAGGGCAGCGACGCCGGTGAGGAAACTCCGGACCCGCTGGGCGTCATCGCCTACGGCCTGCTGATCGGCGCCCTCGTGCTCACGGCCGTCGCCCGCCCCTGGTCCATGGACTGGTCGGTGCTGTCGGGCACCGCGCACATGAACGGCACCCCGGTCGCCGCCGGTCTGCTGCTGGCGTGGATCGTGCTGATCGCGACCGTCCTCGCCTACGTCACCGGCGTGCTGTCGGTACGCCGGCTCTCGCCGCAGGTCGCGGGCGTCGTGGCCTGCCTGGAAGCGGTCATCGCGACCGTTCTCGCCTGGGTGCTGCTCGGCGAGCACCTCTCGGCACCGCAGATCGCGGGCGGCGCGGTCGTTCTCGTGGGCGCCTTCATCGCCCAGTCCTCCGCCCCGGCCAAGCCCTCCCCGGACCCGGTGGCCGGCGGCGGCCCGGAACGCGAGTTGTCGGCCCGGGGAACGGCCGCCTAGCCGGAGCGGGTATGCGGAGAGGGGCCCACCCCCGTGCGGCCCCTCTCTCAATGATCAGCGTCAGTACGGCAGTTGGTGTCACACCCCGTGCCTGCGCGCCAGATGCGCACGCGCGGCCGCGTCACGCGGACCGCCTCGCTGCGTCAGCGCGGCCGCCACCCGCTCGTGCACCTCGGGCTTGTGGTTGGCGTACTTGAACTTCGCGCGGACGTCCACGACTTCGAGCCGTATCCCGCGCAGACCGGCGAGCATCCTGCCGTACGGCACCTCGCCCACCGCCACCCTCGCCGAGCCGCCCTCCGGCTGGAAGTGGTCGACCAGGCGGTTGAGGAGCTCGGCCTTCTCGGACGGCTCGTCCACCAGATGCGCGCGGCACCCGAGCTGGACCGCCGCGTAGTAGCTCGTCGGCGTGCCGTGCTCGGACGGTGTGCCGGGCATGGCCTGCCAGTAACCCGGCGCGTACACGTAGTCGTCGACCACGCTCAGTACGACGTCCGGGTTCGCCTCCAGCGCCGGCCACAGCGGGTTGGGCCGGGCCAGGTGGGTGAGGACCTCGCCGCGCCCGTCGTCGTAGAGGAAGTGCAGCGGCTGGACGTACGGTGCCTCGCCAGGCAGGCCGTTGACGGCGAGCTGTCCGAAGTCGTGGACCGCGAGCCACCGCTGCCACTCGGCGTCGTCGCGTGCCGCGTCCCAGGGGTGGATCAGCATCAGCGGACCGCCAGGTAGTCGGGGAGCCCGATGCCAGGGGTCAGGTCCGCGTCGGCCTCGGGGGTGTCGTACCCCTTGCGCAGCGGGACGAGGCCAGCCCAGTGGGGGAGGGCGAGGTCCTCGGGCTCGTCGTTCACTCCGCCGGTGCGGAGCTTGGCGGAGACCTCG
This sequence comes from Streptomyces sp. NPDC006476, assembly GCF_040612015.1. Classification (NCBI taxonomy): domain Bacteria; kingdom Bacillati; phylum Actinomycetota; class Actinomycetes; order Kitasatosporales; family Streptomycetaceae; genus Streptomyces; species Streptomyces sp. NPDC006476. The sequence continues at coordinate 139,095 of NZ_JBEXPK010000020.1, read as the reverse complement.
TCGAGGTCGAGGCGGATGACGGCGGTGGCCGCGAGCTCCTTCTTGTTCGCGGGGCGCGCGTCGGCGGCGCGGCCCGGCACGACGTGGTCGACCAGCGCGTCCAGGGCCGCCCGCTTCTCCTCCGGGTCCGTGACGTCGTGGGCGATGCCGTGGACCACGACGGAGCGGTAGTTGATCGAGTGGTGGAAGGCGGAGCGGGCCAGCACCAGCGCGTCGACGTGCGTCACCGTCAGGCAGACCGGGAGCCCCGGGTCGGCCTGTCCGGTCATCCGCAGCGGACGCGAGCCGGTCGAGCCGTGGACGTACAGCCGCTCGCCGACCCGCCCGTACAGCGTCGGCAGCACCACCGGCCGCCCGTCGCGCACGAAGCCCAGGTGGCAGACGTATGCCTCGTCGAGGATCGCGTGCACCAGTTCCCTGTCGTACGACGCCCGGTCCGCCGAGCGGGTGGGGACCGTGCGGTCGGTCGGCGGGTAGGCGGCGGGCGGCGACGTCGGCTGGGCGGTCCCCTGCATGGCGTTCTCCAGAACTCATTGCTTCGTCGTGCGATCCACTGTTTCGCCTTGCGGCGCATATTGCACTAGTGCATAATCTGCTTTGTGCTAGGAGGATATCGGATCGAGGGGCGACGCGCAGCAGAGATTGCGGCGAGCGTCGAGCGCGCGGTGGGTTCGGGGGATCTGGAGCCGGGGCAACCGCTGCCTCCCATGCGGGAGTTGGCGGTCGAGCTCGGGGTGAATCCCAATACGGTCGCCGCCGCGTACCGGATCCTGCGGGAGCGTGGGGTGATCGAGACGGCCGGACGGCGGGGGAGCCGGGTGCGGTCGAAGCCGGCGACCACGGGCCGCGAGTACGCGCGGATGGACGTGCCCGAGGGTGTGCGGGACGTGGCGAGCGGCAACCCGGACCCGGCGCTGCTGCCGCCGCTGGCGAAGGCCTTCGCGGCGGCCGCGGAGCAGAGTGACCGGGAACCCGTGCTGTACGGGGACGCCCTCATCGAGCCCGCGCTGGCCCGCATCGCCCGTGCGCGCCTGGACGCCGACGGCGTACCGGACGGGCCGCTGGCCGTCGCGTCCGGCTCGCTGGACGCCATCGAGCGGGTGCTCGCGGCCCACCTCAAGCCCGGGGACACCGTGGCCGTCGAGGACCCCGGCTGGGGCAGCCTGCTCGACCTGATCCCGGCGCTCGGACTGCGCACGGCCCCGGTCGGTGTCGACGACGAGGGGCCGCGGGCCGAGGACGTACGGCGGGCCCTGGAAGCGGGCGCCCGGGCGCTGGTCGTCACCGACCGCGCCCAGAACCCGACCGGCGCCGCGGTGACCGCCGCACGCGCGCGTGCCCTGCGGGCCGTGCTGCGGGAGCACCCGGAGACCCTGCTGATCGAGGACGACCACGGCCACGGCATCGTCGACCTGCCCCTGCACCCCCTGGCCGGCGTCACCCACCACTGGGCCCTCGTCCGCTCGGTCGCCAAGGCCTACGGTCCCGACCTGCGCCTCGCCGTGCTCACCGGCGACCCGGTCACCGTCGACCGCGTGACCGGCCGGCACCGCCTGGGCCCCGGCTGGGTCAGCCGCATCGTCCAGCGGGCGGTGGTGCACCTGTGGACCGACGACGCCCTCGACCCGACCGCGGTGGCGGCCGCCTACCGGGAACGCCGTGACCTGCTGATCGACGCACTCGCCGAGCGGGGCGTCGCCGCGCACGGCCTCAGCGGCATGAACGTCTGGATCCCGGTCCCCGACGAGACGGGCGCCGTCGCCCGCCTCCTGCACGCCGGCTGGGCGGTGTCCCCGGGAGCCCGCTTCCGCATGAGCGCCCCGCCCGGCATCCGGATCACGGTCTCCACACTCACACCGGAGGAGACACCCCTGCTGGCGGACGCGGTCGCCCGGGCCCTGGGACCAGCGCCCACACGTACCTACGTCTGATCCGGCCCCGTCACCGCAGGGCCGTAGCCCACCGGCGCTCCATCCAACGCCCCGCCGGTGGGTCCCGCGGCCGCCACCCCGGTTGCCCCGGAGCCGGCGCGGGCCGGTGTCTCAGGGGCGTCGGCGTATCTGGGTCAGTGCCGCACCCGCCAGGACGATCACCGCACCCACCGGGGTCGACCAGGTCAGGGACTCGCCGAGGACCGCCACGCCCGCGGCGGTGGCGATGACCGGGATGAAGTACGTGACCATCTGGGCCGTCGTGGGGCCGACCTCCGCGACCAGGCCGTACTGGACGAGCACGGCGAGGCCGGTGCCCAGGGCGCCCAGCGCGGCGATCGCGAGAAGGGGGAGGGCCGGGAAGCGGGTGGGGAGGGAGGTGAACAGCGGGGTCACCACGGCCAGTTGCAGGGTCGCCAGCAGCAACTGGGCTCCCGTCAGGGAGAGGTTCGAGTGGCTGGAGCCGGCCAGGGTGCGACGGACGTAGATCCAGCCCACGGGGTAGCTCAGCGAGGCCGACAGAGCCATCGCGGTGCCCGTGGCGTCCAGGCCGTGGAAACCCTGCCAGGCACCGAGGACCGTCAGGACACCGAGGAAGCCGATGCCGAGCCCCGCGACCCGGACGCGGGTCGGCCGGTCCTCCGAGAGGGCGACCAGGGACAGGGCCATGCCCCACAGCGGCGAGGTCGCGTTGCAGATGCCCGCCAGCGTCGAAGGGATCGTCAGCTCGGAGTAGGCGAAGAGCGAGAACGGCAGAGCGTTGAGCAGGAACGCCGCGACCGTCAGATGCGCCCAGGTCCGCACGCCCCGCGGCAACCGCTCCCGCTTGACCACCATCGCCCCCGCGAGCACCGCCGTACCGAATGCCAGCCGCCCGAGGGTGACCTGGAACGGCGCGTAGCCCTGGGTGCCGACCTTGATGAGGAGGAAGCTGAAGCCCCAGATCAGGGACAGCGCGCCGAAGCGCAGACGCCAGTCGAGGGCGGGGCGGCGGGCGGTGGGGCGGGCGGGGGCCTGGGTGGCCGCGGTGGCGGTGGTCATGGCCGTAACGATGCTGGACAGCACCTCGTAGCACAAACGAGAATTCGAGCGAGATATCTCGTAGCATCGCTTACATGTTGAACCTGGAGCGCCTGCGCACCCTCGACGCCCTCGCCCGGCACGGCTCGGTCAGCGGCGCGGCCGAGGGGCTGCACGTCACGACCTCGGCCGTCTCGCAGCAGATGGCCAAGCTGGAGCGGGAGGTGGGCCAGCGGCTGCTGGCCAAGAACGGCCGGGGCGTGCGGCTCACGGACGCGGGCCGGCTGCTCGCCGAACACGCGGCGCGGATCCTGTCGCAGGTCGAGCTCGCCCAGTCCGATCTGGAGGCGCAGCGCGGGCAGGTGGTCGGTGAGCTGCGGCTGGTCGCGTTCCCGACGGCCCTGCGCGGGCTCTTCCCGGCCGCCCTCGCCGCGCTGCGCGACGACCACCCGGCGCTGCGGGTGCGCTCGCGGGAGCTGGAGCCGGAGGAGGGCGTGAACGCGGTGCTCCGGGGCGACGCCGACCTCGCCGTCGTCCTGGACTGGTACAACAAGCCGCTGCCCATGCCCGACGGGCTGGCCAAGGCGCCGATCCTCGACGACCCCGTGGAGATCGCCATGCCCGCGGGACACCCGCTGGCCGGCCGGGACGACGTCGACCTGGACGACTTCAGCCAGGACGAATGGGTGGTCTGGCCGGAGGGCGAGTTCTGCCACGAATGGCTGCTCTACACCCTGCGCAGCAAGGGCATCGAGCCGCGGATCGCCCACCGCGCCGAGGAGCACCACACCCAACTCGCCCTGGTGGCCGCCGGGTTGGGGGTCTGCGTCGCACCGCGGCTGGGCCGCGACCCGATGCCGGCCGGAGTGCGGGCCGTGCCCGTGCGGCACCGCGTGCACCGGTACGTCTACGCCGTATGGCGCGCGGACGCCGACCGCCGCCCGTCGATCCGGGCGGCGGTGGAGGCGCTGCAGGAGGCGGCGAAGAAGGCCGGCTGATCCCGACGCGCCTGCCTGCCCCCGCGCAACTCGCCTAAATGCCACCCAGCTTGCGGAAGTCCCAGGACACGATCTTCTCGGGCGTCAGCCGGATCCAGGCGTGCCGGCCGTCGTGCGGCATCTCCTCCAGGCCGAAGTTCTTGCGGGCGAACAAGGTCTCCGGGACGTCGAGTTCGGCGCACAGTTCCCCGGTGCGCGGGAACTCGCCCACGAACTCCACGGTTCCCGACAGCTCCACGCCGCGCAGCTCGTCGTAGTCCTCGCCCGAGTCCACCACGATCGCGACCCGCGGGTCCCGCCGCAGGTCGGTCCACCGCTTGCTGCGCACCACCGAGTACAGCCAGACCGAGGTGCCGTCCCAGGCGAACCACAGCGCGCTGACATGCGGGGCCCCGCCCGCCGACACGGTGGCCACCCGGCAGGTGCGCTGGCCGGTGAGGAACTCGTCCAGCTCGCCCGGCGTCATCATGATCTTGCGGCCGCGGCGCTGAGTGACGGTCATGCGTCCCCCTCTTCTCTCACGAAGTGCCAGAGGGTCCGGTGATCCTCTGACATCACGTCAGAAAAGCATGGGTCGTCTTCCGTCCATGCGCAATGGTCGCTACGCTCGCCCGCTCCAGCCGCCGGAGACGAGGGGGAACCGTGCCGCCCCGCGAACAGCTCAGCGAACTCCTCGATCCTGCCACCACCGTGCTGCTCACCGTCGAGTGCCAGCAGGGTGTCGTCGGCCCGGACAGCGCACTGCCCGAACTCGCCCTGGAGGCACGCCGGTCGGGCGCGCTCGCCAATGTGGCACGGCTCGTGTCCGCCGCCCACGCCGACGGCGTCCAGGTCATCCACGCCATCGCCGAGCGGCGTCCCGACGGACGCGGCGCCAACCGCAATGCCCGCCTCTTCCGCGCCGCCGAACGGCTACCCGTCCAGCAGCTGTCCGGCACCACGGCGGTGCGGGTGGCGGCCCCCATCGAGGTCGCCGAGGAGGACCTCGTCGTACGGCGGCTGCACGGGCTGTCGCCGATCCAGGGCACCGACGTCGACCCGCTGCTGCGCAACCTCGGCTGCCGCACGCTCGTCGTGGCCGGAGTCTCGGCCAACGTGGCCGTCCCCAACGCCGTCTTCGACGCGGTCAACCGCGGCTACACGGTCGTGGTGCCCTCCGATGCCATCGCGGGAGTGCCCTCCGAGTACACCCCGGCGATGATCCGCAACACCCTCGCCCTGGTCGCCACGGTCGCGACCACGGCGGAGGTGCTGGGCTGCCTCGAAGGGCCGCGGCGGGCGCGGATCAGGCCAGCGTGATCGAGTCCCCGCTCACGGTGACGTTCTGGGCCGTGAGACCGGTGGTGGCCGGGCCCTTCTTCACGCTGCCGTCCGTCACGGAGAACTCGCTGCCGTGGCAGGGACAGACGATGACACCGTTGGAGATGCTGGAGACCGCGCAGCCCTGGTGCGGGCACTTGGTCGAGAAGGCCTTGAAGGTGCCCGAGGCCGGCTGGGTCACCACCACGGACTTGTCCTTGAAGATCTTGCCGCCGCCCTCCGGGATGTCGGCGGTCTTGGCCAGGGCCGCGCCGCCGCCGGAGCCGGACGAGGCGCTCGCGCTCGCGTCGCCGCCGGCCGTGCCGCCGTTGTTCGCGTTCGCGCCGGCCTGGGTGTCCGAGGAGCTGGAGGAGTTGTCGTCGGAGGATCCGCACGCGGTCAGCGCGACGGCGAGTCCGGCGGCGCCGACCGCCGCCACGACGGTACGCCGGGCCGGCGCCGGGACGGGCTGGAGCGGTTCGCTGGTCGTCATGCTGACGGTTCCCTTCGTTGCGGGCTTTGTGGATCGTCCAGGGGTACGGTGTTCGCGCATGGGTTGTTCAGACGATGTCGAGATCTAAACGCGTTCGAGTTCAGGGCGGGGTAAACCGGAGCTGTCGGTTCGCTGTCGGCCAGTAACCTGGGGCGATGCTCAAGGAAGTGATCGCGACCCGCTTCATCACGCCCCTGCGTGAGGGCGGCTCGCTGCCGGGGCTCGTCGAGGCCGACGACTTCGGGACGTACGTCATGAAGTTCACCGGCGCCGGCCAGGGCCGCAAGACGCTCGTCGCGGAGGTGATCTGCGGGGAACTCGCCCGCCGGCTGGGCTTCCGGATCCCCCGCCTGGTCACGATCGGCCTCGATCCGGTGCTGGGTCTCGGTGAGCCCGAGCAGCAGGTGCAGGACCTGCTGCGGGCGAGTGGCGGCACCAACCTCGGTATGGACTTCCTCTCCGGCGCCCTCGGCTTCGACCCGCTCGCCTTCGAGGTGAGCCCCGAGGAGGCCGGACGCGTCCTGTGGTTCGACGCCCTGATCAACAACGTCGACCGGTCCTGGCGCAACCCCAACCTGCTGGTCCGGCAGGGCGGGCTGTGGCTCATCGACCACGGCGCCACCATGATCTGGCACCACAACTGGCCCGGCGCCGACGCCTCCGCCGCCCGCCCCTACGACGCCTCCGATCACGCCCTCGCCCGCTTCCGCCCCGACCTCGCGGGCGCCGCCGCCGAACTCGCCCCCCGGGTCACCGCGGACCTCCTGGCCGAGGTCACCGCGGAGATCCCGGACGTCTGGCTGGCCGACGAACCCGGCTTCGACACCCCGGACGGGCTCCGGCACGCCTACGCGCGCGTGCTGCTCGCCCGCGCCGCCGACGTCCACACGCGCGTGACCGGAATCGAGGAGGGCAAGTGAGCGACCGCCACATCCACATGGCCGGCTCCGTGGTCGAGCGGCACATCATCCGCGCCAGCGAGGCCAACGACCGGGACGTCTTCGAGTACGCCCTGCTGCGGGTCGTGCCCCGCGTCGAACGCGGTGAGTGCATCAACGCGGGCGTGCTGCTCTACTGCCGCGCCCAGCGGTACGTCGGCGCCCGCACCCACCTCGACGAGGCGCGGCTGCTGGCCCTCGACCCGGGGGCCGACGTGGCCGGGATCCGGGCGGCGCTCGGGGCCGTCGAGCGCGTCTGCGGCGGGGGAGAGGGGGCAGGGCAGGCCGCGGGTGAGGACGCCGGACGGCGTTTCCGCTGGCTCATCGCGCCGCGCTCCACGGTCGTCCAGCCCGGACCGGTGCACACTGGGCTCACCACCGATCCGGCGGCCGAGACCGAGCGGTTGCTCGACCTGCTGGTGAGGTAATGGATCACACCGCAGCCGCGTGACGTTGACACCGGGTGCCATGGCTTCTAGCGTCACGTGCGACGAAGGTACTAAGCGGTCGCTCACCGGGCCGCGGGTTCTCTCAAGGGCGAGGAGAAGCAGCAATGTCCACCACTGAGCAGCGGGTCGCCGTGGTCACCGGCGGAGCGCGTGGCATCGGCGCCGCCACCGCCGTACGACTGGCCGCCGAGGGTCGCGCGGTCGCCGTGATCGACCTCGACGAGGCCGCCTGCAAGGACACCGTGGAGAAGATCACCGCGGCCGGCGGCAGGGCCCTCGCGGTCGGCGCCGACGTCTCCGACGAGGCGCAGGTCGAAGCCGCGATCGCGCGCGTGGCCGAGGAGCTGGGCGCGCCGACGATCCTGGTCAACAACGCGGGCGTGCTGCGCGACAACCTGCTGTTCAAGATGAGCGTCTCCGACTGGGACACCGTCATGAACGTCCACCTGCGCGGCGCCTTCCTGATGTCGAAGGCCGTCCAGAAGCACATGGTCGACGCGGGCTTCGGCCGGATCGTCAACCTGTCCTCCTCCTCGGCGCTCGGCAACCGTGGCCAGGTCAACTACTCGGCCGCCAAGGCGGGTCTGCAGGGCTTCACCAAGACCCTCGCCAAGGAGCTCGGCAAGTTCGGCATCACCGCCAACGCCGTCGCCCCCGGCTTCATCGCCACCGAGATGACCAAGGCCACCGCCGAGCGCGTCGGCATGGGCTTCGAGGACTTCAAGGCCGCGGCCGCCACCCAGATCCCGGTCGCGCGCGTGGGCGAGCCGGACGACATCGCCAACGCCATCGCCTTCTTCGCCGGCGAGGCGGCCGGGTTCGTCTCCGGCCAGGTGCTGTACGTCGCCGGCGGCCCCCTCGACTAGGTTCGACCAGGAGTAACGGACATGACTGAACTCTCCGGCAAGGTCGCCGTCGTCACCGGCGCCAGCCGCGGCATCGGCTACGGCGTCGCCGAGGCGCTCGTCGCCCGCGGCGACCGCGTGGCCATCACCGGCCGCAACGAGGACGCCCTGAAGGAGGCCGTCGAGAAGCTCGGTTCCGACCGGGTCATCGGCGTCGCCGGCAAGGCGCACGACCTGGACCACCAGACCGAGGTCGTCGAGCGCACGATGGAGGCCTTCGGCCGCGTCGACTTCCTGGTCAACAACGCCGGCACCAACCCGGTGTTCGGCCCGATCGCCGACCTCGACCTGGACGTGGCCCGCAAGGTCTTCGAGACCAACGTGATCTCCGCGCTCGGTTTCGCGCAGAAGACCTGGCACGCCTGGCAGAAGGAGAACGGCGGGGCCATCGTCAACATCGCCTCCGTGGCGGGCCTCGCGCCCTCGCCCTTCATCGCCGCCTACGGCGTCAGCAAGGCCGCGCTGATCAACCTCACCCAGCAGTTGGCGCACGAGTTCGCGCCGAAGGTGCGGGTCAACGCGATCGCCCCGGCCGTGGTGAAGACCCAGTTCGCCAAGGCCCTGTACGAGGGCCGGGAGGCGGAGGCGGCCGCCGCCTACCCGCTGGCCCGGCTCGGCGTGCCGTCCGACATCGGCGGCGCCGCCGCGTTCCTCACCTCCGAGCAGTCGGACTGGGTCACCGGCCAGACGCTCGTGGTCGACGGCGGCATCTTCCTGAACGCCGGTGTCTCCTGACAAAGTCGTTGCGATTGTAACGATCGGGCACCCGAGGGCGCCGTTTCCTTGACGGGAACGGCGCCCTCGTCGTCGTACGGGACAGGCACGGGGAAATGACAACGTCGTCATAAAGATGCTGATCAACGGCCCTGTACGAAGCGGGTTGAACCTAAGTCACACTGCGGTATGGTCTGCCGACCCTTGGTACGGCAGATCGAGGAGCGAGCACGTGTTCAACCGGAACCGATGCCTGCGGCAAACGGCGGCCATCGCATCCATATCGACCCTGGTGGCCGGGTGCGGCGTCCTCTCGTCGGACTCCTCCGACAGCACGGGACCGATCACCGTCGGGACGACGAGCGCTCCCAGCACCCTGGACCCGGCGGCGTCCTGGGACCAGTCCTGGGAACTGTTCCGCAACATCTACCAGACACTGCTCAGCTACCCCGTCGGCGCGACCACCCCGCAGCCGGACGCCGCCGACAACTGCCGCTTCACCGACAGTTCGAACACGACGTACAGATGCGAGCTGCGCCGGGGCCTTAAGTTCTCCGACGGACACGCCCTCGACGCCGCCGCCGTCAAGTACTCCATCGACCGCATCCGGAAGATCAACCTCAACGGCGGTCCCGCCGGGCTCCTCGGCAGCCTCGACCGGGTGCAGGCACTGGGCGACACGGAGGTCGTCTTCCACCTCAACCAGCCCGACGCCACCTTCCCCTTCGTGCTCGCCACACCCGCGATGTCCATCGTGGACCCCCAGAAGTACCCGGCCGCCGCCCTGCGCAAGGACGACAAGGTCGACGGCTCGGGGCCGTACACGCTGCAGTCGTACGAGGACGGCAAGAAGGCCGAACTCGTCAGGAACGGCAACTACAAGGGCTACGCCGACCGCAAGAACGACGCGGTGACCATCCGCTACTACCGCGAGTCGGCCCCGATGGTCGCCGACCTGCGCAAGGGCACCCTCGACGTGGCCTTCCGCGGACTGGACGCCGACGACATCGTCGACCTGCAGAAGCACGACGCCAACGGCAAGCTGCAGATCAACGAGGGCGCCGGCATCGAGATCAACTACCTGGTGTTCAACCCCAAGGACCGCTGGGCCGGCAACACCGCGGTCCGCAAGGCCGTCGCCCAGCTCGTCGACCGGGGCGCGATCGCGCACAAGGTCTACAAGGACACCGTCGAGCCGCTGTACTCCATGGTCCCGAAGGGGCTGACCGGCCACACCACCGACTTCTTCGACGACTTCGGCAGCCCCAGCGTCACCAAGGCCCGCCGGATCCTCACCGACGTCGGCATCAAGCAGCGCGTCCCGCTCACCCTCTGGTACACCACCGACCGCTACGGCTCCTCCACGGGGCTGGAGTTCGCCGAGCTCAAGCGCCAGCTGGAGTCCTCGGGCCTGTTCACGGTCACCCTCAAGAGCCGGCCCTGGAAGACGTATGTGACCGGCTACCAGAAGGGCGAGTACCCGGTGTTCGGGCGCGGCTGGTTCCCCGACTTCCCCGACCCGGACAACTTCATCGCCCCGTTCGTCGGCGATCAGAACGCGCTGGGCACGCCCTACCCGGAGCCCGAGATCACCGGGCGGCTGCTGCCCGAGTCGCGCCGGCAGAGCGACCGCGCCGACGTGGTGCAGGAGTTCGAGAGGGCCCAGCAGGTCCTCGTCCGCGACGCCCGGCTGCTGCCGCTGTGGCAGGGCAAGCAGTACGTCGCCGCCAGTGACGACATCTCCGGCGCGGAGCAGGCGCTGGACCCGTCGACGATCATGATGATGTGGCAGCTGTACCGCAAGACCAGCTGGTAGACGCCGTCCTTCGGCCATCGGCGGGCCGTTGTCAGTGGTCGCCTGTAGGTTCTGAGTCCTGGAAGTGACCGCACGCCGTTTTCCGCACATCGTAAGGACGTTGACGTGACCGACATCGCCATGCTGCCCGAGTCCTGGCGCGGGGTTCTGGGCGACGAACTGCAGCAGCCCTACTTCAAGGAGCTGACGGAGTTCGTCGAGGAGGAGCGGGCGCGCGGTCCCGTCTACCCGCCGCGCGAGGAGGTCTTCGCCGCGCTGGACGCCACGCCCTACGACAAGGTGAAGGTCCTCGTGCTCGGCCAGGACCCGTACCACGGTGAGGGCCAGGGCCACGGGCTGTGTTTCTCGGTCCGCCCGGGCGTCCGGATCCCGCCGTCGCTGCGCAACATCTACAAGGAGATGCACGAGGAGCTGGGCAGCCCCGTCCCGGACAACGGCTATCTGATGCCGTGGGCCGAACAGGGCGTCCTGCTGTTGAACGCGGTGCTCACGGTCCGCTCCGGCGAGGCCAACTCGCACAAGGGCAAGGGCTGGGAGAAGTTCACCGACGCGGTGATCCGCGCGGTGGCCGAGCGGCCCGACCCGGCGGTCTTCGTCCTGTGGGGCAACTACGCGCAGAAGAAGCTGCCGCTGATCGACGAGACACGGCACGTGGTGGTCAAGGGCGCGCATCCCTCCCCGCTGTCCGCGAAGAAGTTCTTCGGCTCGCGCCCGTTCACGCAGATCAACGAGGCGGTCGCGGCGCAGGGCCACGAGCCGATCGACTGGACCATCCCGAACCTCGGCTGAGCACCGCCGGGCCGGTTCCGCGCGTCGCCGGCCCGGTGCCGCCTTCCCGTGATCGCCCGTGCCCGGGGTTAGCGTCGACCGGGACAGCCGACGAGTGGGCGGAGGGCGCGGTGGCCAAGGGACCGGAGCAGACGGCGTCGGACGCCGTGATGTCACGGATCGGGCAGGTCGTGATCCTGCAGCACGCGGGCGACCGCGAGGAGGCCCGGGACCGCTTCCTCGCCCTGTGGGCGGAGATCGGCGAGGACGGCGACCCGCTGCACCGCTGCACCCTGGCCCACTACCTGGCCGACGCCCAGGACGACCCGGCCGACGAACTGGCCTGGGACCTGCGGGCGTTGACGGCGGCGGAGGAGCTCACCGACGGGCGGCCCGCCGAGCACGAGAGCGCGCTCGCGGTACGTGCCCTGTACCCCTCGCTGCACCTCAACCTGGCGGCCGACTACGTCAAGCTCGGCCGGGGCGGCGCCGCCCGCACCCACCTCCACCGGGCCCGCACGGCCGCCGCGACCCTCGCCCACGACAGTTACGGCGACGGGGTACGGGCGGCCATCACCCGGCTGGAGCTGCGCCTCGGCGAGGACGGCCCCGGCGAGACGGGCTGGTGGGGGCCGCCCCGGCAGCGGCCCTGAGCGCACCGTGCCGGGGTCACCGCCCGTACGCCTGCCGGCAGATCACCGACTCCGGGCTGTCCGCCCGCCAGCCCCCGTACCTCTTGCCCAGGCCACACACGTCGGCCTGGCTCTTGGGGACCGACCCGGTCACGTCGGGGATCTCGATGCCGGGCTGTTGCCCGTGCCGCGGCTCGGGATGCGCCGGCCGCGGGTGCGAGCGGGGTGCCGCCGGCCGGACGACCGGGGCGGGCTCGCGCGCCGGATTCCGGTGCCGCTGAGGTGTCCTCGGCTCCGCGCTCCGGGACGGGCCGATCATCTCCAGGGCCTCGCGGGCCGGCGCCTGCACGATCTGCGGCTCCCCCTCACCGTCCGGGCGCGGGGCCGGAGGCTGGGACGGGGCCGCCGTCGGCGGGACGGGCAGGGGCGGGCGCTGGACGGTCACACAGCCGGACAGGGCCATGACGGCCACGGTGACCAGGAGCGTTGCGGTGGTCGTCGTTCGATGCACCCGCGCAACAATGGCGTCCGGAACGGCCCGGCGGACAGTGGATGAGCGCAGGATGCCCCGCACGGGTGATCTCCCGCCCCTTATGGCGGGCGCGGGGGCGTCCCGGCTGACGTCAGTCGCCGGTGGCGCCGTCCACGCGCTCGCGGATCAGGTCGGCGTGGCCGTTGTGCCGGGCGTACTCCTCGATCATGTGGGTGTAGATCCAGCGCAGGTTGAACTGCTCCCCGGTGCGCCTGCTGCGGCCCTTGGAGAGGTCGTCCAGGCCGAAGCCCGCCGCGTTGCCGCGGGCGGCCTCGATCTCGGCCTGCCAGGTGGCGTGCGCCTCCGCCCAGGTGTCCGCCTCGGTCAGATGGAACTCACCGTCCGGGTCCTCGTCGCTGTAGTAGATCGGCCCGGCGTCCTCGCCCACGAGGACCGAGCGGAACCAGCCGCGCTCCACCTCCGCCATGTGCCGCACCAGCCCCATCAGGGACAGCTCGGACGGCTCCACCGCGGCCGTCCTGAGCTGGGCGTCGGTCAGTCCCTCGCACTTCCAGGCCAGGGTCTGCCGGTGGTAGTCCAGCCAGCCCTCCAGCATGCTGCGCTCGTCGGCGGTGGTCGCGGGTTCACGGCGTTCGGTCGTCATGGCCGCATCCTTTCCCAACGCCCGTGGACCCACCACCGAATTCCGGTACGGCTCCCGGCGCGGTCGGCCGGCATGGTCGAGGCCGACCCACCGAGCCTGGAGCGGCGCCGTGGCCGCCGTATGCTTCCGGCAGGACCACGGCTAAGGAGAGCACCCCGTGAAGGTCGGCTGCATCGGACTCGGTGACATCGCGCAGAAGGCCTATCTCCCGGTCCTCGCCGCGCTGGCCGGAGTCGAGCTGCATCTGCAGACCCGGACGCCCGCGACGCTCGACCGGGTCGGCGACAGCCTGCACCTCCCGCGGGACCACCGGCACGCGACGCTGGACGCGCTACTCGCCCAGCACCTCGACGCCGCCTTCGTGCACGCGCCGACCGTGGCGCACCCGGAGATCGTCACGCGGCTGCTGGAGGCGGGAGTCCCGACGTACGTCGACAAACCGCTCGCCCATCAACTCGCCGACTCCGAGCGGCTGGTGGCGCTCGCCGAGCAGCGCGACGTCAGCCTGGCCGTCGGGTTCAACCGGCGGTTCGCGCCCGGGTACGTCCAGTGCGCCGACCATCCGCGCGAGCTGATCCTGATGCAGAAGAACCGCATCGGGCTGCCGGAGGAGCCGCGCTCGATGATCCTCGACGACTTCATCCACGTCGTCGACACCCTGCGCTTCCTGGTGCCCGGTCCGGTCGACGACGTGACCGTGCGGGCCCGCGTCGAGGACGGCCTGCTCCATCACGTCGTCCTGCAGCTGTCCGGCGAGGGCTTCACCGCGCTCGGTGTGATGAACCGGCTCAGCGGTTCCGCGGAGGAGATCCTGGAGGTGTCCGGGCAGGACACCAAGCGTCAGGTGCTCAACCTCGCCGAGGTCGTCGACCACAAGGGCCAGCCCACCGTGCGCCGGCGCGGCGACTGGGTGCCGGTGGCCCGGCAGCGCGGCATCGAACAGGCCGCGCTGGCCTTCCTGGACGCGGTGCGCGCGGGCAAGGTGCTCAGCGCCCGGGACGCGCTGGCGACTCATGAACTGTGCGAGCGGGTGGTACGCGCGGTTCTGGAGCGGGCCGCCTGAGCCGTACGGCCCGGAGGCCCTCGGCCGCGCACCACAGCGCGAGGACGACGAGGGAGCCGTGCACCGGCCAGTCGCCGTAGCGGACGTACGGGGTGACACCGTGCGCCAGCGGGATGTCGTACACCACGGCCTCGCTGTCGCTGGTCCCCGCCCACGGGCCGAGCCGCTCACCGCTCGGCCCGTACACCGCCGAGACACCCGTCAGGGTCGCGTGCACCATCGGGCGGCCGGTCTCCGCGGCCCGCAGGGCGGCCAGCGAGGCGTGCTGCTCGGGGGCCCAACTGTGCTGGAAGGACGAGGTCGATGACTGCGCCACCAGGACGTCGGCGCCGTCCTCGGCGAGATGGCGGCTCATGTCGGGGAACGCCGACTCGAAGCAGACCATCGGGCCGACGCGCAGACCGTGACCGACGTTCATCACGACCTGTTCGGTGCCCCGCCTGCGGTCCTCGCCCGCCGCCCTACCCACGGAGGTCGCCCAGCCCAGGAACCTGCGGGCCGGTATGTACTCGCCGAACGGCACGAGCCGCATCTTGTCGTAGCGGTCACCGGTCAGGCCGTTCGGTCCGACGAGCACCGAACTCTTGTAGATGCCGGGCTTGTCGGAGCGGCGCGCGTCGACGTTGACGAGGATGTCGGCCCCGGTCGCGCGGGACAGCGCCGCGATCCGCCGCGCCAGGTCGGGCCGGTCGCCCAGGTCGTAGCCGACGCTGCTCTCACCCCAGACGATCAGGTCGAGGTGCCGTCCGACGAGTTGCCGGGTCAGCTGCTCCTCGCGGGCGAAGCGCTGGTCGGCGCCCTCGATGACACCGGGCTGCACGACGGCCATCCGCACCCGGCCGTCGGTGTCGGGGCGCGGTGACCACACCCAGGCCGCGGAGGTCGCGGCGGCCGTCACGACGATCCCGGCGACCGCCGGCACCCGGGACTCGCGCACCGACACCAACACGGCGAGGGAGACGTTGACGGCCACCACGAGGAAGCTCAGCAGCCACACCCCGCCGACGGAGGCCAGCCGCAACGCCGGTTCCACCTGCCACTGACTGGAGCCGAGCATGCCCCACGGGCCTCCGAGCCCCTGCCAGGACCGCACCAACTCCACCATCAGCCAGCCCGACGGCAGTACGACCAGCGCGGCCAGGCCCCGCCCCGGCCCGGGCACCCCGCTCAGGAACCGCCGCACCAGCCAGCCCCACGGCGCCCACAGCGCGCCCAGAAGGGCGCCGATGACGAAGATGAACACGTTCAGGCTGGGAAAGAGCCAGTGGTGCACCGCCACCATGTAGCCGAACCCGCCGGCCCAGCCGTCGTACGCGGCCCGCTTTCCCGTCGGCGCGGAGCGGATCAGCACGATCCAGGGAACGAGAGCGACGTACGCGAACCACCACACAGAGGGTGCGGGGAACGCGAACACGGGCAGGGCGCCGGCCAGCGCGGCGAGGGCGGAGCGCCGCCAGGGGGAGGCGAGCCATTCACCGAAGTTCCTCATGGAAGGCCTCCCTACCCACTGGTGGCTCCAGTGTGCGTCCTTTCGGTGATCCGGAACAGATGATCCGAACCACAGGCATGATCAGCCGGTGGTCCGCTCGGGCATGCGCCGCCACTTCTCCTGTACGACGACCTCGCGCAGCCGCCAGCCGTCGGACGTCCGCAGCAGACCGAACGCGTAGCGCCCGCCGCACACGAAGTCGGGAGCGGCCCCCTCGGCGTCGAACCGCATGGGGTTGACGTAGTCGGCCCGCACCCGCGCGGTGTCCCCGGCGTCCTGGTCCAACGTCCCGAAGCGCACACGACGGTTGACGATCAGATGCTGGCGCATCGGAAACAGCCGCATGCTCTCGGCGAGCCACGCGGCAACCTTCTCCGCCTCGCCCTCGACACCGCCGGCCGAGCGGTAGTCGGCGCGTCCGTCGGGTGTGAACAGCGCCCGGTACGCCTCCCAGTCACCGTCGTCCACGGCCGCCGCGTAGTCGGTGACCACCTCGTCGACGGCCAGTCGGTCCATCACGGTCGCGAGCTCCACGCGCTGCGTCATCGGTTCAGTGTTGGGCATCGAGGATGCCGGGCCAAGGGGCGCGAGGTGACAATCGGGCGTCGAACTCCCGCCGTCTCGCGCCTGGTTGGCCGGTCAGTTGGTCGGCGGCGGGCGTCGGGGGCCGGGCTCCGCGGGGAAATACGGATGCGGGTGCCACACGGGCGTCCCTAGGCTGGCCCGACGGTGAGACGAGGCGGCGTTCTTCCGGCCGCCGGCGGAAGGAGACGTGCGGGGCATGACGAGTCGACTGTTCGCGATCTGCTTCAACGCCGCCCGGCCGTCGGACCTGGCGCGGTTCTGGTCCGGCGTCCTGGACTGGGAGTTGGCCGACGGCCCGGACGACGGCGCCGAGGTCCTGCCCCGTGACGGCGCCGGGTTCCGCATCCGTTTCCTGCCGAGCCGGGAGCCCAAGTCCGGCCGGAACCGGGCGCATTTCGACCTGACGAGCGCCTCCCCGGAGGGGCAGCGGCAGACGGTGGCCAGAGCGCTGGAACTCGGCGCGCACCACATCGACGTGGGCCAGGGCCCGGAGGACGAGCATGTGGTGCTCGCCGATCCCGAGGGCAACGAGTTCTGTGTGATCGAGGCGGGCAACAAGTTCCTCGCCGGCACCGGCGTCATCGGAGCGCTGGCCTGCGACGGCACGCAGGAGGTCGGCTACTTCTGGAGCGAGGCGCTGCGGTGGCCGCTGGTATGGGACCAGGACCAGGAGACGGCGGTCCAGTCGCCGAACGGCGGTACGAAGATCACCTGGGGTGGTCCTCCGGTGGCGCCGAAGACGGGCGCGAACCGGCTGTATCTCGAACTGGCCCTCCCCGCGGACGCCGACTGGGAGACGGAGCGCGACCGCCTGGTCTCGCTCGGCGCGAAGCACACCGACACCGGCGTGGGCGACGACGGCCGGGTGCTGATGCTCGACCCCGACGGCAACGAGTTCTCCGTGCGAAGGTCCCGCTAGAAGGCCTGCTCGCCCCGACCACCGTGCCGGGGCGACCGGCGCTTCTCGGCGCCCCTGGGGCAGAAGCGGTCCCGTACGGCACCGTTCGACGACGGCCGGACTAAGCTGATCGATAATCGATCAACCTCCGAGGAGCTGTCATGGCACGTCCCGTCACGGTGGTCACCGGAGGCAGTAGGGGGATCGGCGCCGCGACCTGTTTGCGGCTCGCGGCGGACGGCCACGACGTGGTGATCGGGTACGTCCACGATGCCGACGCGGCCGGGGAGGTGGCCGTGGGCGTGCGCGGGGCCGGCGGACGTGCCGTCGCGGTGCGGGTCGACGTGTCCGTCGAGGCGGACGTAGAGCGCCTCTTCGCGACGGCGGAAGGTGAACTCGGGCCGGTGACCGGACTGGTGAACAACGCCGGTGTGACCGGGCTGCTGGGCCGTCTCGCCGACACGGACACGGCGACGCTGCGACGGGTCGTCGACGTCAACCTCCTGGGCACACTGCTGTGTTCACGCAGGGCCGCACAGCTGATGACGGCCCGGGGAAGCGGCGCCATCGTGAACGTGTCCTCGGGCGCCGCCACGCTTGGCAGCCCCGGCGAGTACGTGCACTACGCGGCGGCCAAGGCCGGCGTGGACGCTCTGACTCTGGGGCTGGCGAAGGAACTCGGGCCGGACGGCATCCGCGTCAACGCCGTCGCCCCCGGCGCGATCGACACCGAGATGCACGCGGCGATGGGCGATCCCGACCGGGCGCGGCGCATGGCGGCGACGATTCCGCTGCGGCGGCCGGGTCGGGCCGAGGAGATCGCCGCGGCCATCGCGTGGTTGCTGTCACCGGAGGCGTCGTACACGACGGGCGCCGTGTTGCGCGTGGCGGGCGGGCGTTGACCAGACCGGCCTGGTGCGCGGCAGGGCGTGCCGCACCTCGGACCGGCTCTCGCACCGCAGGCCTACGCGGCCTCGATGACGTCGGCCCGGATGGCCTCCGCCCACTCGACCACCAGCAGCTCGTACTCCGCGCGCTCCTGCGCCGACAGGGAACCGCCCGCACGCAGCCAGAGCGCCCGGATCTGCTCGTTCACCTCGGCGGCAGACCGCACGGAACCAGGGGCCATGGATTCGCGGGACATGCCGACAAGCCTAGGGGCAAGCACTGACAGTGCGCTACCGGACGGCTACACATCACCTATGTGATGGGTCACGGTTCCATGATCGCGACGCTTTTACTGACTGGGCGGTCAGTCAGCCGACTCCGCGGCGTGCGGGCTGAGCACACCCATGGTCACCAGGGCGATGATGACTATCCCGAGGGCGACCCGGTACCAGACGAACGGCATGAAGCTCTTGGTCGAGATGAACTTCATGAACCAGTGCATCATTGGGGACCCTTGGCGGTTCTGACCTGCCGGTTCCACCACTCGGCGAGGCCATCTGGGAGAGAACTGGGAGAACGGACCGCCGTCTCCCACACCGTCTCCCGCACGAAGCGCTCAAAGCGCTCCTGCAACGAATCCATCATCCGCCGCTCCATCGCCGTTGTCACGTTCGCGTACAGGCCCTCCACGCCCGCGACCTCGTGACCCATGCGCGTCTCCACGGCGATCCGCGAGTGCACGCCGCCCGCCTCGTCGATCCATTCCTTGTGCCCGTGCCGGAGCAGGTAGAGGCGTTTGCCCGCGTAGGCCGTCGCCGGGATCTCGGCGACGGGCCGGCGAGAGGTGACGGTCTGCTGCTGGCCGAGCCTGGTTCGCTCGAACTCCTTGGACGCCTGGCGCCCATCGGCGATCGGCCGCCAGTAGTGGTAGGTGAAGTTGGCGTTGGCGAGCAGGCCGCCCGAGATGGCCCGGAACACGTGTTCGCCGTCGTGGCTCTTCAGTAGCAGCTCCAACAGCTCGGCCAGGAACGGGGGAATGACGAGGCTGCGGCGGGACTCGTACTTGGGCGGGAACGCCTTCAGGACGCCCTTCTCCCGCTGGTGCTGCCACTGCACGCGGATCGCCGGCATCAGGTCGGGCCCGTAGCGCTCGAGGTCTTCGGCGTGCCGCTCGGCCCGGTCTTCTTCGTTCGGGTCGTCCAGCGGGTCGGAGGCCGGCCAGGCGGGATGGGTGTAGACGCGGCGTAGCGCGTACAGCTCGGCAGGCCGCATCCCGGTGGCGGCCATGGTCCAAATGAACACGAAGCCGTCCAGGCCCCAGAAGGCCAGCGCGTTGCAGGCCAGCTGGTGGACGTCCTCGATGCGCATCTCGCGCTTGCGTTCACGCGGCTTCTTCTTGTACCGGCCGCGGCGCTGCTTGCGCCCCTTGGGGACGGGCGAGGTCTTGCGCAGTCCGTCGTCGACGGCGTCATCCATGAGCATGGAGAAGACGGTGAGGATCTCCTCGCCGTACTTCTCGCCGACGTTGGGGAGGGCTTTGAGCTGCTTCTTCCATGCCTTGTACGAGGAGGGAAGGACGTCACCGACGGGGGTCTGGCCCCAGCGCGGCTCGATGTAGAGCCGCAGCATGGATCTGATGGCCCGCTCGCGGAGGTGCCCGACGTCGAGGGTGTCGACCCAGGTCTTGGCGTACTCGCCGATGGTGACGGCGCCGTCGCGGCGGGGGATGTAGTCGTCGTTGCGGATCTCGGCTTCGCGGTCCAGCCCGTAATTCTTGGCCGCAACCTCGTCGGTGAAGCCGCCCTTCTGGTCGTAGATCCATTTGCCGCGCTCGTCCTTCTTGCGCGTGTTCCATACGACTCGACAGGTGTTCCCGCGCCACTCGACGTAGGCCATGTGCTCCCCTGGGTGCCGTTGCGGGGTGGCCGGCTAGCTCCCCAGCCGCCGGCCCCACCGCCGCGACTGCCTTACTGCGGGTGCTCGCCGACGATGCATTGTCGGCAGGCGGCGCAGTCGCCTCCTTGACGCTGGATCAGGTCTCGCACGGCACGTCTTGCTTCTATGTCGTGCTCAACCCGGGGCGTCGCAACACACACGATTCTCCCATCTACCAAGCCGCGGAATCCGTTGAAGCCTGGCCCCAGGTCGATGGTGAGCATTTCGTGCACGGGCTCCCCCTTTCGGGTGAGAGGGAACCTCCCAAGTACTGGTAGATGCTGCCACGTTGACTGGCTGTTGTGACCAGTTCGGTCTAAGTGACGAGGGTGCTTAATGTAACGAAGCGATAAACGGAAAAGGTTGTGCGCCGGAAGCGGTCAGTTTCGATCAGTTCCGGTGATCCTTCCGCGTTTCTCCAGCTCCTCCACTACGCGGCGCTTCAGTTCGCGGATCTCTGCGGCAGTGAGTGTGTCGCTCACCGACACGGCAGCGTCCTGAACGGCGGCAGCAACGTCGGCCGCCAAGTCACCTTCCTGGATGGGGGAGACGGCGATGCCGGCCGACCCGGACTCGATGACGGTTGCGTTGGGGGCGCCCCGCAGGATCTCCAGGCAGCTTCCCCGGGCCCAGCCGATGACGGGTTCGATTTTCCCGTAGGTGACGGGCCGTACCGACTTGCCCTCTTCCACCTTGCTGTAGGTGTTGATCTGGATTTGGGCGGCGCGAGCGACGTCGATCTTGTTCATGCCGAGGCTGGAGCGTCGCTGAATGACCAGAGTGGCGAGCCTCTGAAGTGCGCTTTCCTCATGTGGGGGTGCCATGACGCACATCATGACAGGGACTCTCAGGAACAGCTAGGAACACCTGCATTTCTGGCGCGAACCTTAATCTCCGTGCGCGCTTGTGATCGCACCAGACAAGCAAGATCACGCAAGTTTCTGCATGTTACTGAGAGGTAGCGCTAGCAGAGACTCGTAGAAACGCGTAGATTCTCTGCATGGCAAGAACCCCAGCCCACTACCTGGTGCACGGGCCTTCCCTGCGCAGACGGCGCATGAGCCAAGGCCTGTCAGTTCAAGAAGCCGCCGACCGAGCGGGCATCTCCCGCAGCTACCTCCAGCGGCTTGAAACCGGCACCCGGGAGCGGATGGGACCCAAGCGCTACATCCGGCTCCGCACAGCCCTCAACGCAACCGACGAACAGCTCTCAATCCCCCCTGAAGAGCCCCCAGAAGAGAGGTGACCATGTCCGCCCCCAACACCCCCACCGTCGACATAGGCGAACTCATGCGACGCGACGGCTACCGAGATCCCCGGGAAGCCGCCCGCGCACTGGGCTGCGGCTACCGCTGGCTGATGGACGGCCTGAACAAGCACGGCTTCCCCCACACCCGCATGGGCCGCTCCAAGTGGCTCAGCGAGGACAACATCCGCGAGATCCGCACCCTGTGCCAGGTCCCCGCCGACCGCACGAAGATCGCCCGCCTGCGCCGCAACACCACCAGCAGCGCCACCAAGCCGGCCCGCGCCGCCGCCTAGACGGCAATGAGGCCGCCCCCCGAACGGCGAAGCACGGGGAACGGCCAGATCCACCCACACCATCCGTGAACAGAGGGGCAGATCAATGCCATCTTCCCAGATCATCGACGGCCGCAAGATGACCCTCATCGAGCTCGCCGAGATCTCCTACGAGGAGTACAGCGACTCCGCCGAGGAACTGGCCGATGCGCTGTGCGAGCAGGAGCGTCAGGAGTTCCTGAAGTTCGCACGCGAAGCAGCAGTTTCCACGCTCGGCTCCACGGCCGCTGGACTGGAGTGGACGTACACCCCGCACGCCGACTTGCCGAGTGACATGCAGGAGGCCGCCGCGCCGCTTGCGCCAGGGCGTTCGGAGTACCTGCGATACCGGATCGACCATGCCGGTGAGTCCATCAAGTTCGAGCTGGTGCAGCCGTGCTCTACCTGCGGTCAGGACCGCATCAACGAGGTCGCCGGGATTGTCGAACTCGGACGCCTGCTCGCCACGGGCGGTGCGTCGTGAACTTCGAGCCTTTGACCCCCTTCGACGAGATCACGTCGTCGATCGTGTTCGTCTCCCCGTGGCAGGCGATGTGGAACGAGGCGGAGGAGATGCTCCGCGAGGAGCGCCCAGAGGGGTTCACGCCGGAGGACATCGGCCGGGTGGCGTTCGACTCGCTGCCGGAATCCGAGCGTGAGGAGGCGCTGGACTGCCTCTTCTACACGTTCTGGGCCACCGTCATGGCCGACCGCGAGCGTGCCACCGCCAAGGGCGGTGAGCGGCGATGACCGCGCAGTCCGAAGCCGTGGCGGAGGTCTTGCTGCCGCTCGGTGCGCTGATCGCGGACACGATCCGCGACACCCCGATCCGCCTCGGCTCAGCCGAATCCGCCAGCGACCTGGCTTCTGCGATCACCACGAAAGTCGCCGTCTACGCCTACGAGGAGATGCGGCCTCTGATCGAAGCCCTCCGCACAGTCCACCAGTCGATGACCAGCTGCGTCGGCGACGAGTGGGCCATGGAGTGGCTCGGCGAGGTCTGGGCGTCCCTCCCGCTCGACGTCCGCGCCATCGCTGGCGACGAGGACGCACTCGCCGAACTCAACGCCACGCCGAAGGAGGCGTCATGACCCGTGCCGAGATGTATGGCGGGATCAACTTCGACCTGAACGACGGCCCGATCCGCACCAAGCACTTCCGCGGCATCGACGGCAAGCCGTGCGCCCAGTTGGTCATCGGAGAGGCCGGGCAGTCCGTCGCCATCTCCGTCACCCGTTCCAGCCCGCAGGCGCTCAACGAGCTCGCCGAGGCGGTCGCCGAACTGCAGGCGTTCGTGGCCCGGCAGCACCAGCTGCGCGTGCTGCCCGAGGTGGTCTGAATGCGTGCGCTCGCCGACATCACCGAGGACGCCCTCGTCCGCGTCGACCAGCAGGCCCACCGCGAGTTCGGCGACGACGAAACCGCGTGGGAGCCCAGCCAGCTGCGCGCCTACTTCGAACGCCTGGACGCCGCCCGCTTCGACCCCGAGGCGGTGGCGTGATGGCCGCCTCCCGCATCGCCGCCGCCGTGACCCGGCTGCTGCGCCGTAACCACCGCCAGCTGGCCCCTGTCGACTCGCTCGGCGTGGTCCTGGACGCGGCAGCCGAGACCGGCGCCGTCGTCAACATCCCCGGCCTCGCCGCCTGGCTCGGCCGCGACCGACAGGACCCCGACCCCGACTTCCAGGCCTCCATCGACGGCAAGTTCACGGAGTCGTTCGAGGACTACTGCGACCGCATCAGCCGCGAGGTGACCTCATGACCTCGCTGCGCCTGGCGCTGTACGTCGACTTCCTCGCCTGGCTGGCCGCCCAACTGGAGACCGCCATCGGCCTGGAAACCGCCCTCAACGAGTCGCCCCGGGAGGCGCCGTGATCACCGCCCTGTTCGACGGCGTCATCGCCGTGGCCCTGCTGCTCGCCAGCGCCCACCAAGACCGCCGAGAAGCCCGCACCGCCCGCCAGTCGGAGGAGCAGCAGTGAGCGCCATCACCACCGCCCGCAGCGTCGTATCCCACCGGGGGATGTCCTGCCTGGAACTGCACCGCAAGCTCGGCATCCTCACCATCCGGCTCCGGCGACTCGAACCGGCCGCCGAGCGGGCGACCGCCCTGGAAGCCCGCATCGACGAGCAGGCCCTCACCATCAACAGCCTCCGCGATCAACTCGCCGCCGCGAAGCAGATCCGCGAGGACGTCGACATCCGGGCCAGCCGCTGCACCGAGGCCGAGATGCGGGCCGAGAAGCTCCAAGTAGAACTCGACGGGCAGATGGTCGAACTCGTCGCACTCCGCCAGTTCAAGGCCAACGTCTGCTCCGTCAGCAGCCTCCCGCAGCGCGACCCTGCCAACGAGGTCACCGCACCCCAGGGAATCGACGTCCGCACCCTACGCGAAGCCGCCGACGCCGGACTCCTCGGACCCGTCACCGGCCCCGGGCACGTGAAGGCGGGGCAGTGATGGCCGCCGATCTCCTCGCCACTTCCGACCCAGAGGCTGCCGCCTTCTTCGCCGACGCGCGCGCAGCGCTCACACCCAAGCCAGCACCCTCCACACCCGAGTTCGAGCTGCCCGCAGACTGGCCAATCACCCCACACCACCGCGGCCCGACCCTGACCCGCAGCGAACTACACGCCCGCCGCGGCCACGCCCTGCGCATCTCCTACGACTGGATCGATGGTCGCCAGGCCATGTGGGTCGGGCGATGGAGGGGCGGCGACTGGTCGATTCTGCAGGGCTACGAGGGAAAGCCAGCCAGCCTGCTCACCTCACCGCACAGCTGGGACAACTGCCTGCGCCAGATGGACGACTACCTCACGGAAGGACGCGCCTTCGGCGGCGAGAACCTGACCGTCGACGAGTGGCTTCCAGGGTTCGCCATCGTCTGCCTCGCCCACGGTGAAGCCTGCGGCGACCACGAAGACCGCCACAACTTCGCCCGGCGCCGCACTATGGCCCGCTACCCCGAAGGCACCTACCGGCCCTGCGGGGGATCCCGCGCAGGGGTGCTGGGCGGGGGCGGTCACGACGGCATCTACCGCTACCGCTTCCAGGTCGAGGGCCGCTGGCGGCTCAGGTTCGGCTGCCGCAGCCACCACGCCGGTCTCCTCGCCCAGCACCTCGACGAAGCCGACAGCACCGTGACCGTCCAGCTCATGGACGACCACATCACCCGCTGACCGCCGGCCCGGCGGAGACACCGAGCCCGCCAGGCCGGCGCCCAAGAAGAAACCCCGAGCGTCCGAACCGCCCGGGGTCAGACATCAGCATCCCACCCCAGGAGATCCCGTGACCACCACAGTGTCCGCCGTCGATCGCATCGCGGCCATCCGTGACGAGTACGCCCGCTGCGGCGAAGACGTCACCAGCCTGTCCGATACGGAACTGCTGTTCCGTCACCTGGACGCGGCCTGGGCCGAGTCCCGCCGCCACGAGAACAACTACAGCAACCTGCTGCAGGACCAGGTCAAGCACGACCGGTCCGTGTACGCGGCGGCCCGGCGCTCCGCCCAGGGCGACGTCACGGCCCGCGCCGGCCTGTACCTGCAGGTCATCCTGCGTAAGAGCGCCCGCCCCATCAACGAGGTAGTGCACCGGGCGTCGGAGCTGCCGGCAGACGGCAAGGCGCCAATCCAGCAGGTCCGCGACCTCAAGGCTGCAGCCGACAACGCGAAGTGGCTGCTGTCCGGCATGGTCGGCGACCGCCAGACCATCGAGGACGCGCAGGGCGATCCTGAGATCCGGCTCGTCGAGAAGCTGAACGACGAGATCCGGCGGCTGCGTGAAGTGGTCCTGGTTGAGGGCCGCCGGCTGCACGCCGGGCACGGCCACCGAACCTCCGGGCCGCGCTGCGAATGCACGGGCTGCGAGCTGATCCGCGCCATGGACGACGTCCCCGCCGAACACACCACCGCTGCGGCCACGGCCGCCTGACCCTGCCAGGAGACCGCCATGGACGCCACCCAACTCGCCTTGTTCCCCGACACCGCCGTCACCGGCAGCGGACAGCCCGCACCGTGGCCTGCCGCCGCCCCGGATGTCGAGTCGGAGACGCCGGCCGCCGACCCCGACCAGCTCGCCTTCGGCGACACCGAAGCGGAGGCGGCGTGAAACTCCGCATCGACCAGAAGGAGTTGGCGGACGCCGCCCGCCGCGCCCACCGCCGCCTCCCCAACAATCCGGTGGTGCCCGTTCTCGCCGGGCTGCTCATCGAGGCAACCGAGGACGCGGCCAGCCTGTCTGGCTTCGACTACGAGACCAGCACCCGCGCCGCCCTGGACGCGGAAATCCTCGAGCCAGGCATCGCCCTGGTGTCCGGCCGGCTCCTCGCCGACGTATCCGCCAGCTTCCCGGCGGGCCTCGTGGATGTGGTCGCCGACGAGCGCGAGGTGACCGTGTCCGCCCCGGGCACAATGTTCGCCCTGCCCGCCATGCCCGTCAGCGACTACCCCACGCTTCCGGTGCCGCCCGGCGCCGCGGGCACCGTCGACGGCGACCTGCTGGCCGCCGCAGTCGGTCACGCCGCCCAGTGCACCCTGCCGATCAAGGAGGCGGCCGGCAGCCTCGTCGGATTCACCGGCGTACACGTCGCGGCCGACGGCGACCACCTGATCGTGTCGGCCTCGGACCGGTACCGCATCGTGCGCCGAACCCTGCCATGGCAGCCCGACAACGACCGGGCCGGCGAACTTCTGATCCCGGCCGCAGAGTTCGCGGCCACCGTCAAGCAGACCGCCGGGCACACCGTGCATATCGGATTCGCCGACTCCGACGGAGGCGTCGCATCCCTCGCCACCGACACCCTCACCGTGACCGGCCGCACCATCGCCGGAAAGTTCCCCAACATCGACGGCTTCTTTCCCAAGCCCGATTCCGCGGCAGGCTCTGCCCTGATCGACGCCGCCGAACTCGTCGAGGCCGTGAAGCGGGCCGCGCTGGTCATCGAGGAGAAGAACCCGATCAATATCGCCTTCTCCGAGAACAAAGCCACGGTTCGGGGCGGCGGCGCCGGCCAGCGCGGCAGCAGCGACATCGCCGCCGACAGCGACGTCGACGACTTCGCCATCTCCTTCAACCCGCACTACCTGGCCTCCCTGCTTGCCCCCATCGACGGCCAGGTTCGGATCTGGCTGTTCACGCCCAGCAAGCCGGTGCTGATCGAGCCGGTCGACGACCCCACCTACCGGGCCGTGTGCATGCCCGTCCGCCTCAAGTAGCCAGGAGACCCAGCCGTGATCACCATCGCCGACCACACCCTCAGCCGCCTCGTCGCCCAAACCCGCCCCCACGTCGGAAACCTGGCCGACGCCGAAGCCGTCCAGTGCATCACCTTCGACCACGACGGCCGCCACCTGTACGCCATGGCCACCAACCGGTACACCATCGCCGTCTCCCGCACCCAGATCACCGGCGGCGACAGCGACAAGCCGTGGCACGCCATCGTCCACCGCACCCAGCTCCCCGAGCTGGCCGCCGCCGTCAAGCTCCTCGACGCCGACACGGTCCAGTTCGAGCGCACCAACGACCAACTGATCCTGTCCGGGAAGCGCGGGCACCGGGTCGCCGTCGACTTCAGCCCCTACGCCAAGGAGCCGCTGGACTGGCGCAAGCTGCTGCTGCCCGCCTTGGAGAAGCCTGCCGCCGACATTCAGATGGCGATGGACCCCAAGTTCTTCGGCGCCTGGAAGAACCTGCCCAAGCCGCTCCACATGTGGTCGACGGGCGAGGGCCGCATGTCGCTGATCGTCGCCGCCGACTTCCTCGGCGGACAGATGCCGATCCGCCGCGAGGGCGGCGACGTCGAACTGCGCCGCGACCTGGACCTGTGGCTGTCCGCCAAGCGCGACGAACCCGCAGCCGAACCGGCCGCCGCCTGACCAACCCGAAACCCCCGCCCGGAGGCGCCGGGCGGGGATCCGAACAAGCATCCCAGGAGAACGCGTGAACATCGAAATCAAAGTCGACGACATCACCCTGTCGACCGTCGTCGCGGACGTCATGAGCTACGACGAGGACGGCGACCTTGTCCCCGCCGGCAGGGAAAAGACCGTCGCCGATCTGGTCGCTGAGCGGATCGTCGCCAGCGTCGTCCGCGACGACCGCTATCCGCGACTCAAGGAGCGGGTCACGGCAATCCGCGACGAGGAGATCCGGGCCGCGATCCGCCCCGCCATCGTCGAAGCCGTAACCCGCCCGATCAAGAAGACCAACGGCTACGGCGAACCCACCGGGCAGGTCACCACACTGTCCGAGGTCATCGTCGACGAGGCCCGCAAGTTCATGAAGGAACCCGCCGACAAGTACCGGCGTGAGGACGGCACCGTCCTGCAGAAGCTGGTGCGCGACGAGGTCCACAAGGCGTTCGGGGCGGAGATCGCCGACGCCGTCAAGCAGGCCCGCGAACTGGTCGCCGGGGAGCTCGGCGACAAGGTCAGCGATCAGATCACCGCTGCCGTCAGGGCCGCGCTCGCCGCCAAGGCCAAGTAGCCACCCGACCGGCACCACCCATAGACGGCGTCTGTCGAGCCCTTCCCCCAAGGTTCCGGACGCCAGCCGGGCCTCGCCGCCCCACCCACCCCCCGGTCGCGGGCGGCGAGGCCCGGCACCCCACACCTTGAAACGAGGACACATGAGCACCAGCAGCCCCACCATTCCGCCGGACGTCGCAGCGCACGTCCTGTTCCACTACGGCCGCGACGGCGGCTACCAGGCCGGCTCCTTCACCACCGCACTCCTCACCGCCATGGGGACCGCCGACCCGTCCAACCTCGACCGGCTGGCCGCCGGGTTCCCCGAGTACGTGGCCGCGATCACCGCCATCCACTACGACCCCGACGGCGTCGACCGGCTGCAGGACATCGCGGCTGGACGCTGCACCCGCTGCAAGAACCCCGACGGGCCCATCGCCCACGCCGGCCTGTGTGAAGCCTGCGCCCGCCCGATGCCCCTGGACGGTGTCGCATGACCGCCACCGTCGAGCTCAGGGGAGCTCTGGACGTCACCGCCCGCCGCGACAGCCTCCTCGCGCTCATCAAGGAAGGCCCGCGGCAGCCCATCACCACGCGCCGCGCCCAAGACCTGTACAGCGTCACCCCGTGGTCCGGCATCGGCCGTAACGCGGCACGCCGGGACCTGCGAGACCTCGCCCGTCGAGGCCACGTCCTCGCCGTCACCATCAGCGGTCAGCGGGCCTATCTCCTGAACCCCAAGACCGTTTGGCGCCACCCCGGTGGCCCCGTGCGGCCAGCCCTCGCACTCCTGCAGGCCATTGCCAACGAAGGCGGCGAGTGGACGCCCGGTCGAGCCAAGGTCGTCCTCCGGCGAGCCATCGGCACACACGTCTACCGGTCCGTTGCGCGGCGCCACCTCGAAGACCTCCACCGCGACGGTCTCGTCGAACTCCACAGCGAGCGGCCCGGCCACTGCTACTACACCTCCCTCATCGAGGGCGGTGCCGCATGACCACCATCGCCGAACCGGCCATCGAAGCGCCCGCCCTGGGCCTGCACACCGACATGTCCAACGAGGACTACCACGCGGACAAGACGTCCCTGTCGTCGTCCGGCGCCCGCAAGCTCCTCCCGCCGTCCTGCCCCGCCAAGTTCCGCTACGAGCAGGACAACCCTCAGCCGGCCAGTAAGACCTTCGACTACGGCAACGCCGCCCACAAGAAGGTCCTCGGCAACGGGCCCGAGCTCGTCGTCATCGAGTACGACACCTGGAACACCAAGGACGCCAAGCAGGCGGTCACAGAGGCCCGTTCGCGCGGCGCCATCCCGCTGAAGCAGCACGAGATGGACATGGTCGACGCAATGGTCGACGCCATCCGCCGCCACCCGCTCGCCGCAGCCCTTCTCGACCCGGCATACGGGGAGCCCGAACAGTCCGGGTTCTGGACCGACGGGCCAACCGGCATCCGACGCCGAGTCCGCTTCGACTGGCTGCCGTCCATCCAGCAAGGCCGACTGATCATCCCCGACTACAAGACGGCAGCCGACGCCTCCGAAGAAGCGATGGAAAAGGACATCGCCAAGTACGGCTACAACCAGCAAGCCGACTGGTACGAGGACGGCGCCCGCGCGCTCGGGCTCGGCGGAGACGACGCCGAAATGCTCCTCATCGTCCAGGAGAAGAAGCCGCCCTACCTCGTCAACGTCATCGGCTTCGAGTTCTTCTCCCGGGCCATCGGCCGCGCCAAGAACCGGGCCGCGATCGAGAAGTTCGCCGAGTGCACCGCCTCCGGCCACTGGCCCGGCTTCGCCGAGACCAACCCCAACTACCTCGCCCTCCCCGGCTATGCGGAGAACCGCGACAAGGAGATCTACCTGTGAACTTCCCCATCCAGACGCCCGCCGTGGCAGGCCCGGACCGCGTCGGCCAGTCCACGGCCGTCGAGCAGTCCCGCGCCGTCGCCGAAGTCCAGGCCGCCATCTACGTGGCCCGCCAGTTCCCCCGCGACGTCGGCCGCTCCCGCTCCGCCATGCAGGCCGCCTGCGGGTCGATGGCCCTCGCCGAGAAAGCCTTCTACAAGTTCCCGCGGGCTGGCGGCGCCGTCGAAGGATCGACGATCCACCTGGCCAAGACCCTCGCTCAGGCGTGGGGAAATATTCAGTACGGCGTCTCCGAGATGCGCCGCGATGACGAGTACCGCCAGTCAGAGATGCAGGCCTGGGCGTGGGATGTCGAAGCGAACACCCGGCACGTCCTGACCTTCATCGTCCCCCACGCCAAGTTCGCCAAGGGCAAGGTCGAAGCTCTCATCGACCTGCGTGACATCTACGAGAACAACGCCAACAACGGCGCCCGCCGCCTCCGCGAGGCGATCTTCGCGGTGATCCCGGACTTCTTCATCGGCGAGGCCGAGGAGTTGTGCCGGGAGACCCTCGCCAAGGGTGACGGCAAGCCGATCGAAGAGCGTGCCGCAGGCGCCATCGGAGTCTTCCAGGGCCTCGGCGTCACCGAAGCGCAGCTGGAGCAGAAGCTCGGCCGCACCAAGCAGCAGTGGACCGGCGCCGACATTGCCCAACTGCTCATCACCCTCAAATCGATCCAGCGCCGCGAGATCGCCGTCGATGAGGCGTTCCCGCAGGCCCGCATCACTGGCGCCGAGATCACCAGCAAGAGCAACGGCAGCCGCAAGCAGGCGCCGCCGGACGACGACCCGTGGGCCGGCCAGGAAGTCGCACGGCCCGGCAGTAAGGGCGGTGCCGCGTGAGCATCGACCACCGCGCCGAAGCCGAGCGGCTCCTCGCCTCCGCCGACACCAGCATCGCGGCAGCCCTCGAAGCGTCGCTTCCGATCGAGGACCAGCAGCACGCCGCCGTCCTCACCGGAATCCTCACCAACCGGGCGCTCGGCCATGCGCTCATCGCAAACGGACAGACCGAGGCCGCCGACGCAAGTGCCCTACGGGCCGCGCTCATCGTCTGGCGGAACGTCGTCTCGCACGCCGTCGCCTGGAACCTGTCGTTCGCCGAAACCGACGAGCAGCACGAGCAGTGGGTCGAACTCGCCTACCAGCTCGACAAGGCCGGACTGAGCATCGCCGCCGACGTCGACGCCATCACCCCCGGGTTCAACAAGGACCCGAAGGCCGTGTGGAAGTCGCCCACCGTCCAGCGCGAAGACCACCTGCGGTGGTGCACCGAGATGCCCACCCCATGGGACCCCCGGCCCGCCAGCCCCGAACCCGAGCAGTAGCCCGCACACGCGAACGGCCGGCCGCGGGCAGCGCGGCCGGCCATCTCGAAGGAGTCTCCCATGACCGCTACACCCGAGCAGGCCGCCAGCTGGGCCGCCGCCCACCTCCGCAACCTGTACTCCACCGTCACCCGCTGGGACACCGCCGTCCTCGACCAGGTCGTCCTCCACCTCGCCGACCACGGCCAGCCCTTCGGCATGAACCAGATCCGGCAAATCGTCCCCGACGACGTGTGCAGGAAGGCTGGCCTGTACTTCCACGCCCTCGTCAGCCACGACGCCCTCCACCCCGCCGAACCGCAATTGCTGCGGAAAGTCGGCGAAGAGGTCTCGATCAACCAGAAGGCCCGCGGCAAGCGCGTGAACGTCTACGTGCTGACCCGCGCCGGGCGGAAGTACATCCAGGACCGGCAGGCCGCCCGCATCGAGCAGCGGAAGGCGGCGGCGTGATGGAGGCCTACAACGAGGACGACACCGTTCAGCTGTACCTCGGCGACAGCCTCGACGTGCTGCCGACGCTCGCCGACGCGTCCGTCGACGCCGTCGTATGCGACCCACCCTACGAACTCGGCTTCATGGGCAAAGCGTGGGACGCCTCCGGGATCGCCTACAACGTCGACATCTGGCGCCAGTGCTGGCGCGTGTTGAAGCCCGGCGGCCACCTGCTCGCCTTCGGCGGCACCCGCACCTACCACCGCATGACCGTCGCCATCGAAGACGCCGGATTCGAGATCCGCGACAGCCTCCACTGGATCTACGGCAGCGGCTTCCCCAAGGGCCAAGACATCGCGAAGGGCATCGACAGGCACAGGCGGCGGGACTACGTCCTCGCGGCTGTGGACCTCGGGTTGCAGATCCCCGGAAACAACCTTCACGACTGGACGAAGGCTGAGCATTCGCCAGGTGACGTCTGGTGGGAGAAGTTCAAGGCGCACCTCGCACCCGAGGATTGGCAGCGCATTGAGCGACGTGTCATCGGGGTGCGCAAAACTGGCATAGGCACCGGAGGCGGCGACGTCGCATACATCAGCGACAGCGGAAACCGGGATGTCACTGCTTCGGCGACACCCGAGGCTCTCCAGTGGCAGGGCTGGAACACGACGCTCAAGCCCGCGCACGAGCCGATCGTCATGGCCCGCAAGTCGACCGGATTCAACACCACCGTCGCCAACGTCCTCGAGCACGGCACCGGAGCGCTCAACATCGACGGCTGCCGCACGCAGGCCGGGCAGGACTACCGCGACAAGTGCGCGTCTGTCGTCGGCATCGACAGCCCCCGCAACGGCGACACCCTCGGCGAATGGACCGGCGTCCGCGAAGACTCCGCACACGCCGCCGGACGGTGGCCCACGAACATCCTCCTCAGCCACGGACCCGACTGCATCGACGGAGGCGACTGCCAGGCCGGATGCCCGGTCGTCGAGATGGACCAGCAAAGCGGCGTCAGCAAGAGCGACGGACACCGGCGAGGCGAACGACACGGATCCGTATACGGCGGCGGCAACGGACCTTCTGGCCCCAACGGCGTCCGCGGCCACGAAGACGCTGGTGGCGCTTCCCGCTTCTTCCCCGTCTTCCGCTACGAGGCGAAGGCCCCCGCGTCTGAGCGGCCCCGGCTCGCCGACGGCACCGCGCACACCACGGTCAAGCCGCTCGCCCTCATGCGGTGGCTGGTCCGACTCGTCACCCCGCCCGGCGGAACCGTCCTCGACCCGTTTGCCGGATCCGGGGCAACGCTCGAAGCCTGCCGCCTCGAAAGCTTCCAGTCGATCGGCATCGAGAAGGACCCCGCACACGCCGAGCTCTGCACCGTCCGCCTCGCCAAGCCGTACATGACCGACCTGTTCGGGGGTGCCGCGTGAGCCCCGACGTGTACGCGGCCTTCCTCACCGCCGGTGACCGGCTCCAGTCCTATGGGGCGTGGATCGTCCGCAACTGGCCCAACCTCGCCGCCGCGATCGTGCTCGCCGTGTTCGCCACCTGGTGCATCCGCCGCGCCTGCCACGGCCTCGGCAACGCCAACCAGCGCATCGACGCCGCACTCGCCGAACTCGACAACCAGCAGACCCGAACGGGGGAGAAGTGACCACCGCCGCCAAGCGCCGCCAGGCCATTCCGGCCGAAGCCTTCGAGCACGGCGACGCCCGCCGCTACCGCCGCGGCTGCACCTGTCAGCCATGCACCACCGGAGCGACGACAGAAGCCCGCCGATGGAAGTACCTGCGCGACACCGGCCGCGGCGGAATCACCCCCGCCGAGAAGCTCATCGCGCACATCTGGCAGCTGCGCGCCGCCGGCATGACCGACCAGGAAATCTGCAACACGGCTGAGCTGTCACCCCCGCACCTGTACCAGATCATCCGATGCGGAGGGACGGTGCGGCACTTCACCGCCAGCCGCATCCTCGGCATCCCCGTCCCGGCTTCCGACGGGCCGTCCCGCAACGGTGCTCAAGTCCCCATCCTCGGCACCCGCCGGCGACTGCAGACCCTCAACGCCGAAGGCTGGCCCTGCAAAGAACTCGATCGCCGCCTCGACACCGGCACCGGGTACACCGCCTACCTTCTCCGGGCGGCTGGCGAAACAGTCCGTCTGTCCACCGCCGACAACATCCGCTTCACCTACCGGCAGCTGAGCGGACGACTCCCCGAAGAGCACGGCGTCACCGCCGTCAACGCCAAGCAGACCCGCGCCCGGGCCGCCGCCAAGGGCTGGGCGCGCGCCGCGTACTGGGACGAAGGCGACTTCGACAACCCGGCCTTCACGCCGGTCACCGAAATCGACTTCAAGCGCGACGACGTCGCCGCCCTTCGCCGCGAAGAGATCATCCACTTCGCCTGGCACGGCGACACCCCCGAACAGATCCTCGCTCGCCTCAACGGCGAGGTGTCCATCTCCACCGTGCGGCAGATCGTCACCGAGTGGCGCACCGGCGAGAAGCGGCAGCGGAAAGCGGTCGCCACCACCGAGCCGGCCGTCGACGCCGAACTCGCCGCCTAAGACACGACAAAGGCCCCGCCGAGGCGGGGCCAGGAGGAGAACGGAGGAGGGGACGTGACCTCAGGACTCGGAGTCGTCGGCCGGCTTCTTGCGGCGCACGATGCGCGGCTTCGGCTTGGGCATCTCGATGCCCTTCGCCCGGCAGTAGGCGCGGACGCGGGAGTGGACGTGACGGCGCAGGTCGTCGGTGCGCGTGGTGCCGTCCGCCGCGCATGCCTGGTCGTACAGGTCCCACATCTCGTCGTCGATGCGGATCATGCGACCCGGCGTCCCTCTCGTCGTCATGTCGACAGCGTAGCTGACCCGGCACAAGCAACACACCCCATCGGGGGTTGCCGTGTTGCTTATGTATTGCTTGTGCCTACACACCCTGCGATAGAATCAGAGCGCATCAAGGGCATCAACAGCGCCCTTCTGAAGCCTCCATGAGGGCTGTCCAGAACAGCTGATCGACCCACAGAGACAACCCTCCCGAGAGAAGAGATCCCGTGACCCTCGACGCGATGCACTGGGTGTGGAACCACTCCCAGTCCAGGGGCAACCCCCGGCTCGCCCTGCTCTTCGTGGCGGACCAGGTGCGCACATCGTCGTGCGAGGCGCGGCTCAGTTACGCCGACTTCATGCGGGCGCTCAACGCGTCCCGGTCCGTCGCAAAGGCGGCTGTCCAGAAAGCCGTCGAGGAGGGCGAGCTCCAGATCGTCGAGCAGGGAAAGGGGACGCGCCCTTCTCTCTACAGCCTCCCGAAGGCCGTCGGCTTCGTTCGCCCGTCCGCCTCTAGTGGGCCGGAATCAGGCCCACTAGGAGATCCCAACACCACTCGTAGTGGGCCGGAATCAGGCCCACTAGACACTAACCATGATCACGCTAGTGGGCCGGAATCAGGCCCAGAGTGGGCCGGAATCAGGCCCTCTAGTGGGCCGGAATCAGGCCCACACTCCCCATTCCCAACTCCCAGCAAGCAAGAAGGGGGGCCGGAGGGCTCGCAGCCCGACTTCGACTACGGCATCCCCCGCAACGTCCGACCGCTCATCGACGCCATGACGCGCGCCGGACTCGGCTACATCCGCTGGCCCTTCGAAGGCAACCAGTGGTTCGTCATCGAAGCCTTGATCCAAAAATCCGGCATCGAGGCCATGGTCACTTCCGCCGCCAAGGTCGCCGCCCGGACCAGCGTCGAGTCGGCCAAGTACTTCCTCCCCGCCTGGCGGCAGCTCGCGCCGCTGCCACCCGGCTACATGCCGCCCGGCCGCGATTCGCCGCCCAGCGGGGGCGGCCCGCACTGCGGCGACATCGACTGCCACCCGACCACCCGGCTGCGCGAAGTCGAAGACGACGAAGGCCTCCCCGTCCTGATCCCGTGCGCCATCTGCCATCCACACAGCCAAGGAGCCCGAAAGTGACCGACCTGTACGACGAGCCGCCCGCCGACGACTACGACCAGACGCCCGAACTGGACCTGCCCCGCAACCTCGACGCCGAGCAGGCCGTGATGGGCGGGATGCTGCTTGCCCCCATCGGGGTGAACGACGCAGAGCGCATCATCGGCCAACTGCCGGCCTTCTACTGGCCCAAGCACGAAACCATCTACCGAGCCATCCTCGAACTGAACGGCGCCCCCGGGGTCCGCCCTGACCCGATCACCGTCTCCGACCACCTCAAGCGCAGCGGCGACCTAGAGAAGGTCGGCGGAGCCACCTACCTGCACCACTGCGTGCAAATGATCCCGACCGCCGCCAACACCGAGTGGTACGCCGAGATCGTCGTGCGGCTCTACCGGCTGCGCCGCATCATGCAAATCAACACCGAGGCCACCGCCGCCGCGCGCATGGCCGAGGCCGAGCCCGAGGTCATCCTCGACAAGGCCCTTGCGGACCTGCAGGCCCTTCTCGTCGAGGCCACCGGGGGTCAGATCGAAGAGAGCCTGTCCGTCGCCGACAACTGGGCGTCCTTCGTCGACGAGCTCAACGAGGGTGTCGACAAGGACGCCATGGACTCCCCGTGGAAGGACCTCAACGAGGTCGTCCAGTTCAAGCCCAAGGAGCTCACTGTCGTCGGCGCCGCGACGGGCGGCGGCAAGTCCCTCCTCGGAATGAACATGGCTGCTCACGTCGCCATGCGCCGCGGCAAGCCCGTCCTGTTCGCGTCCATGGAGATGACCCGCAAGGAGCTCATCGCCCGCCTCACGGCCGCCGAGGCCGGCGTCAAGCTCGACCACCTCGTCAGGCGCAGGCTCACCGACGACGATTGGGCGCGCATCGCCAAGGTGTCCGACCGCATCCAGAACGCGGACAACTTCATCCTCGACGACTCCGCCGCCCTCACCGTCCCGAAGATCCGCGCCCGAGTCCGCTGGATGGTCTCCCAGGGGCAGCGGCCAGGCCTCGTCGTCGTCGACTACATGCAGTTGATCACGCCCGAGTCCACCAAGGGCGGCGACGCCAACCGCGCCCAGGAGGTCGCCAAGATCTCCCGCGGCCTCAAGCTGATCGCCGACGAGTTCGCCGTCCCCGTCATCGCGCTCGCCCAGTTCAACCGTGGCAGCGTCGGACGCAAGCCGCTCGTCACCGACTTCAAGGACTCCTCACAGATCGAGCAGGACGCCTCCGTCATCCTCCTGCTCCACCGCGAGCTCGCCGCCGACGGATCCGACACAGGACCCACCGCGGGCAAGGTCGACCTGATCGTCGGCAAGAACCGCAACGGCGGCCAGGGGCGCGAGATCACCCTCAACTTCCAGGGCGAGTTCGGTCGGCTCCGCTCCATCGCACCGCCCAGCTGGTCGCCCACCTCCTCGCTCGGAGGTGCAGCATGACCATCCAGGCGATCAACACGTACTACTCCGGCCATCACTTCCGCAGTCGCCTCGAAGCCCGCTGGGCGCACGTCTTCAACGACCTCGGCATCCGCTGGGAGTACGAGCCGCAGGGCTACCACGTAGGCGAAAGCCGCCGTCCCTACCTGCCCGACTTCCACCTGCCCGACATCGGCTGGTGGGTCGAAGTCAAAGGCAGCCAGGACTGGCTCGACCTGACTCTGCTCGCCGACGCCGTCCACCCCACCAAGGGCCTTGGCCCCGACGGCGGCAGCACGAACCTGCTCATCCTCGGCCAGATCCCCGACACCAACGGCGCCGCCCCACTGCACCACAGCGTCACCCGTGGCGCGTACTGCGACGAACTCCTCCGTTCCCCACTCCATCGCTGCTCCGACGAGTGCACGTTCCCGCCGGCCCTGTTCGGCCTGAGCTGGCTCATGGCAGCGAACGACCTAGAGCGCCTGGGTGCCGACCTAGGGGCCATGAAGGCCCGGGACCTGGAGACGTTCCAGCGCTGGGGCGCCATGCCGATCCCCGTCGGCCGTGCCTCAACGAAGCCCCCGAAGGGTGACCTGACGAAACCCATGCTCCACCCGGGTATACCCGTCGGCCCGCACCTTGAGGCGGCCTACACGCTCGGGCGCACCGCCCGCTTCGAGCACGGGGAGGCCGCCTGATGAGCGAGCCCAACGTCGAGGACATCGCCGAACTTCGCAAAGACCCCGACAGCTTCCGCGACTACCTGCGACACATCACCGGCCGGACCGTCACCGCTCCCCGGGACGCGCAGCCCGAGACCGAAGCGGCTCCGCGCCGCGGCTACCAGATCACTCACGTCGGCGGCTGGCCCCTCGGTACCGCAGCCACCGGCCCCACCCCGCCGCCCGATGTGTGCAGGTGCGCCAAGTGCGGCGGCAACCCCGCCAGCCGCACCATCCACCAGCCCCAGACAGGAGAAGTCGCGTGACCGTCATCGTCTGCCGCGCCCGGCAGTACAACATCCGCCGCATCTTCCGCTGCCCCACCTGCAAGACCCGCCGCCGCATGCTCTTCCAGGACGAGGTCTGGTACGGCACCACGACCACGTGCTGCCACTGCGGCGACAGCTGGCAGGACGGCGAGCTGTACCCGCGCCCCGCGAAGCGTGGCTGGCGCAAGGAGGCCGCGGCCAAGGCGACCGCCGAGTGGTTGGCCGCCGGATCCTATGACCGCGCCGCCCACCAGGCGTGGGTCGCGGCGGAGACGGGAGAGGCCGCCTGATGACCGCCCCGACCGCCGTCCCCCTGCCGCGTCTGGGCCGCTGCCCGGACTGCCCAGACGAGATCCGTCTCCGCGCCAACGGCCGCCTGTACGCGCACGGCTGCCCGGGTGACGGCACGGTGCCGCTGCTGGTGCTGCGGCCGACGTTCGCCCGCTGGCTGTACGCCCAGTCGAAGCGGCGGGACGAGCGCACGAACCGGCTGACCGCGTTCGCCGCCTTCCAGTACCGGGGCTGCACCCGCGCCCCGAAACTGCATGCGGGCGACATGCCGTGGTCCAGCGCTGACGAGCTCCACGGGCAGTTGCATCTCCTGCGACTCGCCCACGGAGGCGGCGACGGCTGCGACTGGATGTGCCGCGACCTCGAGCGGGCCGCCGCCGTGTACGAGCAGTTGGCCGCCGACAGCCCCGCGGCGCCCCCTGCCGAAGATCCCGGTCCCGTCGTCCGCGTCTTCCGCCGCGACACCGGCTGGATGCGGCCGGACTACACCGACTTCGCCGACTGCACCAGCAACTTCCACCGCCAGCAGGACGGCCGGCCGCAGTGCACTGCGGCCGCCGTATGGAAGGTCGTCGAGGAGCACGAAAGTGC
This sequence comes from Streptomyces sp. NPDC006476, assembly GCF_040612015.1. Classification (NCBI taxonomy): domain Bacteria; kingdom Bacillati; phylum Actinomycetota; class Actinomycetes; order Kitasatosporales; family Streptomycetaceae; genus Streptomyces; species Streptomyces sp. NPDC006476. Next base: position 100,215 of record NZ_JBEXPK010000020.1, on the reverse strand, counting down.
GGACGGTTTCCCGATGCTCAGCATCGGCTTCTACTGCGACACCGACCTCCCCGCCGAACACCGAACCGCCACCTGACCCCATCCCAACCCGAAGGAGCCTCAACATGATCAGCCCCGACCAGTGGTCCACGATCCGCAGCCTCGTCGACTGGCTCGACGCCGAGAACGGCCGCAGTGACGCCGAGATCAGCCTGCGCATCCTGAAGCTCACCGAGGAGGCCGGTGAGGTCGCCCAGGCCTGGATCGGCGTGCAGGGCCAGAACCCGCGCAAGGGCGTCACCCACACCCACCCCGATGTGCAGGACGAACTCTGCGACGTCATCGTCACCGCCGCGGTCGCCCTCGCCTCGCTGATCGACAACCCCGGCTACGTCCTCGACGCAAAGCTCGCAAAGATCGCCGCCCGCGCCGGGACGGCCTCCTGATGGCCCGCCACATCCGCCGCGCCGACGTCGACGCCGTCCTCGCCTTCGGCGGCTTCGAACCCTCCGAGTGGCTCGGCGACGACTGGGATCCCGGCTACCGCACCGCCCAGGACGGCCGCCGCCAGGTCAACGTCTTCCACGACGGCCCCGGCGAAGAACACCACCTCGACACCTACCAGGCCGAGTTGCGGGCTGCCGGCTTCCACGTCGTCCCCGACCAGATGCCCGGCGGTGGACGCCGCCGCCTCCACGTCACCAAGCCCTGAACCCCACCCGCCAACCCGAAGGAGAAGCACATGACCGACCTCAGCCCCGCCTCGCAGAAGCTGCTGCGGGAGATCGCGAAGTACGACACCGGCGTCGGCGTCCTGTTCCGGCACGAGCCCCGAAGCCGCTACAGCCACCCGCACACGCGGAGTGTCTACAACCGCCGCACGTTTTTCCCGCTTACCGGCGGCGGCCTGGTGGACGATGGCGGCAGCGACGAGACGCCGGTCCGCATCACCGAGGCCGGCCGGAAGCTGGCCGCCGAGCTGGAGGAGCAGTACCAGGCGGAGCAAGCCAGGAAGAAGGGCCGCCCGAAGCCGTCTGCGGACGGGGCGACCGCGCTGCGCCTGCTCCGGGAGATCGCCCAGCACGACGGGTCGCTGGTCTACGACGACGGGCTGCGCCGCGTCTGGCGGGTCGCCTCTCGTGACGGGCATCGAGCGTCCATCGGCATCTGGGTGGCGCTGGAGAAGGCCGGCTACGTCCGCACCGAGCGGGTGTCCAGCATCGGCGGGCACCGAGTGTCCGTCACCGACGCCGGCCGTCAGCGTCTCGCCGGCCCCGCCGCCCCGTGAATGCCGCGACCCGGGCGCGCTCGTATCGCGCCCGGGTCTGCCTCGAACCTTACCGGCCCTTATGTCGCCCGGTGACGCCCGCCAAGCCTGCCGACGGCGTCTCAGGCGGCCGTGAACGGGCGCCGGGAGCCGCAGGACGCCGTTCGGCCCGCACACGGCCTCCTGCGGACTCCCGGGGCCGCGTCAACCCAACCCACACCACCAGGAGCCAGCAATGACCGAACCGACCGCGCCCGTCCGCCCCTTCGCGGACGAGCCCACCGAGGTGCTGCAGACCGCCCTCGACCTCGCCGCTACCCACGCCCGTCAGGCCGTCTGCTTCCGCCCTGAGGCGCCGGGCGACGAACTGCCAGCCGTCGTCGACCTGTTCCGCGCCGAACTCCAGTACCGAGGTGAGCTGTGACTGACAACCCCGAACTCGTGCACGTCGGCTGGTGGTGCTGGCGTGGCGACAACCACGGCCATCTCGCCACCATGGCCTGCCGCAGCGACAACGTGCCCATCCACGTTCCCGCCGAATGGGCCGACGAGATGCGCGCGGTGATCCAGCGCATCGAGGACGGCGACGACGAGCCGGACGCGTCTGCCGAGGTGGCGCCCGCCACGACTCCGCAGCCCGTCCAGCACGCGCCCGGGAAAGCCACCCTGTGCCCCGACTGTCGGGCCAAGGGGCACTCGATCTGCGTCGCCGCCGAGTCCGCGCCCGCCGACACGGGACACGACGACGAGGCGCAGCAGCCCGAGACCCAGGAGCCCCGATGAACGTCGACCCCAACATCCCCCTCGGCCACAGCATTCCTGCACACCGGGCGTTCGGGTGGTGTTCCCACTGCCCGGACCGCACCCCTGTAGAAGAGCTGGCCGCCTGGCAGACACGCGAACTGCGCCGTCTCGTCGACGAGACGGCGCAGCCCACCCCATGCAGCGAGCCGAACGGCTGCGACCCCGACGGTGACCTCTGCGACCAGCACGAGACAGAACGCGCTCACGCCGAGGGCGAGCACGCATTCTGCGGGCCGACCTGCGAGGTGGAGTTCCCGAGCGACAAGCTCCGCAACTTCATCCTCGCGAAGGGCTACCCGGGCACGGCCGGGATGCTCGACGAGCTGCTGCGCCGGGCGGCCTCCGGACAACTCCCCGCCGCCGCGCAGCAGCCGAAGGAGTCCGCTCCTGCCGTCCCGCAGTGCGACGGCTGCGGCCACCTCGTCCACCGTGCGCGCAAGTGCCCAGCCCTCCAGTACGGGGAGCGCTGCGAGTGCGACGAGCCGCTTGCTACAGACGGAGAGGCCCGGTCGTGACGCGCCGGCTGAACGCGTGCGGGTTCTCCTCCGAGACCATCGCCGCCGAATACGAGACCGACGCCGCCCTCGCCGAGTGGCCCGACAGCGATCGGATGTTCCCACCCGACGGCCACTACTTCTATGCCGCGTTCCGGGCCGAAGACGAACAGCGCGCCCTCGACTACGAAGCTGCGCAGCAGCAGCCGAAGGAGGCCTGAGCCGTGGCCACTGCCGACTTCAAACCGCACCCCGCCGTCCACACGCCCTGGATGTTCATCTGCGCGATGGACGACCCCGACGCCTCCGCTGTGTCGTTCGCCGAGAACCCTGTCGCGCAGATTGCGAGCGCCCTCCTCGAAGACGTCGGCGACTGGCATCACGCGATCAAGAACCTTCAACGCACCGACGTTCCGCCCGCCGTTATCGCCGCACTCGATGTCCTCCACGACGCCATGTGCGGCTGGGTTGAGTGGAACGAGCAGGCCGCGGGTCGTGGCGCCTCGATAGCGGAGGCGCGCCCGTGACTGTCGCTCTGTTCGTCGAGGCCGTCGACAGCATCCGCACCCTCGGCTGGGCGCTCGCCGTGTGGATCGTCCTGCTGGCCGTCGCCACCACGCTCGCCGCGTACACGGTCGTCGCGGCCGTGGCGTGGCCGTGCACTACCGCGCGAGACGCGCTGTACGCCGCGCTGAGCGCCTCACAGGCCCTTCGAGCACTCCCGGAGCGCCACGCCGCCCATAACGCCGCACACGCCCGCACAGCCCCGTCGTGGGCCCACGCCGACAAGGAGGCAGCGTGAAAGGACCAAGCCAGAAAACGATGTCCACCACCAAGCTCCTACGGCTCTTCACGCCCACCGAGCAGACCGTTACCCCGGGCCACGACTGGGACACCGAAGCCGCCTGGCTCTACACCCACCACACCGAGCGCATGGCCAAGCTCCGCGCCAGCATCACCAAGCTCGGCATCGAAGAACCCATCCGCCTCTGCTGGGGACACCCCACCTGCTGCCAGGCCAAGCACGTCGTCGACGGCCACCACCGCGCCATCCTCGCCCGCGACATGGGCATCGAACGCGTACCCGTCGCCGACGCATGGGACGGCAGCGAGTGGTTTCTCCACTCCTGGGACTGAACCCGTCTCCCCGCCGGGCCTTCACCGGCCCGGCGCACACCCCGCCCCGTCGTGGGCCCGAACCGACAAGGAAGCCGCATGACCGCCGCCGACGAACTCCGAGACGCAGCCGACAAGCTGGCCCCCGAATCGACGACCCGGCTGACCCTGACCGGCGAATACCCCGACCTCGACGCCTGCTACGCCCAACTCCTGCGCGACACCGCCGAGACCGTCGACGCGGTCATCCGGCACGGCCTGGAGGTCGACGAGACCGCTCACTGGCTACAGGCCGCACTCGCCGCAGCCCGCAAGATCAACGGGGGCCAGCGGTGACCGTCCTGTGGTCCATCACCGAACTCCCCGCGTCAGTCGTCGACCCCGAGCCCGACGACGAAGACAACGGCCCGTGGTGCCGATGACCCGCGCCTGGCTCCCACACCCCGCCCGCACCCTCGGCAGGCCGATCCGCTGTCCCACCGGCCTGCCCCGCTTCGCCACCCTCGACTTCGCTTGCGAGGCCCTCCGCCACGGATACGCCGACCACCAGCTCACCGCCTGGCAGTGCGGGAAGTGCGGCGGCGCCCACGTCACCGACCAGTCGGAAGCGTCGCCAGCCGGCGACTGCGAACCCGACTGGGCACCCCAACCCGCGATCACCGACATCCCCACCCAGGAGCACCTGTGACCGGCCCGATTCGCCGCTGGCAGCCCGACACCCTGTCCGCCGCCATCCTCACCGCCTACGCCCGACGCCGGCAGAACTGGCGAGACGTCCTCCAGCGAGCCCTGCGCGCCCTCGCCCGCGCAGACGGAATCCTCGACAACCAAGACCGCATCATCACCGAACCCGGACACCGGAGGCGGCCGTGACCCGACGCCGGCCCAACGGGCACGCCCTCAAGCCCAATCAGCGGGAACGTGCCCTCCGTGACGCCACCATCGACAACCTCCTCCAGCGAGCGTTGCGCGGCGTGTTGACGATCCCCGAAGCAGCCGTGCTCGCAGAGTACTGGCGCGAAGACCAGCGGCTGGGGGAGCTCACCCGGCGCAGGCTTGGCGACACCACCCGGGCCCTCGAACGCCACCGGGCCGCAGCAGCCGAAGCCATCCAGGAACTCGAAGCCCGCATCGCCGAACTCACCGGCCAGCAGGAGGCGGCGTGACGTACATCGCTGCGACCCGTGCCGCCCTGGCCGCCCGCATCCCCGACCTCGACCCGCCCCTCCTCGACCTGTACCTGCTGCTCGCCCTCGTCAAAGGGCCGGCCGTCACCTCGGCCGACGTGCACGACGCGTGGGCGATCTGGTGCAGCCGGAGTCGGCCCGACCACCGGGATCTCATCCCCTACCCGCAACTGTCGACGGCCGTGCAGGCGTTGGACCAGCCGTTCGCCGACGCCATCGCAGCCGCCGCCCTCGCACAGACCCAGGAGACCGCCGCATGACCGACCAGCCCCAGCAGCAGATCCGCAAGTCCACCCCCGAGGAAGACATCCGCGAACTGTTCAGCCGAGTCGCCAAACTCAACGACATCGCCTCCGCCCTCCTCGCACCCGAATGGGGCTCCGAAGCCGGGATCATCCCCACCGGCCACCCACTCCACCCCACCCAGCAATTCGCCACCCTCGAAGTCGTGCGCGACGAGCAGACACCCGGCGCCATCCACGAACTCGCCGCCGCCGTCCGCGACCTCACCTCCGCCATCCGACTGGAGATCGCCGATAGTCAGCCCGACGACCTGACCGGCGCCCGGACAACCCCGGACAACCCCGCCACCAGCAGCGACACGGCGGACAACCCGCTGCGGGGCGTCCTCGCCCGCGCGATCGAACTCGCCGACGAGCACTCCTGCCAGATGCAAGACGGCCCCGACTACCGGGCCCTCGCCGCCGCCGTAGTCGCTGAACTCCAACCAGGCGTGAGCATCACCGCCGCCCTCGCCCGCACGGCCGCGGCCGACATTCAGCGCGTCACGACCCTGTACGAACGGTGGGTGAAAGCCGGACCGCCACCGATCGGCACACCCGCGGCCCGCTGGTGGGACCAGCGACTCGCCGAACTCCGCAACGCCATCCTCCCCACCGACCAGCCAGCCAGCGACAACGGGCCGTCTGTCGCCGAATGCGCCAAGGACGACCGGCGATGGCCACTGCAGAAGACCGGCGAGTAGCCGCCCGGCCGACGCGACAGAATGACCCCGACCGCCATAAAGGAGCAGAGCGCATGACCACGAAAGCCCACCTCGGCGGACACCCAGGCGGCCCCGTCGACGTTCCCATGCCGGACGAGTGGAATGAGCCACCGGCCACCGTCTACGTGCACAAGCTCAGCGAAAGTGGCCGTTATCTCAGCGACACCCCAGGCGTATTCGGGATCCCCTTCCGACTGATGACGCGAGACGACGGCACGCCTGTGATCATGCCGGACGGGTCAGTGGCGTACTGGCACGACCCGAGCGCGGGCCCGGTGCGCCCGGACGAGGAGCCCACACCATGAGCAAGCTGACGCGACTACTGCGCACCCTCGCACGCGACTGGACGGACGGACTTCGTGCAGCACGCGACGTCCTGATGTGGGGTCAGGCGTACCCACGCACCGTCAGCCCGCGGACACTGCAACGAATGCGGAGACACCCAGACGAGTAGCCCACCGAACGACGGCCCCGCACCCAACGGTGCGGGGCTTCTTCGTGTGTCCGGATCGCGCGCTTGTCGACAAGTCGTTCCACCTTCACCCTTTCCTGGTCAGCTGACGATCAGAGGGGGAAATGTGCCGTTCGGCAATGGAGATCGCGAAGTACTCCGACAGATCAGCAGCCAACTCGGCCAGGCCGTAGCCGACCTCGCCGCACTCAAGCAGCAAGTAGCCGACCAGCAGCACACCATCGATCAAATCCGCCAGGATGCGACCGCCGCCATCACCACCGGTCTCGCCGAAATCCGGGCCGTCGCCCGCGACGGACTCGCCCGCACCAACGAGATCGCCACCGGGCCACTCGCCAACATCGGCAACGAACTCGTCGCCATCCGCGGCAATATCACCCAACTCGGCGCCCAAATCCAGCAAGCCCCCACCCTGGCCGCCGCCGAGCCGACTTCCGAAGCCCAGCCCGACGACCACACTCCCGAACTGGCGCCGAACCCGGAGCCGGACGATCAAGCCGCAACAGAGCAACCCGGCGACGACCCGGCCATCCTGCAAGCAGCAGCCGGCATCTCCGCTGCCACCCTCCACGCCCACCGCGACACCTGGGAATTCCTCGTCAAGCATGCCGGCCAAGACCAGCACTTCCACCTGCCCGCCACCGCGACAGCCAACGAGGGCGCCATCGAAGTGGCCGTCTCCGGCCCGACCCTCGTCGCCGCCCTCACCCGCCTCGCAGCCGTCAACAAGACCGCCGCAGACACCGGCACCGCAGCCATCGCCGGGCACCTCCACGCCCGTCTCACCGAAACCATCGAAGAGATCGTCACAAGGCCACACCGCGGCGACGGAGCTGAACCGGTACGCATCGTCATCGACGACCGGGCCGGACCAGTCGACGAAGAGCAGTGACACAGAAGCGCCCCACCCGACTTGGGTGGGGCGCTTCACCAGCAGCTCAGGCGCGCGCCACCGCCAACGGCTCCGGCAGCGGCGGAGCATTCAATCCCAACCCCTCGGCCAGCAGCATGCGCGCCGCCGTGTCCCGCTCGAAGCTGGACCGGCCGACTGGCATCGACAGGACCCGGCTACCGTCACGGCGCTCGACGTAGGCACCGAAGAACGTCGCGTCCGTGATCGACGAATCGACCAGCTCCACGTCGTGCGCGGCCAGCAGATCGACCAGTGGGGCGTCGAGCAGGTCGAGTGTGGCGGAAGCCGCAGGCACCGTTACCGCCGCAGGCGCTAAAGTCATGGACGAACCTCATCTCTTCGAAGGGTGGGTTTCGTGATCGGCGAGTTCGCGCTCGCCGGTGGAACGGGCCCGGTGTTCGCGCACCGGGCCCTTCGCGTTAGAGGAGCCTCACAGCGGGATCACCCCGCACGGAAGGGCACCACACGGCATCTACACATCAGCCGGCAAGCACCTCGTCGAGATACTCCTGAACCGGCCCGAACAAGCCGTAAGGCACCAGAGCCGGGATCTCCTCGTGACGCACCCAGGCCACCTGGTCGAGCTCATCCTCGTCGGCAACCCGGGCCGTACCCGACACGACCTCGCAAGCCGTGTAGGCCATGAACTTGCCGGACTTCGGGTGAACGCGGTCGCCGATGTAGCGCACGGCGCGCACCGTCAGATCCGTCTCTTCGAGCGTCTCCCGCACCGCGGCCTGCTCCGCGGTCTCCCCGCCCTCGACGCCGCCGGCTGGGAACTGCCACGACAGCTCGCCCTCCTTGATGCGGCGGCGGACCATCAGCACGCGCCCCCGGTCGACGATGATCGCGGCGGACACGTCAGGCTTCTTCGTCTCGGTGGTCATACGGTCGCCTCCAAGGCGTCGAGAATCGGCGGGTAGATGCGGTCGGCGGGGATGTAGCGGCTGAGTTCCGCTATCGGGGCCCACGTCACGGCGACGTTTTCGGAGGAGTCCCCATTGATTGCCTCGCCGTGAACGTAATCGCATGTGAAATAGCTACAGAGTGCGCGCGTAACAGGATGGAGTCGTTCACCCAGGTGTTCGCGGACCATGCAGTGCACCCCGGTTTCGTCCAGGGTTTCCCGCACGGCGACCTTCGGTGCCGAGCCGCCCGGCTTGACGATGCCTGCCGGGAACTGCCAGCTGATGTCGTCGCCGTCCTGCCTGCAGACGAGCAGCACGTCACCGCCCCTGCGGACGACGGCGATCGCCACTCGTAGTGCTTGCGCCTCTGGCTGCGGCACCGCTATCCGCGACAAATGGATGAATCGGCGGCGCACCGCATCACCTGCCCTCTCGTAGGCCGTGTCCAGGATTCGCTGCGTTTCGCGCTGCGGAATCATGTTCGGTGATGCGTGCCAATTGGCGACACTGCGTACCGACACTCCGAGGCGACCCGCGAATTCTTCCTGGGTCATGTCGAATGCTTCTTGGAGCCAGGCCGCTTTCTGGCCTGTCCACTGTTCGACGTCCACTATCGGCTCCTGCGCCGCTGTCGTGGGCCTTCATGCGGCGGGATTGCATGGTGCCTGCATGCCCGCTGCATGATCACTGCATGTTGCTGCATGGGGCCTTCATGGTCTGGGCGCGCATGCACGCGAAGACTCGATCCCATGGATTCCCGGTCACTCACCCCTGCTGAACTGGTGGGCGCGCTGGTACGTGACGCCCCCCATGAGTTCTGCGACCTCCTTCCAGGTCTTGCCCTGGTCTTTGAAGCCGAGGGCGATCTCCTGGCGGTGGCGTTTGCGGAACAGTTCCAGCTCGCGTTCCAACTGCTTGGAAAGGTCGACGAAGGTGTCCCAGCGCTCGTTGAGATCCGCGATCTGGCGCAGCTGGTCGTCGTAGCGGGTGAAGGGAGCGTCGGGGGAGTCGGCCATGACGTGAGGGTACGGGCGATCCGACGCGCGCTCAAGACTCGATTGGAGAAGTTGAGTTGGGCGCTTGACTCGCCAACGTCATGCCTCTACGGTCGTACCAAGCCGCTCAAATCGAGATTTGAGAGCGGCCCAGCTGTCCACTCCTACCGGACCCAGTCCGAGGGCGGCACCCCACAAAAGAAGACGGGCCGGACACTGCGACTCCTACCTCGCAGGCCGGCCCTGACCACCAGGTTCTAACGAGGAGATCCTGTGGCTACCCAAGAGCTTAGCGGTGCTCTCAGCAGCACCGATCACGAGGGCACCGCTCCGATCGAGCGGCTGCGTGTCCAGGTTGCCCGCCTGGAGGAGTCGCTGCGCATCCAGCGCGAGGCCCGCGACGCCGACCTGGCGACGATGCGCGACCTGAGCATCCCGGAGGCGAAGCGCGCCGAGGCGGAGGGCTCCTTCCAGAGCGCCGCCTGGGAGATCCTCTCGCTGCAGGGCCAGATCCGCGAGTACAAGGCGGTGCAGGCGGCGGCGGTCAGCTACCAGACGCACGCCCGGCACGCTGCGAAGCTGGCCGCGAAGGCTGAGATCGGCCACGACCTCCTGGCAGTCGACATCCGCGCCTGGGAGCTCGCCGAGGACTACATGGCCAGCGCCCGCGCCACCCTCACGAAGGCCGGCCGCCTCGACCTCATCGAGGTGGCGTCGTGACCACCACCACCCTGCCCCGTATCCCCGCGGACGCCTCCGATGACCTGATCCTGCGCCTGTATCAGGAGACGTCGCGGCAGACCCCGGCCGATCTGCGGTCGACGTGCCCGATCCACCTCAACTGGCGTGACCGCTGCCGGCATCTGCACGAGGTGTCGTCGTGAGCGCCGTCCGCTGCCCGGCAGCCCACCCCGACGATCCCACTCCGTGTGACGGCCCGCCGGTCGTGATGGTGCTGGATGCGCGTAACGCTGGCGCGGCCGGCTGTGAGCATCACGGCGCCCGGCTGCTGGCCTCGCTGGAGGGCGGCCGGGTGTACGGGCTGCCAGACGCCCCGGAGGGTGCAGCTATCCGCGTCTTCACGGCGGCCGACTCGATCCGCCCCTTCCCGTGGGTGGAGGGTCCCCGCACGAAGGCGTCCGAGTTGTCCCGCCGCGAGTTCCGCGAGCGGGGTGAGCAGCAGTGACCATCATCGACAACCGCGCACTGACCCTCGGCCACCGGCTCGCCCGCCTCCTGCAGGCCCTGGACCCCGAACCCGGGGCGGCACCACTGCTGAAACTGCCGATCCGAACCCACGACGACGTGTTCGCCTGGGATTTGGAACTGTCCGAGACGGCCGTGGAGGGCCTGACCCGGATCCTTGAGGAGGTCGAGGACCGGCAGTGGTCGGCTGGCCAGCCCGTCTTGAAGCTGGTGAAGCGATGAGCGCCGAGCACGAGAAGACGAAGCCCCAGTTGCCGACCAGGCCCCGCGGCGGACACCCGGGCTTCGTGCTCTTCCTCGACGAGGCCGGCCACCAGGAGCTGTTCCGGAAGGTCGCCGAGGCAAACCGGCAGTCGCAGACCCGGCCGAAGTAACCCCACAGTCCGGCTGCGGGCGGATCGACAACCCCCCCGTCTCCGCCCGCAGCCACCCGATTCCGCACGACCCCATACCCACTTCTTGATCCTGAAGGGCTACCCCCATGTCCCCGTTCCTGTTCTCTGCCGATTTCGCCGCCTCCGAGGTGGGCCGCCGGGCCCGCGCCGCCGTGACCGTGGCTGAGGCGTCGGTGCTGTCGATCTCCGACCTGTTCGCCGAGTACGCCGCTGCCGGCCGGGCCCGGCGGGCGGAGATCCGTCTCGCCGCCGACCCGGAGCTGCAGGCTCAGCTCGACGGTTTCGACTACCCGGCGGCGGCGTGATGTTCGCCCAGTGGCGGAGGATCCGCGCTGACCGGCGGCTGTGGCGTCAGGCCGCAACCTTCGATGACCTGTGCGTCCTGATGGCGCGCTGGCTGGAGGGCGAGCTGTCGATGTGGCCCGGCCATCAGGACTGGCCCGACGGCGAGACCTCACCCCTGGTACCGGTGCTGGCCCGCGCGAACCGGGCCGGCTTCCTCACCGACCAGTCCCAGCCGGGTTTCGACGGCATCGGCTACGACGGACTGCACTGGCAGCAGCGGGCCTCCGTGTCCGGGCTCATCGCCGACGAGCAGCTGCTCGCCCAGGTTCGCCAGGCCGGCGAGCGGGCCGGGCTGGTGGTGCTGATCGCGCATCCGTGGCTGCTGCCACAGGGCCGCGGGATCACGGGAACGCTGCGGGGTGGTGAGCCGTACACCGAGTTCGGCGCCTATCTGTCGGTGCGAACGCTGCGGCAGATCTGGCCGGGCGTGTCCCGGCCGGCGTTCGCCGAGATCGCCGACGCCTGGCAAGTAACCGTCATCGACCCCGAGTACGGGCGGGGCGACCGCGTGTGGGCGGCGCTCGACGAAGCCATCGCCCTACTGGGCGCCGCCTGACCCCCTGACTGCCGTGGTGCGGGACCCCCGCCCGCGCCACGGCCCCGGCCGGTGTTGCCGGGGACCATATCGCCCCACCGGTACCGCCCCCAGCACCACCAACCACCCACCACCCGAACCGATTGGACCCCTTCATGGGCCTGTTCACCCCGAAGTACCCGAAGTCCGACACCCCTGCACCGGCCGCGCCCGCCAGCCACACGGAGCAGGCGCGGGACGCACTCAACCGCATGTTCGAAGCGGACAGCCGGGGCGACACCGCGACCGGCGACCGCGAGATGCGCGCCGCACAGCGCCACATCGACGCAACCAAGAACCGCCGCTGACCGGCTGTCCGCGGCGCGCGGCCCCGGTCGTGCGCCAAGGAGAACCGGCCCGCACCACCCCCATCCGATCAACCCCGAGAGAGGAGCCCACAGTGCACGCCTATCTGATCACTGCGAAGCCTGGCCGGCTGCATCGCGCCGCCGCATGGGCTGGCCGGTGGGCGCTGCGGGCCCTCGCCCTGACGGTGATGACCGTGCTCGGCGCGGTCGTGTTCACCGTCCGCTGCGCTCGCCCGGTCATCAACTATGCGGCGACCCGGGCGGCGTGGCTGGAGTTGTGGGCCGCATCGGTGACCGGGATCGGCCCGCTCGGGGCTGCGCTCGGCGCTGGCCTGACCGACGAGTTCCGAACCGAATTCCACAAGGCGCGCACCGGCGCGCCCGCCTGAGAGGGGCCGCCATGAACGGCGTCTACAACAACCGCCGCAACGGCCACAAGGCCACAACCGACGGCATCACCTGGACCTGCAGCTGCGGAAGGCGGGGCGTTCAGAAAGACGACCAGCACGCCATGCTCGCCGCCGGATTCCATGTCCGCCACCCCAACAAGCCCATCCCCGCCTCGTACTGAAACGGAGAACCGACATGCCCGGAAAGATCACCGAGCGTGTGGCGATGGCCCGCCACGCCGCATCCGAGCTCGCCACCTGGGGCGAGTGGTCCGACGGGCGGCCCACCGCCACCCCCGCCGACGTGACCGCCAAAACCAGCGCCATGTACGGCCAGTACCTGAAGACACCGCTCACCGACGACGAAGCTACTGCCGGACTGCGGCTCGCGCTCGCACAGAAGGGGCTGACTGTCTGATGCCGATCACGTTCCGCAAGAGCTTCCGGATCCTGCCCGGCATCCGACTCAACATCAACGCCAAGTCGTGGTCGGTGACCGTCGGACCGAAGAACGGGCCGAAGCGCACCTGGTCCAGCACCGGCCGCACCACAACCTCGATGGACCTCCCCGGCCCCTTCGGATACCGCTCCACCCGCCGACGTACCCGCTGACACCCGAAAGGACACGAACATCATGACCGCCAGCCCGCCCCTGAACGGCCACAAGAGGCCGGCCATGCCCGTGCTCGGGGACTGGCGGCCCGCCACACCCGAACCCGTCGAGGAACAGCGCACCCCCGAACCCCAGCCCGAGCCCGCCGTCGTTGACGCCGAGGTAGCTCGCGCCAAAGCCTGGGCCGAAGTCGAAGAACGCCGTATCGCCGCCGAAGCAGCGGCCGAGAAGGAGCGGATCGCGGCCCAGGCCGAAGCGGACGCGACTCGCATCAAGGCTGAGGAGGAGGCGCGGAAGCTGCGCCTCGCCAACGACCGTGCCGAGCGTAAAGCCCGCGAGGACGACGCCGCCTCAGAGGCGCGCATCGCCGAGAGCCGCAAGCGCAAGGCGGACGCCGACCGGGCCCGCGAAGAAGCGGACCGTCTGGCCGCCGAGCAGCGTGCCGCAGCCGAAACCGAGGCCGCCGAGGTTGAAGAGGCCGAGAACCGGTGGCGCGGCTACGCCCGCAGCTTCTACATCGTCTGCGCCATCGTCGCCCTGCCCGTGCAGGTCGCCGCCTTCTACGACCCGCACGCGCTGTGGCTGATGGCCGCCCCGCTCATGCTCGAAGGCGGCGCCTGGGTCGTTCTGAAGGGGGCTGCAGCAGCTGTTGCCGGGCACCGGCCGCACTGGCACTACCGGCTGATCGCCTGGCTGCTGGCGTTCATCGCCGCCGGCATCAACCTGTGGCACGGCCTCAACGCCTTCGACCCGGCCACCGCGATCGGTACCGCGTTCGCGTCGGTTGCCGGCCCCGGTGTGTGGGATCTCCACGAGCACGGCCGCATCCGCAAGCGCGACGGCGTCCTCACCCGCCGGGAGCGCAAGGCCGCCGAGAAAGCCGCCAAGGAGGAGGCCCGACAGAAGGCCGCCGAGGAGAAGAAGCGGGCCGCCGAGAAGGAGGCCGCAGATAAGGCGGCGGCGGAGGATGCCGCACTACTCGCCAAGCGTCGCGCCCACCTCTTCCCGAAGGTGTGGGAGCACGCCGAGAAGCTCGCCGCGGACCTCGGTCAGACGACCGTCACCAACTCGATCTGGGAGCGGGCCAAGCTCGACGTCGAGGGCGCGAAGCCGGGCGAGTCCGCGGAGGTTCTCCGCATGCGCAACGCCGCCGAAGCGAGGGTCGAAGCAGCCCGCGAAAAGCGCTCCGTAAACGGATCAACACAGCAGGTCGCATCGCAAGTGCTCGGCCCCAAGAAGCCCCGCGTCTACAACCCGCCCGCCCGCGCCGGCAAGCGCACCAAGGGCGACGTGAAGTTCGCCCCCGCAGCCCGCCGCCAGGCCTCCATCGCAGCACGCAACGCCGCAGCCAAGAAGGACCCGTCATGAGCCTCGACCAGCACCCCGACTTCCCCGCCGACTGGGACCTGTCCAAGGTGATCCCGGGCGAGCTCGACGTGCCCGACGACCTGTCCGATGAGGACATCCCGCCCGGCATCCTCGTCCCCTACGAGCCGTCCTTCCCCGTGCTGCGGCAGGCCGGCTCCGCAGCCATGGTCGTCGCCTCCGTTACCGGCCGCGCCATCGGACTGACCGCCCGCGGCAGCGGCCGACTGCTGCGCTGGTTCGGCGTCGGCGCCCGCGCCATCGGCTACCTCGGCTGGCGGTACGTCCGCACCCACGACTTCCAGGAAGCCGTCGGCGGCGTCCAGAAGAAGTCCGACTGGAACCAGAACAAAGCCGAACGTCGCTCCCGCTGGAAGATCCTCGGCTGGAGTGCTGGCGCCGTCGTCGCACTCAACCTGGCTGGCTGGTGGGCGCTCGTGAAGTACGGGCAGTTGACCGCCGCCGACTCGTGGTGGATGACGCCAGCCACCGTCGCACTCGCAGCGTTCGCCGCAGTCTCCTGGTACGGGCGCTACCGCATCAACCGGCCCGGCCTCGCCCCCGAACAGATCATCGCCGACCAGGACAACCCCGAGTCGGACGAGCCGTTCCCGCTCAGCATGTGCCAGACCCCCGACCGGGTCGAGGAATGCGTGTCCCGCGCCCTGGCATGGGAGGGCATCAGCACCCGGTCGGTGAGGGCGTTGGGCCACCGTGATTGGGGCTGGGAGATCGACATCGTAACCCCCGACGACGTTGGCGCGAAGGCCGACAAGCTGGACCGCCTGTTCGGTATCAAGCGGGGCGGCACCCTCGTCGACCCTGACCCACAGGACGCCTCCCACCTGGTGCTCCGCCTCGTCACCTCGAACCCGTTCGAGAACATGCCGACGCCCGACCTGCACGCTCCGAACAGCCTCGACATCACCGACGCGCACAACTTCGGCCGCTGCATGGACGGCAGCCCGCTCAACATCGTCCTCGAAGGTCTGCGGATTCTTGCCATCGGAGTCTCCGGCGCCGCCAAGACCACCGGTGTGCTGCGCGACCTGGCCGAGATCATTACCGCCTGCCACAACGCCATCGCGTTGGACCTCGACCCGGTCAAGGACGGATTGCGCGAGTTCGAAGGGGCCATGGCCGTGCCGCCGATCCGCGGCAACAAGGACTGCGAGAAGTGGCTCGACTACCTGGTGAAGATGGCCAAGGCCCGCAACACGGTCCGCAACCGGCTCAACATGGGCGACACCTGGGTTGCTACCGCCGACCACCCGGCAATCTTCCCGTTCGTCGACGAGTTCATCTACCTCAGCCCCAAGGCCAAGGAATTGTTCATCGAACTGCTGCGCCTCGCAAAGCAATCCGGGATCTACCCCGTCGCGGCAGGCCAGGACGCCACCAGTGACGCAATGGGTGACGCCATCGCCGACTCCTTCACCCTGCGGATCATGCTCGCCGCCCGGCATGCCGACATCCCGCTCGTCCTCGGCCAGGGCGCCATCGCCGCCGGCTACCGGCCCGACCGGCTCGTACCCGCCCAGAACAAGCAGATCAAGAACGACGCCGGCCAGTCCTACATCAAGGGGCCCAGCCTCGACCGGCCTCTGCTGTACGGGTGGAACGAGCACAGCAACGAGGCCATTAAGAGGGCGGTAGTCGATCGCCGACAGGCGGGCCGACCGTGGTTCGACGAGGACACGCTGCGGGCCGCAGGGCTGATGAGCCTGACCGGCGGGGGAGTAGAAAAGAAGCTCATCCCTGGGGACCGGCAGATCGCCGCCGACGCGATTGGCGTGATGGCCGATGCGGGCGTCGACCGGATGAAGACCGAGACTCTCGCTGACGCACTCGCCCAGTGCGACCCCGAGACCTACAGCAACCTGACCGCAGCCGAGCTGCGAGCGCTGCTGAAGGACGCGGGGGCCGGGTCGCCGGTTCAGCTCGGCCCGTGCGAGGGGGAGCGCAACCCGCGCGGATTCACGATCGACATGCTGACCACTTTGTAGGCATTCGTCCACTGCTACGCGGGCGCTACGCACTGCTAAGCCGCAGGCCACAGCCGCTACGCCTCCTGCTACGCGGACTGCTAAGGGAAAGGCGTAGCACCCGCCGTAGCACCCGCCGTAGCGGCCCTGACCTGCGGCTTAGCGGCCAGTAGCAGCCACATAGCACCTCACAAACCACCGCAAACCGATCACCCGCCCAAGGAGTCTCGATCATGGCCGCGAAGCGCCCCGCCACCCGCCGGAAGGCCCCGGCGAGCCGTCGCACCACCGCCCGACGCAAGCACCCCGCCCGCCGCGTCAAAGTCCCCCGCCGCGGCCCCCTCCACGCCCGGCTCGGCACCTGGCTCGTGCTGCGCGTTGTCGTCCCCATGGTCGCCGACCGCCGATCCGTCATGCAGTCCCGCAAGGACGCCGCCATCCTCCGCGCCACCCACGATGGCTGCACCACCTGCCACGGCAACGGCCAGATCTTCACCAAGGGCAAAGACGGTTCCTTCACCGGCTCCAAGCCCTGCCCTGCCAAGCCGACGAAGACCAAGGTCTCCCGCGCCGAGATCAACCGGGCCGCACGCATCGGCGCCGACAAACGCACCGGGCTCGTCGGCTGGACCTGCCCCTGCGGCAAGAAAGAGAAGCCCCGCTACCGCGACGCCAAGACCGCCACCAAAGCCCTCCGAGCCCACGAGAAGACGAAGCATGGCGGCGCAAGCGTCGGCGGCACCTGGTACGCGCAGCAGACCGAAGCCGCAGCCCTCGCCCCCTCCAAGCCCGCACCCGCACCCAAGCTCAAGACCCGCAAGGCCGCAGCGAAAACCGCCACCTCGTAACCCCGACCAGAAGGAGAACCAGCACCGTGTACGACCTGCCCGAGCCGCCCGTGACCACGACCGGGCAGGCCACCAACCCGCTCACTGACTCCGTCATGCAGGCCGCCGTCCGCGACCTCATCCACCAGACCAGCTACCGCAACCCCGACCCCAACGTCCCCAGCCACCAGGACGGGCCGCGCGTCGGCACCACCCCGCCCGTGCCGCAGCCCGACAGCCGGCTCGTACCCCAGTGGGCGCTCGGCGTCGCCGTCGCATCCATCGGCGTCGGCGCCGGCACAACCGGCCTCGGCTGCGCGGTCTGGCTCGCCTGCAAAGGCCTGGCCTCCGTGATCCACAGCCTGTCATCCGTGACCCTGGCCGGCGTCCTCACCGTCGCCATCCCCTTCGCCGGAGCCGCGATGCTCGCCACCGCCATCGGAGGCGCCATCAGCAAAGCCAAGCGGGCCGTCGTACCGGAGATCCATCACCACAACGGGCCCGAGTACCACGAGCACCACACCACCGAGACCAACACCCGGGCCGTCTGGTCCAAGACCATCAACCGGCACTGAAGCGCCGACTGAACCACCCGGACGCGACAGGGCCCCGGCCGGATCCTCGGCCGGGGCCTTCGTCTGGCCGTATCCTGCCGATCCATAACATCCCTGGGGGACCATGACGAACGACCTGCCGCCGATGCCCAACACCCCACCCCTGCCCGCATCGAAGCCGACAGGGAAGAAGCGCCGCAACCTGATCATCGCTGCCGCCGCCGCGCTCGCCCTCACCATCGGCGGAATCGCCTACTGGATCAGCCAGCCGTCCTACGACGACATCGTCAAAGGATGCGAGAAGGCGCTCGCAGCCCAGTACAAGGCCGGCGGGAAAGGCAAGCCGTCCGCCTGTAACGACGTGAAGAGCGACGACTACGACACGCTCGTCCTGAACGCGGCCATGGGCGATCTCGGTTGGCTCGACGACAACGGGAACTTCGACGAGAACAAGATGCTCGACGACGCCACCCCGTAGCCATCAGCCAGACACACCAGGGCCCCGGCCGGCATCACGCCAGGCCGGGGCCTTTGTCGTGCCCGGCTGTTGGGCCGATGGATGCGTCGTCCTGGCTGTCGATGGGCCGTGAACGGCTGTTGTCAACCCTCTGGTGCACCATTGGCTCAGTGATGCCCCTGTTTCTCGTACCGCCGCCGAGGAGCCGCACCATGCACGACACCACCCTTGACGACTACTCGTGGCCCACGTGCCTCGCCCCCGGCTGTGGTCGGGAACTGTGGACGGCTGAAGTCGAAGCCGGCCGTCGGGTGTGCCGGCCATGCGAGGACCGCACCGCCGCCCGCATTGCCGAACTCCCCGCTCTGTTCCGACAGCTGGATACGACGGCGTCGCTTATGAAGGGCGCCCGCCGTGCCACCAACGGCAGTTCCGGCTCGCGTACCGCGCCGATCCCGCCCCGCCTGGACGTCCTCAACCTGGTCGGCCCGGGCGGTGTCGCCGCCCGCCTGTCGGCGATCGAGGACGCGTGGCGGCAGACGTTGGGCTGGACCGTGGCCCCGTGGCGCGGCAACCCGGCCCAGGCGGTGCCCGACTTGGCGGCGTTCCTCGCCAACAACCTGCTGTGGGCCTGCTCTGGCTACGAGGAGATCGGCCAGGACGTCGACGACCTCCGACGGCTACACGGCGAATGCGTGGCCCTCGTCAACGACGAACGCCGCCCTGGCCGGGTGCAGATCGGCAACTGCCCGATCAGTGTCGATGGCAGCTTGTGCTGGACGCCGCTCACCGCCACCGCAGCCAGCCACCGCGTGCGCTGCGGCGGCTGCGGGACACGGTGGGAGACCCTGGGGGAGTGGCGGGACCTGCGGGCCGCACAAGATGCCGTGCTCGCCGAAGCAGCGGGAGCCGCGGCATGAGCGATGCTCGAGACTGCATCCACCATCTCGATCTAGGCCCAACCTGCGATGGCCTTCGGATCACCCGCCTTACCCGACTGCCCGGCGTAGAGAGCGTCGCCCTAGAAGCTGGACCATTCAGCTTTGGCGGACCCGTTGAGGTGTTCATCGGGCCAGCTACAGAAGCCTGTCCCGGCGAGGCAGAGGAAGGCGCAGATACTGCGGGTACTTGACGCATAGGTGCCGAAGCTGTAATCGTGATCCTTGATCGTGGCACACGAGTCACAACACGCTTCTGGAGCCCCCGCCGTGAACCATCCGGCGGGGGCTTTCTCGTACCCCGGGGAGGTGCTGTGGTCGCCTACCCCAACCCCGACGGGCTCGAAATCCACTTCGCTCAACTCCAAGGCGACCGAGACCTCGGCGACCTTTGGGAAGCAGCGCGCGCCGCTGGCGTAAAGCCCGGCACCATCCGTGTCTGGGTAACCCGGGGAAAGATCGAACCGATCCTCGACGGTGAAGCAGGCCAGTACTTCCACCTCCCCACCGTGCGGCAAGCATCAGTAGGTGGCGCCAAGTTCACGCCCGCCGACCCCGCTTCCAACAGTCGCGGACCCCACACCCGCGCCGCATAGCTCCTGCGCGGCGGTGCGCAGGTTGGCCCTTGTAGCGCCACGCGCTCGGGCCGTGTCCGCCCGGCCTATGTGGGGGCCGGGCGGACCAAACAGCCGGGGCTGGCCGCTCATCCAGGCCCCGACATCTCGCCGCCCGTTACACCCCGTTGCGGGCGGCGAGACCGCCAAACCCCCGTCGCCCGGAACCTACGCCCCGGGCGACGGGCCGAAGTCGAGGAGCAGCATGCGCCGTCCCGTCATCACCGCCCTGTTCGTGGCCGCGTTCATGGCCGGGCCCGTCGCCTGCACTCACGACAAGCCGGCTCCTGCGCCGTCGTCCACAAGTAGGCCGCCGTCAAGCCGGCCGCCCACGAGTCCGGCGCCCTCCACGGCCGCTCCGTCGCCGACCCCAACGCCGAGCGCGCCGCCGGACACTTCGCCTGTACCGAGCGAGTCCGAACCGGCAAGCCCGCCCGCGTCAGGCTGAGGGGACGTCATGGCAACCACGCACACCTTCGCCGTGACCATCGAAGCGTCCGGCGAAGTCACCCCCGCCCAGCCTCCCGCCGAAGCCTCAGAGGCCGAACCCGTGAAGGCCGAATCCGAGGAGGCCGAGCAGTGACCGCAGGACTCGCCCCCAGTCTCGTCTCCGGCTGGCTCAACACGCTCCGCACCACAGGCAACGGCGGAGCCGCCTACAGCGCGGTCGCCGGCACCTTCGTGCAGCTGCACACCGGCGACCCTGGCGCCGCCGGTACCGCCAACATCAGCGTCGGCTCCACGGCCCGCAACAGTTTCGTCTTCTCCAGCTCCTCCTCCGGATCGTCCCTGTCGCTGAGCACGGCACCGTCGGCGTGGACGAACGGCGGCACCTCGGAGACGCTGACCCACATTTCGGTGTGGACGGCGTCGTCTGCTGGAACGCTGCTGTTCACCGTGGCGCTGACGGCTTCGAAGGCCTGGGCGTCGGGCGACACGTTCACGCTGGCCACGCTGACGGCGGCATTGACGCCACAGGCGGCGTGACGGCCTGACGGGGAGGTCGTCGTGACCAGCATCAGCGACGATTTCAACAGGGCCGACTCCACGAACCTCGGAGCCGGATGGGTCGAGGTCAGTGGCGACTGGTCGATCGTTTCCCAGCAGTTGAGTCCCGGATCGGCAGGCGGCACGATCATTCTGCGTGCCGCCACCGCCATGGCGACGAACGACCACTTCGTCCAGATCACCATCACGGCGACCGCGGCAGCGAGTCACGGGATCTGGATCCGCGGCAACAGCAACATCAGCCAGGGCTACCTGGTCCGCAACAACGGCAGCAGCTGGGATCTTTTCTACGTCGTCGGTGGATCCTTCACCAGCATCGGCACTTACGCCGCCGCAGCGGTCGCAGGCGATGTCGTCAAACTGCAGGCTGTCGGCAGCGCCATCAAGGTGTACATCAATGGCACCTTGCGGATCTCGGTCACCGACACCGTCGTCCCCACGGGCACGTCCGTCGGTGTCCGCTCCGAGTCGACATCGGCGATCCGCTTCGACGATTTCTCTGCTGGCGACATCACCTCCGGCGTCACGGGCGACGCGGTACTATCCGGCACCGCTACGCTCGCCGCGTCGGGCGGTCGCGGCGCCGTCGGCTCCACCGCGCTAGCTGCGACTGCAACCCTGACCACAACGGGACTTCGGGCCACCGCAGGCGGTGCAGGACTCGCAATTGCTGCCGGCCTGGCCGCAAGCGGGGTGCGCGCCACAACCAGTGACTCCGGCCTGGCCGCCGCAGCCGGCCTCACCGCGGACGGCACCCGGTCGGCATTCGCAGGGGCGGCTCTCGCCGCATCCGCAGTCCTGGCCGCCAGCGGCACCGTAGCCACCAGCGGCGATGCGGCCGTCACGGCGGCAGCCGCACTCACTGCAGCTGGGCAAAGGTCGACAGGCGGCGACGCCGCACTCGCGGGCGTTGCGGCCCTCACTGCGGTCGGGCAGTACGCGGCGACCGCAGGCGCCGGCCTGGCGATTACAGCCGAGCTGGCCGCCGACGCGCTCGTAGACCACCCCGGGCAGGCCGCAGTCGACGTAGCCGCCGCCCTCGCAGCAGATGGGCTGCGCAGCGCCGAGGCCGACACGGGCGTCACCGCCGCGGCAGACCTGGCCGCACAAGGGCAGATCACCTACAAGACGGATGCCGCCCTAGCAGTCACAGCCGCGCTCGCCGCGGACGGAATCTTGGGCGTGCCGCCCGTGCGCGGAGAAGCCACCCTGAATGCGGCAGCCACCCTCACCGCAACAGGCACCCGAGCGGCCTCCACAGGAGCCGGCCTCAACGCCACCGCAGCCCTCGAAGCGGCAGGCGCCACAGCAACCGCCAGGGGGGCGGCCACCGCCATCACGGCCACCCTCACCGCCAACGGCACAACGCACTCCACCCACGACGACGTCACCATCACCGTCGGAACCCCCTACAGTCCGTGGGCCACGGGGCAGCCGCGCAGTGACCCCTGGCCGACCGGCCCGCCGCAGACCGACGGTTGGGAGGCAGGCGCACCGTGATGATCCCCGCCACCTCCACGGAATACCTGCACGTCCCCGTCACGCTGCCGGCCGGCGTCGACTACAGCGCCACCCCGGTCCGGGTGGCGCTGGTCTCCCACCGCAACAACCCGTCCGATGAGGAATGGCACGACGCCGACTGGTCCGGCAGCGACGCCCGCATCCTCATCGGCCCCGGCGCCACGATCACGCTCGCCGCAGGCGACTACCGGGTGTGGGTCAACGTGGATCCGCCCGGCAGCGAAGACATCGTCCGCAAGGCCGGAATCCTCACCATCACCTGAGAGGGGGCGAGTCCGATCCCTGACGCGCTCACGAATACCGCGGAGAACCGCTGCCTGGACTTCATCAACGGGCTGACGGCGACCGCCCCCACCACCCCGCTCAAGGTCGCGTTGGTCACCGCCAACGGCGACGACGCCACCGCAGGAACCGAGGTCACCGGCGGCTCCTACGCCCGCCAAACCCTCACCGTCGGCGCCGCATCCGCCGGAGCCACCAGCAACTCGGCCGACCTCGTGTTCTCCGGCATGCCCGCCTGCACCGTCGTCGGCGTCGAAATCTGGGACTCCGCCGGCAGTCCGGTGCGGCTCTGGTACGGGGCACTCGCCGCATCCCGTACCGTCGCCGCCGGAGACGAACTGAGGCTCGTCGCCGCCAGCCTGGCCCTGTCCATCTCGTAGAGGGGGCGGCATGCCGAGCCTCTCCACCCTGATCGACAACTTCAACGACGGAATCATCGCCCCCGACTGGGGCAACGCCTACGGCGGCGTCAGCGAGTCCGGCGGCAAAGCCCACGTGCCGTGCGTCGCAGGCTCCTACGCCGGCTACCAGACCGCCTACACGTGGACCATGGCCGGCGCCTCCTTCTTCGTCAAGGTCGTCACCGTCCCGGCAGCCTCCACGGCGACCGAGGCGTACTGCGCGGTCATGGTCAACGCGCCCGGCATCAACGACAGCGGCGGCCCCCTCTTCGGCTACCGCTGCGGATTCACCATCAACGCCGTCACCGGCATGCTGCGCATGCAATCCGACGCCGGCTACTTCGACGCAGGCGCCGTCGAGATCACCTACAGTCCGACCACGCACGCCTTCCTGCGGCTGCGCGAGGACGGCACCAACGTCTACTGGGACACCTCGCCCGACGGGTCGACGTGGACCAACCGCCGCACCCTCGCCACACCCGCCTGGATCACCGCCTCCGTCGACCAGTGCGCCGTCGACATGTCCGCCCACCGCGACGCCGGAACCAGCGATGAAGCCGCCCTCGACCTGTTCAACACGCTCTCCGACGGCGCCGTCTGGACCGCCTCCGCCGCCCTCGCAGGCGACAGCAGCCTCACCTCCGCAGCCCTGCTCTCCGCGCATGCGGCAGCCCCCATGGCATCCGACAGCGCCCTCACCGCAGCGTTCCGCATGTCGGCCCGCCCCACCGTCACCCTGGCCGCTGACGCCACCCTTACCGCCGACGCGGCCAGCCAAGGGATCCCGGAGGTGGCCGAGTTGAGTGCCGGAGACTGGGACCTCTACATCGAGCAAGGCGCCACGTTCTCCCAGACCTACACCGTCACCGACCCCGGCTTCACCTGGGACGGCTGGACCGCCCGGGCCCAAATCCGGTCCGCGCCCGCCGACTCCGGCGAACTGCTGCTCAACCTCACCCCCTACCTGACCGTCACCGGTGCCGCGATCCGTCTCGCCATCCCCGCCGACCAGACGGAAAACCTCACCCGCAACGGCGTCTGGGACCTCGAAGTCGTCCAGGGATCCATTGTCGTCCGCCTCCTCGAAGGCAAAGCGATCGTGTCGCTGGAGGTGACCCGTTGAGGCTGATCGTCACCGGGGAAACCCAGCCCGACAGCGTAGAAGTGTCCGGCGGGCAGAAGAGCCCCGTCATCGAGGTCAATGCCGGGGCCGTGTTCGCCGTCAACGGGCAGACCGGCAACGTCACCCTGCGCGGCCTCACCGGCTGGGTCAACGCCGCAGACGCCCCCTACAACGCCGCCAGTGACGGCATCGGCGACCCCACCTCGGCGATCCAGGCCGCCATCGACGCCTGCTCGCCCGGCGGACGCGTCTACCTGCCCGCAGGCGACTACGCCACCACCGCCACCCTCGACCTCAAAAACGGCGTCAGCCTCGTCAGCGACCACGCCAGCCTCATGACCGGGCCCGGCATGACCGGCAACGAATCCCCCTGCCGCATCAAGCCCGCCGCAGGATTCACCGGAACCTCCGTCATTCAGATCATCGGCGACAACGACGGCACCCACCCCAGCCTCAGCGGCGAGCAGCGCCTGACGAACATCCTCATCGACGGCGCCAACCTCACCGGCAGCGTCGACGGCCTCTACGCCCGCGGCAACGTGCAGAACGTCGTCCTCGACAACGTGACGATCAAGAACATGCCGAACAACGGCATCGTCACCGCACCCCGTTCCAGCGACGGGCAGTACCCGTACAGCTGGCGCATGCGGAACGTCATCGTCGACACCTGCCACGCCAACGGCTACCTGCTCACCCTGATGACCGACCTCACCGCGGTCGACTGCCAGGCCATCGGCTGCTGGGCCACCGGCTGGGCCCTCACCAACATGCCCAACAGCCAGCTGATCGGCTGCCGCGCCGAATGGTGCGGAAACAGCGGATTCCACCTCACCGGCAGCTGGGGTACCGGCACCGGATCCGGCGGCATGCAACTGACCGGCTGCTCCACCGACCGTAACGGCTTCCACGGCGTCCTCGTCGACGCCACCGGCAACACCCCCATGACCATCACCGGGCTGATGACGCGCCGAGACGGCCGCAACGGCGGCACCGGCGGAGGTGGTTACGCGGGCATCGCCGTCATCTCGGCCACCGTGCCCGTCACCATCGACGGCATCCAGTGCTACCCCGGCATCGACGACAACGGCAGCGGCACCACCAGCCCCCAGTACGGGGCACGCTTCTCCGGCGCGTCCGCCGTCACCCTCGACAACGCCTACCTGCACGCCAACACGGCAGGCCTGTCCGACGACGGCACCAACACCCTCATCTCCTACGGCTCCACCATCATCACCACGGCCGGAGCCACCACCTCCACCACCCGAACCGTCCGCGCCCCCCTCCTCGACTGGATCAACGTCAAGCAGAAGGGTGCCAAAGGCGACGGAACCACCGACGACACGGCCGCCATCCAGGCCTGCATCGACGCCGCAGCCGCCGCCGGAGGCGGCACCGTCTACCTGCCCTACGGCACCTACCGCATCAGCAACAGCCTCACCCTCAAGAGCAAGGTCACGCTGCGCGGTACACACTCCACAGCCTGGGTAAACCGCTTCCCGACCTCCCTGTGCGCGATCAAACCCACATCAGGGTTCGCAGGCGAATGCGCCATCTCCATGCTCGGCGCCGACATCACCGGATCATCCGGCAACGAAGGCAACTGCCGGATCCTCGACATCGAACTTGACGGCTCCGCCCTGGCCGCCGGCTCCGTGTCCGGCATCCACGCCCAAGGCGAAGTCCTCGACGTCATCCTCACCCGCGTGATGATCAAACAGTTCACGCACAACGGCATCCACACCAACGTCGGCACCGGCACCAAAGCCCCCCACGACTGGTACCTGGACACCGTCGTCACCTACCAGAACGCCTCCTACGGCTTCAGCATGTCGATGACCGACGGCTACTTCCGCAACTGCATCGCCACCACCAACGGCGGCGACGGCTGGCTCCTCGGCCCGTTTGGCAGCCTCACCTTCGACTGCTGCCAAGCCCTGTGGAACACCCAGCACGGACTCAACATCGCAGGCGGAACCCAAGTCGGAAACGTGGCCCTGGTCGGCTTCCTCACCGACCGAAACGGCCACGACGGCATCCACCTCGGCACGTCCTCCGGCAGCGGATCCCCGCCCATCGTCATCACCTCCGCCAGCCTCAACCGCGACGGCCGCAACAGCGGCAGCGGCGGAAGCGCCTACGCAGGACTACGCATCGACGGCTGCGCCAACCCTGTCATCGTCAACGGCATCACCGTCAACACCGGAGTCGACGACGACGGATCCGGCACCAACAGCCCCCAATACGGCATCAGCCTCACCGGAACCAACGCCTACGTACAACTCAACAACGGCTACGCACACGGCAACACCGCCGGAATCAACGACGACGGAACCAGCACCGTCGTCCGCCGCTTCAACGTCGACGAAGCCACAGGCAGCCGCACATCCCCCACCTTCGCCTACAACAACGGCGTCGCCATATCCGGCCTCGGCCTCGCACTACCATCCGCGGCCACCGCCCCCGCCACCCCCTCCACCGGCGCCATCATCTACGGCGGAACCAGCCGCGCCGTCCTCAAGAACGCGTCCGGACTGAACGGCACCATCCCCATCAGCGGCGCAGGCAAGACCAGCACCACCACCGTCTCCAACACCACCACCGAAACCGTCCTGCACACCTTCACGATCGCCGGCAGCGACGCATCCGCAGGCTCCGTGTACGCCATCAAGGCCACCGGCACCATGGACTGGACGACCGGCAGCCCCACCCTGACCCTGCGCGTCCGGCTCGGCGGCGTCACCGGCGCCGTCATCGCCACCTGCGTTCTCACCTGCACGTCGTCCGCATCAACCGCCGCCCCAGCCTGGGCCGTCGAAGGTGACGCCGTGTGCATCACCACCGGCAGCAGCGGAACCTGGCGCGGCACCATCAAGGCCGTCGGGCAGATCGTGTCCGGCGGCTTCACGGCTGCCGCCAACCCGGCCACCGCCGGCGCCCCATCCGCGGCGGTCACCCAGTCCACCACAAGCACCAACGACCTGGTCATTACCGCCCAGTGGTCGGCCGCCGCCACTGCCAACACCGTCCGCTGCGACACCGGCTACGGCCAGCGCATCCGGTAGACAGGAGGCCCGCGCCATGGCCGACGACCTGCTCGTTATCATCCCCACCCGCGGCCGGCCCCAAGCGATCCCAGAGATCATGCAAGCCTGGGACGACACCAAGGCCACCGCCGACCTGCTGTTCTGCGTCGACAAAGACGACCCTGAGCTCGCCGCATACAAGCAGCAGGCCAAGGCGCTCGCCCACGACGCCCGGGTGCGGTTCGTGTACTGGGCGCGGAAGCGCCTCGTCGGCACCCTCAACCAGGCTGCCCTCAAGAACGCCGGCGACTACCGGTTCCTCGCGTTCCTCGGCGACGACCACCGGCCGCGGCCCGCTGACCGGCCGTGGGACGAGCGCTTCCGGGAATGCCTCAGCGGCGGGCCCGGCATCGTCTACGGCAACGACCTGTTGCAAGGCGAGAAGATGGCCACTGCCGTGGCGATGACCTCGGACATCGTCCAGACGCTGGGCTACTTCGCGCCTCCGCAGCTGGAGCACCTGTGCGCCGACCTGGTCTGGGTCGACTGGGGTAAAGGGATGCAGCGCATCACCTACCTCGACGACGTGGTGATCGAGCACCTGCACCCGGCCGCCGGGAAGGCGCCGACAGATGCGGGCTACGAAGAGGTCAACAGCAGCGAGCAGGTATCCAAGGACGCCGCCGCCTACTACGCCTACCGCGACGAAGGCGGCCTCGCCGCCGACCTGGAAAAGCTGCGGAAGCTCGTCGAGGAGGCCTGATGCGCGTCCTCCTCACCGGCGCCTCCGGCTTCGTCGGGCGCCACCTGCACCGCGCGCTAGAGGCTCGCGGTCACGCCGTCGCGGCAATCGACCTGAAGCCCGGCGACGACGTGCACGAGCGGGACGCGCTCGACTACTTCCGTACCAGCGACGTCCGCTTCGACCTCGCCATCCACGCAGCGGCGATCGTCGGCGGCCGGGCCTCCATCGACGGTAGCCCCCTCGGGGTGGCCACCAACCTTGCCCTCGACGCCTGGTACATGCGCTGGCTGATCAGGACCAAGACGCCCCGGGCGGTGTACTTCAGCTCAAGCGCCGCGTACCCGGTCGCGCTACAGCAGCCCGGGGACGTGCGGCGTCTATACGAAGAGGACATCAGCCTCGCGTACATGGAAGAACCCGATGCCACGTATGGCTGGGCGAAGCTGACGGGGGAGAAGCTCGCCACCTACGCCGAAGCCGAAGGCTGCCGCATCCTCATCCCGCGCCCGTTCTCCGGTTATGGCGAGGATCAGGCGCCCTGCTATCCGTTCCCCGCATTCATCCAGCGGGCCAAGCGCCACGACGACCCGTTCGAAATCTGGGGCAGCGGCGACAGCACCCGCGACTGGATCCACATCGACGACCTCGTCGGCGCCACCCTCGCACTCCTCGACGGCGACGTCACCGGGCCCGTCAACCTCGGCTGGGGTAGAGCCGTCACCTTCGACGAACTCGCCCGCACCGTCACCAACGCCGCCGGATACCGGCCGCAGTTCAAGCACCGGCACGACGCACCCCAAGGCGTCCACCACCGCGTCAGTGACCCCTCACGAATGCTCAACCACTACGTCCCGCGCATCACCCTCGAAGAAGGCGTGCGGCGAGCACTCAACACCTGAACCCACGGAAGGCCCGCGCCCATGGCCCGCCTGCAGATCCTCGAACTCCCCGAAGGCAGCGGAGACGAACGCCCGCCCTACCTGATCGTCGTCGACCAGGTACCGCGCGACGAGCCCGCATTCGAAGCGCTCCGACGCGACCTGGCAGACAACGACATCGCCGCGCGCATAGGCGCCCAAGGCGTCCTTGTCTTCGAAGACGCCATCGACATCCCCGCCAACGAGACGCCGCTCGGACCCGACGGCTACCCGCTCTTCCTGCGCGACGCGCGGGAGCCTGACGGGCTGCGGCTCGCACACGAGCGCGCCGGCATCACCCGCGACATGGACCGACTCGCCAAATGGAAGAACGAACTCCTCGACGCGCTCGGCATGGACCGCACCCGCGACTGGGACGACATCCGCAACGCAGCTGCCGGGCTGCGCAACCAGCGTGACGCGCAAGGCGCCGCCATCGAACGTGTCCGGCAGCTCCACAAGCCCGTGTTCCACAGGGGCCAGGAGATCTGTTGGGAGTGCTCCGCCTACGACTTCGTCGGCAAGACCACCGACAACGCACCCATCGCCTACGACCAGTGCGCAACCATCTTGGCGCTCACCGGAAGCACGGGCCACGAACCCAAAGAGTCGACCACGACCTGAAGGAGACGCCGTGGCCATCAGCCTGGACGACATCCAGTTCCTCGACCTGATGATCCAGCACAGCGAAGCAGGCGTCGCCATCGCCCAGGGCTACCTCGACAACAGCAGCCCCGCACAACGCCAAAGCCGCATCGCCGACCTCGCCCGCAACGTCGTACAGGCACAAGGCCAAGCCGCCACCGACATGCGCAACTGGCTCCAGCAAGCAGGCGTCGAACTCCCCACCGAAGACGACCAGGCAGACGGTGGCGACGCTGGCGACACCGGACAGATGGACGGGCCGGACGGCTGCAACTGCGGCGGCATGGGCTGATGCCCGGTGGCTGGCAAGGCAGCGATCGCAAGCAGCGACTGCCCTCGAACTGGGAGAAGATCCGCGCCAAAGTCCTCGCCCGCGACGTGATCTGCCAGATCTGCAGAGTCCGGCCAGCCACCCACTGCGACCACATCGAAGCGAAGACAGACGCTCA
The DNA here is from genome assembly GCF_040612015.1 of Streptomyces sp. NPDC006476. NCBI lineage: Bacteria > Bacillati > Actinomycetota > Actinomycetes > Kitasatosporales > Streptomycetaceae > Streptomyces > Streptomyces sp. NPDC006476. Next base: position 70,390 of record NZ_JBEXPK010000020.1, on the reverse strand, counting down.
CGCCGAGGACCGCCTGCAAGGCGTATGCGCCACCTGCCACGGACTGAAGTCCAGCCGCGAAGGGAACGACGCCCAACGCGCCAACCCCCGCCCCGGACGACGCCGGCCCGAAGAACCACACCCAGGGCTGAGGTGAACCAATGCCCACCTACGTCATCGTCCACAACGAACGCCGAGGCGAAGACGTCCGGCTAGAAGACGACCACCTCACCGTCGACTTCACCCCCCACTGGGTCACCTTCCACGACGCCAACGGCCCCTGCTATGCCGTACCCCGCGAGCAAGTCGCCTGCATCATGCGGGTAGACGAACCACACGACGGGCCCGCGCCGGAAGGGTAACCGTCATGGCAGGCAAACGATCAACCAGCATCCCCAGCAAGACCAACGCGCGGCGCAACACCAAAGTCGGCTGCAAGGCCATGGCCCCAACCAGCTTCGCCCTGCCCAAGCAGAAGAAGTACCGGATCGACGACGCAGCCCACGCCCGCAACGCACTCGCACGAGTAGCGCAGCACGGCACCCCCGCACAGAAGGCCACCGTGCGTAAGGCCGTCGCGAAAAAGTACCCCTCCATCAACGTCAGTGGCGCCCCCAAGAAGACCCGGAAGAGGTGACCGTCATGGCCAAGGGCAAGGTTCCCGCAGTACTCAAGGCGCACCAGTTCACCAAGGGAAGCGCCAAAGCCAAGGCCGCTGGCGCCAAGGGTGGAAAGGTCAGCCCCACCAGGACGGCCTCCGCCAAGACGACCGCGGCGAAGACCAAGGGCGGCAAGTGATGGCGCGCGGACGGCAGGGCAACGGCGGGCGCAGGGGCGGCGGCAACGCCCAGACCCTGCGCGACTACTGGGCCCACGGAGCAGGCGCAGCCAAGATCAGGTGGGGGACACCCGGAGACTGGTCACGCTGTGTGCGCCAGGTCAGCAAGTTCATGGGACCTCGAGCCAAGGGCTACTGCCAGCTCAGGCACATCGCCGCAACCGGCATGACCACGAGCGCACACGCCAAGCTCGTGCGCGGCGCCAGCGGACGGAAGCGGTAACGAGCGTCCATCACGTTGCTTCGCACCACGACCCGGTCGACCACGACACCAGCACGAGCGAAGCCGGCTGCGTCTGCGGACCCAGCACCAGGCCGGACCCTTGGGGTACGGGTCGGTGGGCTGGCTGCTGGTGCACGACTCCCTCGACGGCCGGGACCAGGCTGCGGGGTTGGCGCCGGCGGGCACGGGCGGGTGCCGCCCACCCAGGGTGCGTGCCGGCCTGGGCATGGCACACGGGTGAGGCAGGCGATGTGGTGATGGTCATCGTGTGTGACCTTGTCGAGTCGAGCAATCAATGATCTTCAATCGAAGATCAATTCACGAAGGTCGAAGACGCTTCGGCCAGGACCGCGGAAGGTCCAGCCCAGCCGGACCCCACGATCCGATCCAGGGTCCCAGCCGGCCGGGCCGCCCATGATCCACCCGGGGGGTTACCCCTCCCCGGCGATCTTCCCGGATCGGGGCCGTATAGCACCTGACCCTGTGTACGGGTTCCCTTGGCCCTCCCGGGCCTGGCGGAGCTGCTCTCACTGGCCGGCAGGCGGCCTTCGGCTTGCGCCCTGGTGGCGCCGGCATGCCCGCCTGCGGCCTCGTTTGTTACGCCCGTTGCGCGCCCCGGTGGCGTGCTTTGACCCTGGAGGTCTTCGTGGGCACGCATGGCCCCATCCCGAAGCGTTCCGAGGAGCGCCGCCGCCGCAACAAGGACGACGGTCCCGAACTGATCCAAGCCCCGGCCGGAGCGCCGGATGATCTGCCGGTCCTCCCGGATCCTGATCCGAATTGGCACGACATCGCCGTCGACTGGTATCTCTCACTGCGCGAGTCGGGGCAGGCGGCGTTCTATGAGCCGTCGGACTGGGCGGTGGCCCGGTATGCGGCGGAGCTGATGTCGAGGGTGCTGGACTGCTCTGAGCGAGGGCCGAACGGGCAACTGGTGGCCGCCCTCAACTCGGTGATGTCGTCGCTGCTGACGACGGAGGGCGACCGGCGCCGGGCGCGCATGGAGCTGGAGCGGAAGAAGCCTGCTGGTGCCCAACTGGCGTCGGTGAGCCCGCTGGATTCGTACCGTGACATTGCAGGGGGCTGACGAGCAGGTCCCCGACGTCGTCGAACCTTTCACGATCGGCCCGACCTGGAAGCGTGGTCCGGATGGCCGGTTCGTCCTGCCCGAGTACACGCTCGGCTGGCACTGTCTGGCCTGGACGAAGACCTACCTGCAGCACTATGTCGGGAAGCCGTGGCAGTACACGCCCGAGCAGGCCCGGCTGACGCTGTGGTGGTACGCCATGGACCCGACGACGAACCGGTTCCTGTACCGCGACGGCGTGATCCAGAGGCTGAAGGGCCACGGCAAGGATCCACTGGTCGCGACGTACTCGGCCTTCGAGTTCGTCGGCCCGTGCCGGTTCGGTGGGATCGCCGACGAGGGCAACGAGTGGGGTGTCCCGCCGGGGCAGCCGCTGGGCGTTCAGCATCCTGCGGCGTGGGTGCAGATCGCGGCGGTGTCGCAGGATCAGACGCGGAACACGATGACCCTGTTCCCGTCGATCTTCTCGAAGCGGGCGATCGAGGAGTACCGCATCGACCTCGGCAAGGAGATCATCTACGCCGACAAAGGGCGAGCCCGCATCGAGGCCGTTACGTCGTCGCCACGGGCCCTCGAGGGCGGCCGGCCGACAGCGGTCAACATGGGGGAGACCCACCACTGGCTGGAGTCGAACGGCGGCCACGAGATGGCGGCCGTCATCGAGCGCAACGCCACAAAGTCGGCGGACGGGCAGACGCGGTCGCTGGCGAACACGAACGCCTTCGAGCCCGGCGAGGACTCGGTGGCCGAGCGCACCCGGGACGCCTACGAGGCTGCCGAGGCCGGACGCGTCGTGGACGTGGGCCTGTTCTACGACTCTTTGGAAGCACCGCCCGAGGCGAAGCTGACGGATGCGTGGATCGAGCCGACACTGCGCGCGGTGCGGGGCGATTCCACATGGCTGGACATCGGCCGCCTGAAGGCGTCGATCCTCGACCCCCGGAATCCGCCCAGCCGGTCCCGGCGGTTTTGGTACAACCAGATCGTCGCCGCCGAGGACGCGTGGATGGCCCGCTACGAGTGGGATGCCTGCAAGCGTGACGGCGTGAGTCTGGCGGACGGCGACGAGGTCGTCCTCTTCTTCGACGGCTCCAAGTCGGACGACGCGACCGGGCTGTGCGCCTGCCGCCTGTCGGACGGACTCGTAACTGCGCTGGGCGTGTGGCAGAAGCCGGCGAACTGGCCGGCGCCGAACACGCCGGGCTTCGTCCCCTATCAGGTGCCGCGGGATGAAGTGCACGGTGTCGTCGAGAATGCCTTCGCCCGGTTCAAGGTGCTGGCGTTCTTCGCGGACCCCGGCTCCGGTCAGGACGATGACGGCGAGATGTATTGGGATTCCTACATCGACCTGTGGGGGCAGACCTGGGGTGCGAAGCTGGCGCTGCGTTCGGTTTCTTCCGGCCCGAAGGCGCATGCGGTGCGCTGGGACATGCGTGACTCCCGTAACCAGGAGACGTTCACGGAGGCCGTGCGGCGCACCCATGCGGACGTGCTGGAGCGGACTCTCATCCATGACGGGCACAAGGTGCTGCGCACGCATGTGATCAATGCGCGGCGGCGCACGAATCGTTGGGGCGTCACGATCGGCAAGGAACACCGCGAGTCGGCCCGGAAGATCGACCTCGCCGTCTGCATGGTGGGCGCGCGAATGCTGCGCCGAATGATCCTCAACTCTCCGAAGCGGGCGAAGAAGCGCACGCCAGGCAAGGGACGGGTGGTGGTGCTGCGGTGACCGTCTCGATCCCCGAACTGCCGCTGTTGACGCTGTCGGACGATGAACTCGCGCTGATCAACGTGCTGCGGGCGGACATGCTGCGGGATCGCTGGGCGCTGCTGTTGAGGGACGCCTACTTCAACGGCGAGCAGCTGGTGCGGGATCTCGGCATCAGCATTCCTCCGCAGCTCAAGGGCCTGCATACGGTGATCGGCTGGCCGCGGGTGGGTGTGGAGTCGCTGGAGGAGCGCCTCGACTTGGAGGCGTTCCGCTGGAAGGACGGCTCGGATTCTGCGGAGTTGGATGAGATCGCGGACGCCAACGACTTGTTCGACGAGTCGTCGCTGGCGCATCTGGACGCTCTCGTCTACGGCCGCGAGTACCTGGCGGTGGGCTCCTCCGATGACACGGATGCGCCGCCGCTGATCTCGGTTGAGTCGCCGTTGGACATGACGCTGATGTGGGATGCGCGTCTGCGGATGGGGACGGCGGCCCTGCGGGAGTGCATGGCCGACACCTTCCTCGAGTCCGGGCCGGAAGAGCGCATGCTCGTCCTGTATCTGCCGGATCAGACGGTGACTGCGCTGCCGTCTCAGTCGGGCGGCTGGGAAGTGGTCGACCGGGATGTGCACAACCTGGGTGTTGTGCCGGTGGTGCGGATGGCGAACCGGCAGCGCACCGCGGACCGCATCGGCCGTTCGGAGATCACCCCGGAGGTTATGTCGATCACGGATGCCGCGTGCCGGCGCTTGATGGGCATGGAGGTGGCCAGCGAGTTCTTCGGCGCTCCGCAGCGCTACATTCTCGGGGCGGCGGAGTCGGCGTTCCAGGATGCCGAGGGCAACGCGAAGAGTGCGTGGGAGACGTACATCGGGCGTGTGCTGGCGCTGGAGCGGGACGAGGACGGCAATGTTCCGGCGGTGGGCCAGTTCGCTGCCCATGATCCGACCGGCATGACGAAGATCATCGACTTGTATGCACGGATCATGTCGAGCCAGTTCGGCCTGCCGCCGCACATGCTCGGCTACACCACCGACAACCCGGCGTCGGCGGACGCGATCCGTTCGACCGAGTCGAAGCTCGTCAAGCGCAGCGAACGCCGGATCCGCAGGTTCGGTGCGGCCTGGCAGCAGGCGATGCGGCTGGCGTTGTGGGTTCGAGACGGTGAACCGCCGGACAAGGCGCGCCGCATCGAGACGGTGTGGCGGAATCCTGCGACGCCGACGGTGGCGGCGCAGGTGGACGCCACGGTAAAGCTCGTCCAGGCCGGGGTGTTGCCCGCGGACTCGGATGTGACGCTGGAGATGGCCGGTTTGACGGAGGGTCAGCGGCAGCGGGTCGCGGCGGACCGGCGCCGCTCGAGTGCCACGGCTGCCGGTGGCGGGCTCATGGAGCGCCTGGCCGCCCTGAACGATCAGCAGTCGTCGCCGCTTCCGTCGGCAGCGGAGGTCTCCGGTGGCGGCAACAGTCTCTGACGGGGGCCGCGATGCCGAGCGCTACCGGGCCGCTCAGCTCGGTCTGACGAGGCTGCTGGTGCGCGATGTCCGCGGCCTTCGCAGGCTGATCATTCCGGCTCGGCTGCAGGCTTCTGTGCCGGACTGGCTGGCCGCGATGAATGCGGTGATAGCCCAGTACGCGCAGGTGTCGTCGTCGCTGGCCGCGGACTTCTACGACACGCAGAGGGATGCTGCCGGTGCGAGCGGCGTGTTCGCTGCTGCGGTCGCTGATCCTCCTTCGCCGGATCACACGGACGCGTCACTGCGGTGGGCGACGAAGGATTTGTGGCCGCGCGATCCGCAGGATCCCACGACCACGGAGGCTCAGCGGCTACCGTTGGACACCCGGCTTGTGCAGGCCGAGAAGAAGGCCGAGGCGGTTGCCCAGAAGCTGGTGGCGGACACCGGCCGGGGCACGGTCCAAGGCGCCGTGCGGGCGGACCGACAAGCCGTCGCCTGGGCCCGCTCGGCATCGTTGGGCGCCTGCGCGTTCTGCAAGCTCCTCGCGGCCCGCGGCGCCGTCTATGCACGGGAGACGGTCGACTTCCGGGCTCACGACGGCTGTCACTGCATGGCCATCCCGGTGTTCAAAGGGCAGCGGTTCGAGCTGTCCGCCCATGCACGCGAGTGGGACCGGATCTACCGCGAGTACGCCGCCAACCACTCGGGAGACCAGCTCCGCCTGTTCAGGCGGGCGCTGGCCGAACACGGGCACCTCCCGGCTGCCCACTGACCCTTTTCCGACTGGCTGCCCTGGTGGCGGCCGATTCCTGTTTTCGAGCCCCTGGAGGGCCGTTTCGTCATGCCCGAAGACAACGAGACCAGCACCGAGCAGCAGACCGGCACGGAGGACGAGCAGGCCGTCGAGGAGACGGCCGGCGCCTCCGAGGAGGACGACACCAGCGAGGCCGAGGGCGCCCAGGAGGCGGCCAAGGGCAAGCAGGAGGAGCCGTTCGACCGCAAGAAGTTCGAGGCTGAGCTGCGCAAGAAGAACAGCGAGGCCGCGAATCTCCGGAAGCGCCTGAAGGATCTGGAGCCGGCCGCTCAGGAGCTGCAGCGCATCAAGGACTCGCAGAAGACGGAGTCCGAGCGGCTCAACGAGCAGCTTGCGCGGGCCACCGAGCAGATCACGCAGACGCGTCAGCGTCTGGTGCGCACGCAGGTGCAGGCGCTGGCCGCGGGCGGGTTCGCGGACCCGGAGGACGCGGTCGGTGCGCTCGATCTGGGCTCGTACATCGACTCTGACGGTGAGATCGACGAGGCGGCCATCAAGGCGGACCTCGATGCGCTCTTGGAGCGCAAGCCGCACTGGGCGAAGCCCCAGCCCCCGGAGGGCCCGCGGCGTCCCGCACCGGATCGCACTCAGGCGTCCGGAGCCAACAACCAACGGGCCAAGGACCCGGCCGACGTGTTCGCCGGGTGGCTGAAGCCGCAGCTCAAGCACTAGCTGCGAGAAGGAGACAACCATGGTGGCTACCGCCCCCCTCAAGCTCAGTGACGTCAGTGCGTCGCTGCTGCCCCGCGAGATCACGGGGCCGATCTTCGAGAAGTCCGTGGAGGCGTCGGCGGTGATGGCGCTTGCGCGCCGGGCCCCGCTGAGCATCGATGCGACGACGAGCATCCCGATCCCGATGGACGTCCCGACCGCGGACTGGGTCGGCCAGGCCGCCAAGAAGCCCCTGTCGACCGGTGGCGTCGACGTCAAGCAGATGACGGCGAAGAAGCTCGCCGTCCTCATCCCGGTCGCCGAAGAGGTCGTCATGACCAACGCGGGCGGCCTGTGGACCCAGCTGCAGAACGACCTGCCGACAGCGTTCGCGCGGGCCTTCGACCACGCGGCGATCCACGGCAAGACGATGAAGGGCGCCACCGGCCCCTTCGACGACTACCTGACCATGACCACCAACTCGGTCGCGCTCGGCACCGCCTCCCAGTCGACCGGCGGCATCTGGGCCGACCTGGTGACGGGCATGGAGGAGGTCATCGACGGCGACTGGGACTACACCGGAACCATCGCCGATCACCGGCTGAAGCCGAAGCTGCTTCTGGCCACCGACACCACGGGCCGGCCGATCCTCGTCGACACGCAGACGCCGGGCACGAACATGGCGTCGGCTGGCACGCTGATCGGCGAGCCGCTCGCCTACTCGCGGTCGGTATCCGGCAAGCAGCGCCGCCAGTCCGCATCGACGGACACGGGCTTGCGCGCGATCGGCGGTGACTTCTCGCAGGCTGCGTATGGCGTCGGCATGGACATCACGGTGCGCATCTCCAAGGAGGCCACCTACGTCGACGAGGACGGCGGCGTGCACTCGGCGTTCCAGGAGAACCTGGTGCTGCTCCTCGCGGAGGCCTTCTACGGCTACGTGCAGGGCGACGCTCAGGCGTTCGTGAAGTTCACCGGCACCCCTTCGGGGTCCTGATGGCGAGGGCTGTCCCGGCTTCCGCGCCGGGCGGGGCAGCCAAGCCCCTGAAGATCGTGGCCCGCGTTCACGCCATGCCTCCGGAGCACAACGCCGGAGCGGAGCACATGGTCGTGAGCATGCTGCGGCCACTGGTGGAGCGCGGGCATGACGTGTCCGTGTGGCTGTCGCGTTACGGCAAGGCCAGCAAGGAGTACGACTACCGCGGCATCCGAGTGGTGCCGCTTGAGTCACGGCTGGACTGGCCCACGGCGGTACGGCGCGCGGATGTGCTGCTCGCGCACCTGGAGACGGTGCCGTCGACGGCGTCCCTGGCCCGCGGCTACGGCAAGCGGCTCGTGGTGGTGTGTCACAACACGCACCTGCCGACGTTCCGTGACATGGCGGCGGGCGGTACGTCGCTGGCGGTCTACAACAGCCAGTGGATGGCCCGTGAGGCGGAGTTGTTCTTCGCCGAGTACCCGAAGTCCGTCCGCCCAGCGTCCAGCATGATCGTGCGTCCGCCCGTGTTCGCCGAGGAGTATGCGACGAAGCCCGGCAAGGCCATCACGCTGATCAATTGCAATCCGGAGAAGGGCGGCAAGGTCCTCAAGGCCCTCGCTGAACGCATGCCGGACCAGCAGTTCCTCGCCGTGAAGGGCGCCTACGGGGAGCAGATCCTCCCGGATCTGCCGAACGTGGAAGTCGTCGGCCACGTCGACGGTGCCGACATGCGCGCCAAGGTGTACGCCCGGACCAGGGTGCTGTTGATGCCGTCGTCCTACGAATCGTGGGGGCGCGCCGGCTGCGAGGCGCTGGCATCTGGGATTCCCGTGGTCGCCCACCCCACCCAGGGGCTGTGCGAAAGCCTCGGCGAGGCCGGGATCTTCGTGGACCGGGAGGACGTTGCCGGATACGAGGCGGTCCTGCGGAAGCTCGCCGTGGCGGCCGAGTACCGGCTGGCGTCGAAGCGGGCCAAGGCACGCAGCGCCGAGCTCAATCCCGCAGCGGATCTGGCCGCCTGGTGCCAGGCCGTGGAGGGTCTGACCGGATAGGAGGCCGGGGAGTGGCGTTCATCCCGCCGACCGTCGAGCAGCTCGGCCTCTTCCTGGGGCTGGACGAAATCGACGGTGACCGTGCAGACCTGCTGATCAGTACGGCCATCTCGCTGTGCCAGACCGTCGTCAAGCCGCTGCCCGAGGGCGCGGAAGCGGTGGTGCTGTCGGTGGCGGGCCGCGCCTACGTGAACCCGCAGCAGGTGTCCTACGAGACGATCGGCCCCATGTCGGTGCAGCGGCCGTCCGGTTCGGGCGGCCTGTACCTGACGAAGAGCGACAAGTCGGCGTTGAAGTCGCTGGCCGGTCGTGGCGGAGCGTTCACGGTGGATCCCACACCGGCAACGGCGGATCCGACGCCGACCTGGCCGGTGGAGAGTGTTCTCGGCTTCCCGGAGGAGTACGAGCCGGGCTGGGGCTACCTGTAATGGCGGGCCTGTACCCGTTCGGGGAGACGGTGCGCATTGTGCGAAGCGGCGCCTCCCCGGGGCGTGACGGGCGCGGCCATCCGCTGCCGGGCCCGGACGAGTCGTTCGACCTGCAGGGCTGCGTAGTCACGCCGCGGGCGGAGACGCCGCAGGTCGGCGGCCCGGAGCAGCAGGGCCGGGACACGGTCATCGTCGGCTGGACCGTGTACGTCCCGGTGAACCAGGCGGCGGCGTCGAGCCTTCCGCTGCGCACCACCGATCAGGTGATGGTGCGGGGCGTGAAGTGCGACATCACCGGCGAGCCCGGCGACTGGGGCCGTTCCCCGTTCACCGGGACCCGCGGCGTGATCCAGTTCGCGGCGGACCGGGTGACGGGCTAGCTGCGGGCCTGTTCGACGGCGGCGACGAGCTTTTCGGCGGCGTCGTTGCTCTTGTGGGGGATGGACAGGCTGTTGGGGTCCTCGTAGGGGGGCCTGCCTCCGGCCATGAGCCCGCCTTTTCCGCCCGAGGTGACGGTGCCGGGCAGCTGGAACTGCACGTATCCGTGGAAGAGCCGGCTGGCCCGCTTGAAGCGGGTTCCGGTGATGTCGGCGGCCCGCAGCCGGACGGGTGCCGGCCGCGCCCCGATGGGCGTCTTGGTGATGGTGATCCATTCGCCGTCGAAGCTGATCGTGCCGAGCACGCCTTTCACGTCCATGTCCGCCCCCTGGTGTGCGAGTTGATGGAGGGGCTATGGGAGCACGGTTCAAGATGAACCGCAAAGGTGTCGGCGAGATGCTGCGCATGCCGAGCATGCAGGCGGAGATGCTGCGCCGCGCCGAGGCCATCAAGGGCGCCGCGGTGGCCCTGTCTCCGGTCGACGAATCCAGTCCCACCCCCGGCCACTACAAGGCGTCGTGGGAAACGGACAGCACCGCACGTGGTGGCCGCCGCCGGGACCGGGCCGCCGCCTACGTCCGCAACACGGCCTACTACGCCCGCTGGGTGGAGTACGGAACCGAGCGCGTACCGGCACACCATGTGCTGCTGCGGGCCGCCGAGATGGGCGGGCGCGACTAGTGACGGCTCTCGTCGACATCGAACTCGAACTCATCACGCGCACCACCGCCAGATTCCCGGATGCTGTCGTGCGGGACGAGCTCGACAACGACCTGCTCAACGAGCTGCCCACCATCCAGATCCAGCAGATTCCCGGCGGCAGTGACGACGGGCTGCGCCTGGCCCGCATGCTCGTCGACGTCGACGTGTACGCGGGAACGCGGGCCGACGCAATCAGTCTGGCGCGTCAGGTGCACGCCTGGATGGAGGCGGAACTGCCCGGCTCGGCGGGCGACAGCGTCGTATTCGGGCGCATCCGGGCCCTGGCTCTTCCCGCCTCACGCCCCTACGAGAACACGGCACTTCGCCGCGTCGGGGCCACCTACGAAGTCTTCTGCCACCCGGTCTCCTGACCGGCCTGCGGGCCCGCGCCGGACCCTGTTTCCCTCAACCCCGCCTGTGCGGGGTTTTCTCATGCCCAGGAGACCCTTCATGGTCAACATCACTCGTGCGTCGGATCTGACGGTCATCGGTACGACCGGTGGCGGCTGGGTGGCCGACGTGGGTACGTCGTCGCCGACGTCGCCGCTGGCGCAGCCGGAGGCGCCCTGGCAGCCGCTGGGCTGCATCTCGGACGACGGCCTCGTCTACGGTTTCGACGAGGACAACCAGGAGTTCACCCCGTGGGGCCTGACCTCCCCGATCCGCACGACGATCACCAAGAGCATCCGGACGTTCAAGGTGACGCTGTGGGAGACGGCCCGCGTCGCGGTGCAGTCGGTGATGTACCGCATCCCGGTCGGCGACCTCTCCCCGGACGGCACCAGCGGCCTGACGTCCTTCGCGGAGACCGCGTCGCCGACACCGGACCGGCGGGCCTGGTGGTTCATCGTCGTCGACGGCGAAACCTCCCGCGGCTTCTACGTCCCGCAGGGCGAGGTCTCGGACCGCTCGGACGTCACCTTCAAGCAGGACGAGATGTCCGGCTACGAGGTGACGATCACCGCCTATCCCGACGACGCCGGCAACACCGTGTACCACACGGACAAGCTGCCGGTGACGCCCGCTTACACGGGCTCGTGAGACGGGTGGACGGGCCGCCACGTTGGCGCGGGCCCGGCCCGTCCACCTCTAACCCTGCCCGCGCCATCAGATAGTGAGGAGCCCGCGCCGTGGCTAACGAGCGAACCACCACCAGCAGGAAGCCGCGCACGGCGGCCCGTGCCGCATCCCGGCCCGCGACCACCCGCACACCGACGGATCCGGATGTCGACGTCGTGTCGGCAGCCGAAGCGCAGGAGGTTGAGGCGGTCAACAAGTATGTGACTGCCGTGCTGTGCGACGAGGAAGTGCGCATCATCCCGCCGGGGGCGTGGCGACAGTCGTGGCAGCGGCTTGCCGCCCAGGGGCAGATCGATGCATTCGCTCAGATCGTTCTGCACCCCGACGACTACGACCTGTATCTCGACATCGATCCCACGAACGAGGAATGGGGAGAGTTCGTCGGGGATGCCGCGGACCGGGCGGGTGAAAGCCTGGGAAACTCGCGTGGACCCGCGCCGTCGTCGAGGCGCACGCGGAGGCGGTAGAGGCCGACCTGCTGCGCTACTACCACGGTGTCGACCTGCTCGACGTGCACCGTGGCGTCATGTCGTGGCGGCGGCTGCGGGTGTTGATCCAGCAGTTGCCGCCGGAGTCGGCGACGTGGACGGCGCTGCGCAACGCCATGTCGGACGAGGAGCTCGCCGAGCAGGCCGACAAGGGTGAGCCCGAAAAGGGGCGCTGGTCCCAGACCGAGCAGCTCCTGGCCGCATCCTTGGATGCGATCCGGCGCGTCGAGTACGTGCTGATCTGCGCCAATACGGAGAAGAAGACGCAGCGGCCCGAAGCGCCGAAACCCACGCCCCGCCCTGGCGCCAAGCCGTTGCGGCCCAAGCCGCAACTGTCGGCGTCCGCCGCCGACTTCCTGTTCAACCTGACACGAGACCGCGTCGCATAGGGCGCCGGGAGGAGGCACCCGGTGGCCATTTCGGTCGGCAGCGTGGAAGTCGATGTTCTGCCCAACGCTCAGGGCATTGAGGGGCGCTTGCGGGCGGCGCTAGTTCCTCCGGCGTCGCAGATCGGTGACGAGGTCGGCCGGATCATCGGTCAGCAGATCGTCCAGCACATGACGCCTGCCATCACTCAGGGCATCAACAATGGGGCGAAAGCGGCCCGACCGGCTGCGGTTCGCCAGGGCGATGAGACGGCCGGTGCTTTCTCCCGCTCTCTGAAGGCAAGACTGGAGGCGGCGTTCCGGTCTTTGCCGAAGGCCGACGTCACGCTGTCGACGACCGGGTTCGACGCGGACATGGCCCGGCTGCGGGCCCGGCTGGAAACGCTGTCGGGCAAGCGCATCGGCATCGATGTGGATGCGGCGACCGCCCTGGCGGAGATCACCGATGTCGAGGCGCGACTGCGGCGCCTGGGTGCCGAGCATCCCAATGTGCAGGTGCGGGCCGACACCGCGGCGGCGCTGGCCCAGTTGGCGGCGCTGCGGGCCGAGGTGGATGCGGTCGACGGCAAGAACGTCGACGTCGATGCCAGCTCGGCGACGGCCAGCATCAACGGCCTGGTGTTCGCGGCGCTCGCGCTCGGGCCGGCGCTGATCCCGGTCCTGCCGGTGATTGCTGCAGGTCTGGGGGCTGTTGCTGCTGCGGGTGCGGCTGCCGCGGCCGGGGTCGGTTCGGTCGCCTTGGTGGCGATTCCGGCGTTCAAGCAGATCGGCACCGTTCTGCAGGCGCAGAAGGCGGCGCAGGAAGCGGCGACGACCGCGACCTACCGGGGCTCTCAGGCGTCCTCGCAGGGGGCGTCGAAGGCGCTACAGATGGCGGGCGCGCAGCAGGCGTTGGCGACCGCTGAGCGTAACGGGGCGCGGCAGATCGCGCAGGCTCAGCAGCAGGTGAAGCAGGCCAAGCAGGGGGTCGCGGATGCGATCGCGCAGGCGGCGCAGCGCACGAAGCAGGCCGAGCAGCAGGTGGAGCAGGCCGAGACGTCCCTGGCTCAGGCGCAGAAGGAGGCCAAGCAGGCGCAGCTGGATCTGGTGGCCGCCCGCAAGGAGGCGACCCGCCAGCTGGAGGACATGAACAACCAGCTCGTCGACTCGCAATTGTCGGTGCGGGATGCGCAGTTGCAGGTTGAGGAGGCCCAGCAGAACCTCAACAGCGTCAATGCGGCGGGTTCGAAGGCGACCGCGCTGCAGCGCCAGCAGGCCCAGTTGCAGTACGACGAGGCTGTCCAGCATCTGAAGGAGCAGCAGCTCGCCCAGAAGCGGCAGGCCGCCGATACGGCTGCGGCGAACAAGGCGGGCGTTCAGGGGTCCCAGACGTACCAGAGCGCCCAGGACAAGGTGGCGCAGGCCCAGCAGAATGTGGCGGCGCAGACGAAGGCGCTGAAGGACGCGCAGGCCAATCAGGCACAGGTGGCGGTCCAGAATGCCCGGTCGATCGCGGACGCGCAGCAGAAGGTTGCTGACGCGGAACGCAATGTGGCGACCGCTCAGCAGAACGCCGCCGATTCGATCGCTTCGGCCCAGCGGCAGATTGCCTCCGCGTCGCAGTCGGCGGCCGGGGGCGTCGATCAGGCTGCCATCGCGCAGGACAAGTACCAGGCGGCGCTGGCGAAGCTGACGCCGTCGGCACGGGACACCCTGAACGCGTTCGTGGGGCTGAGGACGGCATTTTCGGCGTGGTCGCGGTCGCTGCAGCCTGCGGTGATGCCCATCTTCACGCGGGCGCTGCTGGCGATCCGGGACACACTGCCGGCGCTGACGCCTTTCGTGCTGGGGGCCGCATCGGCGATCAAGGCGCTGCAGGACCGGTTCTCGGCGCAGGTCAAGTCGCCGTTCTGGCAGGGCTTCAAGCAGGATCTGCAGGGCAACGTCCGTCCGGCGATCATCGGCCTGGGTGTGGCATTCGGGAACGTCATCAAGGGCATGGCCGGGATTGTCGACGGGTTCCTGCCGCACATGGACGGCATCTCGTCCACGATGCAGCGCATCACGGGCCGGTTCGCGAACTGGGGCGCCAGCCTGAAGGGTTCGCCGGAGTTCGAGGCCTTCCTGGCCTACGCCTCCGAGCACGGCCCGGTCCTCGCCCGCGTCCTGGGCCAGATCTTCACCGCGTTCCTCAACGTCAGCAAAGCGATGTCACCGATCGCCGACGTGCTGCTGCCGCTGCTGGGCGGCCTGGCGGAGGCGATCGGCATCATCGCCGCGCACGCGCCGTGGTTCATCCAGCTGATCTACGGGATCATCCTGGCGACGAAGCTGTGGACGCTGGCGCAGATGGCGTTCAACTTCGTCATGGCGGCCAACCCGCTGGTGCTGATCGGCTTGGCGATCCTCGCCCTGGTCGGGCTGGTCATCTACGCCTACAACAAGTTCGGCTGGTTCCGCAGCCTGGTGCAGACGGTGTGGGCGGCCATCCAGACGGCCGCCCTGTTCGCCTGGAACTCGATCCTCAAGCCCGTGTTCAACGCCTTGGTGCTGGCTGTGCAGACGGTCGGCCGGTGGGCGATGTGGCTGTGGACGAACGCCATCAAGCCCGCCTGGGACGCGATCTCGCTGGCCGCACGGATTCTGATCACGGCGATTGTCGTGGCGCTGATCCTGCCCGGGATTCTCGCCTTCAAGGCCCTCGGGGCGATCGCGATGTGGCTGTGGCGCAACGCGATCAAGCCCGCGTTCGACGGGATCGCCATGGTCGCCCTGTGGCTGTGGCGCAACGTGTTCAGCCCCGTCTTCACACTGATCGGCAACAAGGCGCGCTGGCTCTACACCAGCGCGATCAAGCCCAGCTTCGACTTCATCATCGCCGTCGCCAAGGCGATGTGGGAGCAGTGGCTCAGGCCGATCTTCCGCGCCATCTGGGGCGGCATGCAGACGGTTGGCGGCTGGGCGAGGTGGCTGTACAGAAACGCGATCAAGCCCGCGTTCGACGGGATCGTGTGGGTGGGCAAGACGGCCTGGAAGTACGGCATCAAGCCGATCTTCGACGGCTGGAAGCTGATCATCCAGGGGCTCGGCGGGATCTTCCGTGATGCGGTCGGCGCCATCAAGTTGGCCTGGGGAAAGCTGGAAAGTGTCTCCAAGAAGCCCGTCCAGTTCGTCGTCGACACCGTCTACAACAACGGCATCGTCGGCGTCTGGAACAAGGTCGCGAGCGCGTTCGGCGCCCCGAAGCTGTCGAAGTTCAAGTTCGCCTCCGGCGGCATCATGCCCGGCTACACCCCGGGCCGGGACGTCCACCAGTTCGTCTCGCCAACCGGCGGCATGCTGGAACTGTCGGGCGGCGAGGCCATCATGCGGCCCGAGTTCACCCGGGCTGTCGGCTCCGGGTTCGTCTCCACGATGAACGCGATCGCCAGCTCCCGGGGCGCGCAGGGCGTGAAGGCGGCCCTGGCGCCGGTGTTCGGCGGCAGCGCACCCGTGTCCACCGACCGCTCCCTGCGCTACGCACGGGGCGGCATCATTCCGTCGCAGTCTTTCGCGGACGGCGGGATCTTCGGCTGGATCGGCAAGGGCATCAACAAGATCTCGGGAGCCGGATCGGACGTGTGGAACGCCATCAAGAAGGGCGCGTCCTGGCTGGGCGACACCCTGGAGGCGTCGGCGCGGGCCGGCGTGAAGAACGTCGTCAACCCGCTGCTGGCGAAGTTCCCGGGCATGGACACCGGCTTCGGCCGGCTGATCCGCCACATCCCGAACCGGATCATCGACGCCCTGTTCGGCTACTCGAAGGAGGCCGACAAGAAGGGCGCCGGAGGGATCGGCGGCCCCCGCATCCAGGCGGCGCTGACCTGGGCGAAAACCCAGGCCGGCAAGCCCTATCAGTGGGCCGGAAACGGCGATCCCAGCTGGGACTGCTCCGGGTTCATGTCCGCGATCGAGTCCGTCATCCGCGGCCAGAAGCCCCACCGGCGGTGGGCGACGATGGCGTTCTCCGGGAAGACGGCCCCGCCCGGGTGGGTGTATCACGGCAACTCCGCATTCCGCATCGGCATCACGAATGCGGGCGTCGGCCACACCGCGGGCACCTTGGGCAAGACGAACGTCGAGTCCCGTGGCGGCGACGGCGTCGTGGTCGGCTCCCGGGCCCGCGGCTACAACAACAAGCTGTTCGGGTCGTGGTACGGGTTCATGCCCGGCAAGTTCGACAGCGGAGGCTTCCTGCAGCCCGGCATGAACCTGGCCTTCAACGGCACGGGCAGGCCGGAGCCGGTCCTGACGGCCGCGCAGTGGAACGCCATCACCGGCGCCTCCGTGCGCGGCAGCGACGGAGCATCCGGGCCGGCCAGCTTCCAGGGCGACCTGTACCTCGACTCGGGCGAGTTCCTGGGCAAGGTGCAGGGCGTCGCAACGCAGGTCATGCACGAGGGCCAGCAGCAGCTCATTTCCGTACTCAACGCGGGCTGAGAGGAGGATCCCCTTGTCGATTCCCGGGAACTTCCTCTCCGCCACGACCGAGTCGGTCGACCCGAACACCTCTGGCTGGACGAGCAAGCTCAACTGCACGATCAGCAAAGGGACCGGAGGGCGGAACGGAGACGGGTGCCTCGCCGTCAAGAGCGTGGCAGCGGGCGAGATCCAAGCCCGCACCGTCTCCTCCTACCCGGTCACAGCAGGCGTCGTGTATTACGCGTTCTCCGACACGGCCGGGCAAGTCCCGGAACGGATCGGGATTCGCTGGCTCAACACCTCGGGCACCGAGCTGGCCGTCACCTGGTCACTGACGACGATGGCCTCCTCGACGGGCTGGCATCGCGTCAGCGTGGCAGGCGCCGCTCCGGCTGGTGCTTCGCAGGCCCAGGTGCTGCTGTCGTCGACGGAGACCGCGGCGAATGTCTCCCACTTCTGGGAGAACGTCTACCTCGGCCTGCCGAAGACGACGCTCGGGAATCTCCTGCCGTTCAACACGGAAAGCTCGGAGGTCGACGCCACATCGTGGGCGGCGGTCGTCAACGCGACCGTGTCCCGGCAGGTGCCGGTCATCTCGTGGGCCGTCGACAACTATCTGGGCGGCGGCCAGGTTCTGGCCATGACGGCGGTCGCCGCGGGCAACGCCTCGGTGCTGGCCGTGGACCGGCCGACGGTGACGCCCGGCACCGAATACCTGGCCTACGCCTACCTGCAGCCGCCGGTCCTCACCTCGCAGGCATGGATCGAGCTGCGGTTTTTCGACATCAACGGCAACCAGGTGGGGGCGCAGCGCTCCACGCTGGCGCCTCCGGCGACAACCGGCATGTACCGGCAGCGGGCCTCCATGGTCGCCCCAGCGAACGCGGCGACGTGCAGTGTGGCGGCCGGGCTGGATTCGGCGTCGGCCGGGCAGGTGCTGCGCCTGGAAACCGTCGTGGTGACGGTTGCCCCGCAGTTGCAGGCCGGTTCGGTGCTGCCGTATGCGGACTCGTCGTTCGAGCAGGGCGTCGCCGGATGGACGGTGCCGTCCGGAGTGGCGACGCTGGCCCGCACGACCCCGTGGGGCGCCAGCTACTTCGACGGCTCCTACGCCCTGGCGATAACCTCGGCGACGGCGACCGCATCCACCCTCCGCTCGGCGAAGTTCCCGGTTGTTGCCGGGGTGAACTGGCGGGCCCAGGTTCTCGCCCATCCGGCGGCCGGCTCCTGGTCGAGCGCGCTGGTGCGGGTGCACTGGTACGACGCCGCCAGCACTGATCTGGGCACGTCCACGGGCAATGCTTGGTCGCTGCCGGGGACGGCCTGGTATGTGCTGTCGTCGGATGCGGTCGCCCCGGCGAACGCCACCAAGGCGGCGGTCGAGCTGGTGGTGACAGCGTCGGCCACGGCGAGCGTCCTGCACGTCGACCAGATCGTGCTGTGGCAGGTGCTGCCGCAGACCACGGTCGAAGCCGTCGACGACGGCGGCTACATCCGGCTCACCCTGCGGGAACTGGTCCTCGACGACGAACTGTCGGTGTGGCGGGTGCAGCAGGACGGCTCCCGCACGCTGGTGCGCGGCGAGGACGGCCTCATCGACCATCAGGTCATCACCTCAGACCTGATGATCATCGAGGATCATGAGGCGCCGCTGAATACGCCGGTCTACTACGTGATCACCCAGTACCCGCCCGGCTCTCTCACCGGCAGCACCCGCACCAGCAGCCAGGTGACCGTCACCCTCGACGACATCAACCTGGCCTGGCTGAAGGACCCGTCGAACCCGCAGCGCAACATGCGGGTGATGGTGGCCAAGGCGCCGGACTGGCAGCGGCCTGTCGACCAGTCGACATTCGTGGTCCGCGGGCGCCGCAACAAGGTGGTCCTCTCCGGGAAACGGCAGGGCCTCGAAGGCGACCTGAACGTGGTCACTCGCTCGGACGACGAACGCGCCGCCCTCCACCTGCTCCTGGACTCCGGCAACGTACTGCTGTGGCAGGCCGCACCCGGCATGGGCGTCGACGACATGTACGTCAACGTCGCCCAGGCCAACGAGACCCGCATCAGCACCCTCGCTCAGGAAACCTGGCGGACCTGGACGCTGCCCCTCACCCAGGCCGACATGCCCGTTCAGGCAGGCGTCAACGGTGCGGCAGGCCGCACCTGGCAGGACGTGCTCACCGAGTTCGACACCTGGCAGGACGTCCTGGGCACGTATGCCACCTGGGAGGACGTGCTCCTCGACCGGCGGGGGTGAGCGTGTATCCCGTATCGGAACGGTTCCTGGCCCGGCTAGCCGAGAGCCACACCCCTATCACGCGGGTGCAGCTGTTCCTGACCGACGGCCGGGTCGTGGACGTCGAGCACACCGGCGGCAGCGTGACCGTCGACCGCGGCCAGGCCACCCGCCGCACCTGCTCGGTCACCACCGCTGACCCGTCCCTCATCCCTCGCACCGCAGCAGATGAACTCGCCACCTACGGGGCCCGGCTGCGCATCAGCCGCGGAGTCGACTACGGCGACGGATCCAGCGAGCTGGTGCCGCTGGGCGTGTTCCGCCTCGACTCGGTCGACGGAGACGTCACCCAAGGACCGGTCACCCTGACCGGCAAAGACCTGTCGATCTGCCTCGCCGACGACAAGTTCACCACCCCCTACACGGCCACCGGCACCGTCGTCGGCGCCATCACCGCGCTCGTCCAGCGCAGCCTGCCCACCGCCGACGTCCTCTCCCTCATCACGGACGCCCCGATCGGGTCACGCGCCTACGACCTGCAGGCCGACCCGTGGGCGGCCTGCCAGGAGATCGCCGCCGCGGCCGGCGCAGAGGTGTACTGCAACGCTGACGGCGTCTTCGTCATCGCCGTCCTGCCCGACCTGACCACCACACCGCCGGTGTGGGCGATCGAAGCTGTCGAGGGCGGCGTCTACATCACAGCCACCCGCGGCATGTCCGCCGACGGCGTCAAGAACGGTGTCCTCGCCTCCGGGGAGAACACCTCCGACAATGTGCCGCCCGTATCGGCGCTGGCCATCGACAGCGACCCCAACTCGCCGACGTACTGGTACGGGCCGTTCGGCCGCCGTCCCGACTTCTACTCGTCGTCGACGCTGATCTCAACTGGCGCCTGCCAGCTGGCCGCTGGCTTGCGGCTGGCGCAGATGAAGGCACCGAACGCGTCCGGGGACATCAGCAGCCTGCCGAATCCGGCACTGGAGCCGGGCGACGTCCTGCGGGTGACGCACGAGGACGGCAGCCGCGAACTCCACCAGGCCGCCTCCTTCTCCGTGCCGCTCGACGTGGGCGGAGAGTTCCCGATCACGACGATCTCCGCGAAGGAGGACGCGTGACGAAGTCGCCCCATGCGTCCGCCCGTGACCTCGCCTGGGCTGTCGCGCAGCGGGCGAAGCGGGTAGGGGAGCAGTCCGCGAAAGTCCGCGGAGCCGACTGGCGCACCGCCATTGTCACCGCCGTCGGCACCGACGGCACCGTGACCGCCGACGGTCTGAAGTGGCGCCGCATGGACACCTACCAGGCGCCCTTGGTCGGCGACGTCATCGCCGTCTCCCAGTCCAGTAGCGGCAGCCTCCTCGCCTGGGGTCGCACCGCCGGTGCCGGCGACCCGGTCGGGGCGTGGACGGCCATCCCTCTTGCCTCCGGGTTCACCAGCACCCACACCGTGTTCGGGCCGGCCCAGTACCGCATCCTCACCGCCTACGGCGGCACGCGGGTCGAGCTGCGCGGCAGTGTCGACTGCACGTCGTCGGTGACCGCGCAGACCGCGTGGAGCAGCGCACTTCCGGCGGCGGCACGTCCGAGCGTGGCCCGCACCTTCCTGGGGCGCCGCAACTACAGCACCGACACCAAGGGCGTCGCGGTCCTGGAGATGGCCACCAGCGGCGTCATGAACGTCTTCGGATCCGCTTCACCGTCGCAGACCGACTGGTTCGCCCTCGACGGCTGCCACTACGACCTTTGAGGAGACGTCGTGCCTACCACGGACGACTACGGGCAGGGCGTCAACATTGCCGCGCTCACCGACGCCCCCGACGCGAGCAAGCTCGCCAAGGACATCGCCAACGCTCTCGCCCCCCGCAGTGTGATGCGTTTCGCGTCCGCCTCGGAGCGCGGCGCCACCCTCGTCGGCTCGCAAGCCCCCGTGGAGGGCATGGCGACGTGGCTGCGGGACGTGAAACGCCTCGAGGTGTACGACGGCTCGGCGTGGGTGGTGCCGCCGCAGCCCGTGACCACGACCACGTCGGGTGCGACTGCCGCCAGCGGCTTCACAATGATCAACTGGGAGGGCTGGAAGGCAGGCCCTGTCACCACCATCAACTTCGCCTGCGCGCGCACCGGCTCCAATATTTTCTCCGACAAGGTCGGCTCCATCCCCGACACCACTATCGGCACCCTGCCCGCCGGCTGGCGGCCACCAGACACCATCTACGCCTGCGTAGGCGACGGTTTCGGCAACGGCGAATGCGCCATCACTGCTGCTGGCGTCATCTCCATCCGGTCGTGGTCCACCAACGCCAGCGGATCCACCACCACCGGCGGCATCATCAACGGCCGCAACCTGCGCGTCACCTCGACGTTCATCCAGCCCTGACCCCAACACCCCGCGCCCCGGCCCCACCCGGGTGCTCTCGCACGCCCCGGGAGGGCACTTGACCCGCAACATCACCTTCCGGCCCGGGATTCTGCCGCCCGAGCCCGGCCGCCCGCGCCTTCGCCTGCGGGACTTCCTCACCGGCGAGACGCCCGCCCCGGCAGTGCAACAGCCGCCGGCCGCGGTCGACTACGAGTCCGGCATTGACTTTCCGATGTACGGCAACGACGTCTGCGGCGACTGCGGCCCCGCAGGCTGCGGCCACGTCGTCCAGTCGCTCACCACCTACGGCCAGGGCAAGACCGTCACCGTCACGGAGGACACTGTCCTCGGCTTCTACTCGGCGATCAGCGGCTACGTGCCCGGCGACCCGTCCACGGACGTCGGCGTGAACCTGCAGGACATGTTGCAGTACTGGCGCAAGAACGATTTCGGTGGCCACGAGATCCTCGCGTTCGCCGAGGTCGACATCTCCAACCCGGCCGAAGTGAAGCTGGCGATCGACCTGTTCGACGCCGTCATCACCGGCATCCGACTGCCGCAGTCCGCAATGGACCAGTTCAACGCACACGAGATCTGGGACGTCGTGCGCGGCTCGCGGAACCTCGGCGGCCACTGCGTGCCCTTCTTCGGCTACGGCAACGGCCTGTACAAGGGCGTCACGTGGGGCGCCGTCCAGGCCATGACCGAAGCCTTCCGCCGGAAGTACGTCGGCGAGGGCTGGATCATCATCACCCCGGACTGGCTCAACGCGAAGGGCCAGAGCCCCACCGGACTGGACCTCTACGGCCTCGGCCAGGCACTCGCCGCCCTGACCGGCGACCCGAACCCCATCCCGAAGCCCCAGCCGGCACCTGTTCCTTCCCCTCCTCCGCGGCCCACTCCTTCTCCAGTTCCTGCAGTCGATCCTCGACTGGTTCAGGCGGCTGCTCTCACCCGGCAGGCGGACGAACTGATGCAGGAGTGGGCGCGAGAGAACAACGCCACTCCGAACAGGGGCTGACCATGGCAACTCCGATGACGGCCACCCAAGTGGTCCTGCAGCTCAAGAAGTGGGGTCTCAAGTACGTCGAGATCCCCGGATGGGCCACCCACAACCGTGAAGGCCACGGCGCGTGGGGACCGGTGAACGGCTTCATCTGGCATCACACCGGCGCCGACGTTTCCGACGCCAAGACGTATGCGGGCAGCACCCTCTACAACGGCATCAGCGGTCTGCCGGGCCCGCTCTGCCACTTCTCGATCGGCCTCGATGGCACCGTCTACCTCGTCGGCTGGGGCCGCGCCAACCACGCCGGCGGCGGCGACCCGGCCGTGCTGCAGCACGTCATCAACGAGGACTACACCGGCCAGCTGCATCCGACGCTCGGCAACGCCAACGGCGTGGACGGCAACGCCCACTTCTACGGCGTCGAGATCCAGTACTCGGGCAGCCACCAAATGGCCGCGGCCCAGTACGCCGCGGCCCGCCGGTTGTCCGCGGCGATCCTCGACTTCCACGGCTGGACGGAGAAGTCCGTCATCGCGCACGGCGAGTGGTCGTCGGACAAGTGGGACCCGGGCTACGCCCCCGGCAAGATCATGGCCATGCCGGCGGTGCGCGCCGACGTGAAGGCCACCCTCGACGCAGGCCCCCTTCAGGAGGACGACGTGGCGCTCACTGACGCCGACATCAAGAAGATCGCTGCAGCGGTCTGGGCGGCGGACAGCATCCCCGCCGCACGGCCGCCCGTCAACAACGACGACTACTACAAGGCTGACGGGAAGACCCTCAACAACACCACCTGGACGCCCGGTTACTCGCTGCAGACCGCGGTGGAGGGCGTCCGGAAGGGGCAGCAGGCGGTCGGCGGCGTGGCCGCGGACGTCGCGCACGTCAAGGCCGCCGTGGACGCCCTCTCGACGGGCGGTGTCGACCTGGATGCGCTCGCCGCGAAGGTCGCCGCCGCGCCGGGCCTGACCGACGCCATCGCGGAGAAGGTCGCCGAGAAGCTCGCCGCCCGGCTCGCCGAATAGTCACCCCTCAGCTCACAGAAACGAGAACCCCATGAAGATCTTCGGCAGAGAGCCCGTCTACATCCTCGGCTTCATCGCCGCCCTCCTGCAGGCGTTGTCCGCGTTCGGAGTCGACATCTCCGCCGGCACGCAGACCGCGATCAACGCCGTCTCCGCGGCGGCCGTCGGCGTCATCACCGCGATCGTGCTGAAGAACGGCGCGCTGGCCGCGATGCTCGTCCAGTTCGCGCAGGCCGTCATGTCCCTCTGCGTCGGCCTCGGCCTCGACTGGTCCGCCGACCACCAGAGCAAGGTCATGGCCGCGATCGCCGCGCTCATCACGCTGTGGCTGCGGGAGAAGGTCACCGCGCCGGTGCCCGAGACCGCCCTCGAACGGTCCAGTCCCGTGAAGGCGGGCCCGGCGGGCATCTGACTAGGTGGAGGGGTTACGGCTGGGGGAGGGCGCGGTGAGTGAGGTCTTCGGCATTAACGCGAGCGACGCCGGGCTGGGCGCGCTCCTCACCCTCGTCATCCTGCTCATCCTGACGGGCAAGCTCATCCCCCGGCGTACCCACGAGGATGTCATCGCCGACCGCGACAACTGGCGAAGCGCCTACCTGGAGTCCGAGAAGGCCCGCAAAGTCGAGCACGAACAGACCGGGGAGCTACTGGAGATGGCGAGACTCGGCGGCCACATCCTCACCGCACTGCCCCACCCGGGGCACGCGGACGAGGAGGGGGTGAGCAGCGGTGACCGCATGGATCCGTCGCCTCATACACGGTCGTGACCGCACCGAGCAGCGCCCGTCCGAGGCCGCCCTGGAGCAGGCCATCGCAGCCCGCGAGCAGGCAGAAGCCCGGCAGCCCGTCGTCACGGCGGTCGCCGCGAAACTCCGTCGCGCCCGCGAGGAAAACCATTTCCGTGAGCGGATCGAGGCCGCATTCAGAGGAGCCGCGCAATGAGACACCTGGGCGTCGACGAGTGGGTGAACGTCGTCATGTCGGCGCTGGCCACTCTGGTGTGCGCCGTGTTCGTGGTGGTCTATCACGTGAGAGCGCCGTGGTGGCGGTCCGAGGTGGGCCGCAATCTCGTCGGGTTCGCCGCCGCCGTAGGGGCGTTGTGCCTCTATACGGTCCTGGCCACGATCTGGCAGGACGATCCGTGCGCGCTGATGGCTCTGCGCGGCTTCCGCGATCTGGTGCTGGTGGCGGTGATCGGGCTGATGGTGCAGCGGACCCGCCTGCTGGTGAAAGCTCAGCGGGAGTCCCACGATCGAACTGGAGTGTGACCCATGCCTGAGCCGCCTGTAGAGCGCCCGCAGCGCCGCGACACCACGGCTGCTGACGCCGGCTCACTGGAACGCCTGGGCCGCATCGACCCGCAGCCCGTACCGGCACCGAGCATCAGCCCGTTCCTCGAACCCGACCTGCCGCCGGCTCCGGTCGACGAGGCGTAACCGAACGCCGCCGCCCCCGTTCCTCTCGCTGCCTGACGGCGGCGGGGGAGCGGGGGCGGCTTCGTTGTGCGGCTACAGTTCGGGGAGGTCCCCGCCTGGTAACGACAGGCGGGGACCGCTCACCTCTCGGCGGGCTGGCGTTCGACGCAGCGATGAGCCGGAAGGCTGGCTACGTTGTCGGTGCGGACCAGCGCGCCGCAGTCGGCGCAGCGAATCCGTCCCGTGTGCTGCCAGTCCCGTTGTGCGGCGATGACGAGGCAGGCGCCGCACCACTGCTGTCCGGGCTCGTCCAGGGCGACCGGCACGTCGCGCGTTCCGGCCGGGAGGGCGATGCCTTCGTCGTTGCTGCAGGCGATGGGGTGGAAGTCGCACTCGCCGTCGCACCGGTGGCCGTCGGCGAGGAGATGCGAGAGCTGAATCGTTCGACCGTGGTCGTCGCGGGTGCGCTCCGGGGTGGCGAGCATCGTCATCCCTCCTCGTTGATGCGCTGTGCAGTCTTGTACGCGGCGAAGGCGCGGGATCCTCCCGCCTGACTGGCTTCCTGCAGGTGCTCCGCGAGGGCCAGGGGGTCCTTCGCCGTTACGCCATCGGGGATGCGCGCTGCGCCAGCGGCCAGACGGTCGATGGCCTGCGTGATGGTCTCCTGTCGACTGGGTTTGGTCGGCATGCTCAACTCTCCTTGTTCGTGTGGCGCTTGCGGATGCGGTTGGCCTTGGCCTCGTTTTCCCACCCGGCAACCAAAGCCTTGGTGTAGTCGTCGCCTGGCGCGAGATAGACGAACAGCATGGCCTCTCCGATCGTGTCGGCGTCGGCGTCATCGATGCGCCACTCGACTTGTTCCACGATCCAGGTCTCTTCGGCCTGGCCGTTTTCGCGTCGCACGATGTCGCCCTTGCGGGGTACGCCCGGGAGGCGCTCGAAGGTCTCCCGGTTCGCCGGAAGCAGGAAGATGACCTCAAACCCTTGAGCTGGCTTGACCGCCTCGGCGGGCCCGACGACGGCAACCGTGCGGCCGTGCCGGGTGAGTTCGATGATCTGTCCGGTGTCCCGCACGTGATTGGCGATGTCGCCGAGCTGTGCGCGTGCGGCTTCGATGCCGTAGGACTTCTCCATGAAGAGACCTTAAGGGGCTTAAGGTAGTGATCGCAAGGGTGCCCGCCTAGGCGGTGCCTGTCGGAGCGTCACGACCCGTCACCGTCCAACAATCGATCGATTGATGGCTAGTTGGACAGTCACGGGTCGAAACGGGCATATCGGCATGGTGAGTTGTCTAAAAACCGTGTACAGAAAGTCTCAATGTCCATGTACTTGACATGACCCTTTATTGGACAATGGGGTCATGGAATCCGACTCCCCAGACCTCCTTGCACCCGTCGGCGGAGGAGGCGCCCTCGTCGGCTACGCCCGCGTTAGTACGAAGGG
Source organism: Streptomyces sp. NPDC006476 (assembly GCF_040612015.1). Classification (NCBI taxonomy): domain Bacteria; kingdom Bacillati; phylum Actinomycetota; class Actinomycetes; order Kitasatosporales; family Streptomycetaceae; genus Streptomyces; species Streptomyces sp. NPDC006476. The sequence goes on along the minus strand of NZ_JBEXPK010000020.1, from coordinate 44,210 downwards.
TCAACTCCTCGACCGACAGATCGCCTCCCTCGAAGCAGCCGGCTGCCAACGGATCTTCAGCGACAAGAAGTCCGGTAAGACCACCGAACGCGAAGAACTCTGGAAGGCCCTTGACTACTTGCGGGAGGGCGACACTCTCGTCGTCCCGTCGCTCGACCGCCTCGGCCGATCCATCCAAGACCTCATCGCCATCGTCGCTGGCCTCCGTGAGCGAGGCGTCGGCTTCCGCTCCCTGCACGAGTCCCTCGACACCACCACACCTGGCGGCCGGCTCGTCTTCCATGTCTTCGCCGCCCTCGCCGAGTTCATCCGTGAGCTCATCGTCCAAGGCACCCACGAAGGGCTCGCCGCAGCGCGAGCCCGCGGCAAACGGCTCGGCCGGCCGCCAGCCATGACGGAGGAGCAGATCCGCCACGCTCGCGCGATGCTCGCCGACCCCGAGGCGTCGATCACTTCGATTGCCAAGCTCCTCGGGGTCTCTCGGATGACCATCTACAAGTACGTCCCCGAACTCTCTGCGGGGCGCGCTTCCCTCGTATCGACTGAGCAGCGCAGGGAGATCGCTAAGTGACCGATGCGGCAACCGGAACGATCTACGCTCTTGTCGACCCGCGTGACGGAGCTGTTCGCTACATCGGGCAGACCACAAAGACCGTCGCGGAACGACTCGCTGGCCATATGGCCAAGCCTGCACCCCGAGTGGGCGTGTGGATCAGTGAGCTTCGAGGGGTGGGGCTTGCTCCGTTCCCCATGGCGCTCCGGCACGGCGTACCCGTCGCGGATTTGCTGGCCGTGGAGAAGGAGGAGATAACCCGCAGGATCCTCGCCGGCGAGAAGCTACTGAACTCCATAGTGCCGGGAGTCGGGCGACAGATGCTTACTCGTCGCGTTGAAGCAGATCGCCTCGCCTCGGAAGTTCAGACCTGGCGCGGCGTGGCCGACCTCGTCTGCAGTGCCGTTGGCGGCCCGATGTCGCCGCGCGATCTGCCGCTGGTCCCTGTCAGTGCCAGAGCATGGCAGGCATGCCAGGAGACGTGGCAGCTTGCGTCCGAGCCGGAAGAAGAGAGGACTCCCGGAGACGACAATCGCCTCTCCAAGAATGCCCAGTTGTACCTTGCCCGTGCGGCCGCGGGTGATGAGTTGTGGAACGCCACCGGCGGCGCATGGATCAAGCTCACCAGTGTGGCGCGTGAGGATCTCAGTGGAAAGCTGGAGGCTTCAATCAGTCTCGCCGTGGGGCGAGAGTGGAAGAGCCGGGAGGAGCTCTCTCGCTATCTAACGCTCGTACCTTGGGCCTTGGTCGCTGTGACCCCATGGGCGGACCTGGCCCAACGCGCTGGGATCGACTCGGCAGAAGAGTTCGCAGGCTGGGTATCTCAAGAACCGACGACTCAGCAGGCTATCGCCTTCCTGGCGGCCCATGGAGGCGACGTCTTCGTCGGCCTCAAGGCGCCGAACGGCCATAGTCGAAGACCAGTTGCCGCTGTCACCCTGAGCGCGATGGCGGCAGCGCACTTCGGGTTCGAACTTCCGGAGCTGTTGCACCGCGACGCTGCGCGCGCACTGGGAGAGATGGCCAAGGATCGACAGCTCACCGATCCGATGGCCGACCTGCTGAGCAAGCTGGACCCGAAGGCCCTCGACACCGCATTCGGTCCGGACATCACGCGCGATCTTGACCGTCAACTCGACCTTCCGCTCGGAACTTCGCTCCGCGTCCTGACAGCTCTGGTGAAGGACCTCCGGGCCGGGCATCTGGGACGGCTAAAGGACGTGGTCACGCGCGCTGGCGCGGTGTTGCCGACCGTTCCGGCGCCTGACTACTGGCACTGGAGCGGTGATGAAGTGCCCATCTTGATCGGCCTCGTTGGCCGACTTGTGGAAGTCGGCGCGATGCCTCCTCCTAGGGGTCAGGAGAAGGGGCAGTTCCTGGAAGAGGTTCGGTCGTTGTGGCGGATGGATGGCCGCTTCGAGGGCCGGTCACGGTCCGCGGCCTGAACACAACAGTGCTCCCGCAGCCGAAAGCTGCGGGGGCGTTGTGCTGTCCGAGGCTCAGCCCCAGCCGGTGTCGCTCATGGCCCCTCCCCAAAGTGGGTCCGGCCCGCCGAGGGGTTACTCCCCACGCCCCCGAAGGGGGTGCTGCGAACGAGCTGGGCCGCCCGGACACGGTACGTGGAACACCGCCGTCCTGTCAGGGGGCGTGCCAGACTGGCATCAGGCCCGCCAGGTCCCCCCGTCCTGGCGGGCTTCTTGTGTCTATGCGCTGGTCTGCTTGCGGTTGGTGGGTCGCCCGAAGCGCTCGAGGATGCGGTAGAGGCGGGAGCGGGGCATGCCGGCGGCGATGCCGAGTGCCTTGCGGTCGGCGTGAGGGCCGCCGGTGGTGTCGGCGGCGGCGATCTGCTCTTCTCGTCCGGCTTCGAAGTGCGTGATGAACCGGGATAGCTGGGCGATCGATTCGAGGTGGTCGTCGAAGCTGTCGCCCGGGGGCGGCTTGGGGGTGTCTCGGTCGTTGGTGACGGCGGCGGTGAGGATCTGTGCGGCGTAGGGGGCGAGGCCGCCGGGGAGGGTGGTGGTGCTGCCGTCGGGGTGGGTGAGGGTCACTCGAACCTTATCCATGTCCTCTACGCTACACCTGTTGCGAACGCTACACAACCATGTTAGGCTTAAGCCACTTCCTCAGAGAGGAGGTGAGACAACTGAATAGTGGGGAGATCACTCTCGCGGTCGCCGTAGCGACCCTCGCGGTCAACACGATCGCAGCCATCGCGGCTGTGATGGCCATCCGGAAGCCTAAGCGCCGGGGCCGCCACCGCAAGGAGTGAGACGAGGACCCCGGAGATGGCGTTATCACCTCCGGGGTCCGCTCCCCAAGGATCGCAGGACAGCACCGCTCCACACAAGGAAGGGAGAACGGATGCAGACACCCGCCAAGGCCCTCGCCATCGCCACACCAGTGAGCCTGCCCGCGGTCATCGCCGCTACCGTCGCGGCCGGCCCCCGGCTGGTGCTGTGGGTGATGTGGGCCTGCTGGGTTGTGCTCGCCGTGACCACGGCGGCCGTTCTGGCCGCCGACCGCCGGCAGCACACCTGACTGATCCACAACAGCGCCCGCCCCTGAACGTGAAGGGGCGGGCGCTGTTCTGTCATCTGCTGGTGCGTTTCCAGCAGGCGACCGCGCCGGCGCCGAGGAGCGCGCTGATGACGATGTCGCCGACTATGGACGTCGCGTCGCCGCCTTTGGTGGCGCTCATGATGCCGCCGATGGTGAGTGCGGTGAGGAGCAGGGCGGCGAGTAGCCAGACGAGTTTCACGGTCCCCCCAGGGGTGTGGCGTCAGGTGTGGTGTGGGGGGATGCGCATTCTGTCATGCGAGGAGGTAGTGGCGCCGCTGGCGAGGGGGACGACCGGTGGTGCCCGCCCTCAGGCGTTGGGGGCGGGCGGCGCGTGTCACATCGCCTGCTTCTGCTCCCGCAGCTCATGCACGCTGGCGGTGAGGGTGCCGTCTTGCTGCTCGTAGTGGGAGAGGGCGACGCCGAGGCCGAAGAAGGTGGGGGCCCATTCGCCGACGTAGATGCCCCATCGGTCGGCGCGGGCGAGGTCGGCGTGGGCGCCGGGTTCGGCTTTGAGGCTGGTTGCCCAGGTGAGGACGGACAGGCCGATGGAGATCATGGCGGCCGTGTAGGCGTGTTCGCTGCGGATGCCCATGTCGTGCATCTTCTTGATGATCATTGGCGGCTCCGTTCGTGTGAGGGGTTCACGGGTCGGAGTGCCCATCCATGCACACACCATTCGAGCGATTTGCCCGATATGCCGCTTCTTGTTTCGGCTCGTAAGCTGGCCCTGCTCGGGGCACACGCGGAGGTCCCCCATGCCCCGAACCATTTGGAGCGGCGCCATCAGCTTTGGGCTGGTCACGGTGCCTATCCACGTCCAGAGTGCGACCGAGAACCACTCGATCCAGTTCCATCAGTACCACCTGGAGGACATGGGCCGGGTGCGGGTGCGGAAGGTGTGCGAGCTGGAGGACCGCGAGGTCTCGAACGCGGAGATCGGCAAGGGCTACGAGTACGCCAAGGACCAGGTCGTCCCGATCTCGGAAGCGGAGCTGCGGGAGCTGCCGCTGCCGACGGCGAAGGCCATCGAGATCCAGGCGTTCGTACCGCTGGAGTCGATCGACCCGATCCGGATAGCGGAGGGCTACTACCTGGTTCCGGACGGGCAGGTCGCGGCGAAGCCGTACAAGCTGCTCAGGGAGGCCCTGGGAAGGTCGGCGAAGGTGGCGATCGCCAAGTACGCGTGGTCCGGCCGGGAGCGCCTGGGCCTGCTGCGGGTCCACGAGGACGCGATCGTTCTGCATGCGATGCGCTGGCCGGACGAGGTCCGCGATCCGGCTGCCGTCGACCCGCCGCACGAGAAGGTGTCGGAGGAGGAGATCGAGGGCGCGCTCGCTCTGCTGGAGTCGATGAGCCGGGATGACCTGGAGGGTCCGGAGTTTGAGGACGCCTACACCGAGGCCATGGCGAAGATCATTGAGGCGAAGCGGGAAGACAAACCGCTCCCCGAAGCCCCGGAGCCCGACCAGCCGGGCGAGGTTCTCGACCTCATGGCCGCTCTGACGCAGTCGGTGCAGCAGGCCAAGGCCTCCCGCGGCGAGGACGCCGACGTGCACGAACTGCCAAAGAAGAAGGCCGCCCCCAAGAAAGCGGCGAAGAAGCAGCCGGCCAAGAAGTCCGCGACGAAGAAGACGGCCGGTCGGAGGCCGCGCAGCGCCTAGTCGAGGATCCCCAGCGCGGTGTCGGGCCGGCAGTGTGGGCATGCGGCAACCCCGTCGGCGAGTGCCCGCAGCGCCACGTCGCGCGCGACGCCGCGGCTGCGTTTGCCGGCGTTCCAGCAGCCACCGGCATGCACGTACACGGCGGGCGCGTCACGGTTGAGGCCGGCCTCGAGCAGCCAGTCGGGTCGCGGTGGTCGGTGTTCGGCGCCGCGCTGGCGCTCGGTCTCGCGCCGTTGTTCGTCGGCGATCCACCGTCGGGTGCGGTCGAGGTCGGCGGCCTGTACGCGTTCGAGGAAGCGCAGCTGCTCCAGCCGGCCGGGTTGTTCGCTCACGCGTTCGATTCTATGATCACCCCGGCTGGCCGCAACTGGGAGGTGCCGTGGACGACGCAACTGCCGCAGCCCTCGGCATCCTCCAGGACGCCGCCGCCGACGTCGGCCTCACCGTGCGATGCCTCGACGACGCCACGTTCGCCGACATGGCCCGCCGCGCCACCCTCCCCTCGGCCTGCGGTACCACATCCTCCTGACCGCCACCGGGCGCCCGCCGTCGAGCAGCTGGTCGCCGGACGAAGCCACCGCCCGACGGCGCTTCGCCGCATTCGTCGACGCCTACCGCGGCTGGCCGGGCGCAACGGTGACACTGGTCGACGAACTGGAGCAGACGACGCTCGCCACCTGGCCCAAGGATTGCCGTGACTGACCCGCACCGTTTCCACGTCACTCTCGCCTCTGCTGGCCGCCCGGTGATGTCCGGCTGGTGGGGGAGCGAGTCGACGGCCCGCGACAAGTTCCGCGACTGGGTCGGCAGTGGGGTGGCGGACGCCCGGGTGGCGCTCGTCGACGAGGTGACCGGCGAGACGCTGGCCCAGTGGCCGGAGCGGTCACGCCCCGGCGTTGTCGGCGGCACCTCGTAGCATTGCCCCATCACATCCGCGTTGCTTGGCTGCACGCGCTGCCCCGCCCGAGTGATGCCGGGCGGGGCTTCAACTTGGAGGGGCCGTGGACGACCTGGTGGAGTGGCTGCGCGCCCAGCTCGACGAGGACGAGCGGATTGCGCGGGCTGCTGGGGGTACGTGGTGGGCTCCGCCGGACCTGGCGGGACAGGTGCATGACTCCGGCGGCGTGAACATCGAGGCCAAGCTCCGGAGCTTCGCCACCCACATCGCAGAGCATGACCCGGCGCGGGTGCTGCGGGAGATCGACGCCAAGCGGCGGATCATCGAGGAGCACAAGCCAGCCGTACCAAAGGCCCGGCCGAACCGGGAGCGAGGCTGCTTGGCCTGTACCACCGCTCAAGAGTGGGACGCGACGGCGAATGAGGCGAACTGCCTGACCCTGCGCCTGCTCGCGTCGCCCTACAAGGACCGGCCCGGCTACCGAGAGGAGTGGCGACCGTGATCTACCGCCTGCTGCGTGACATCCGCGACGGCTTCTGGAACGGCTTCGACTACCTGTGGTCGTGCCGGTGGATCCCGTAGCCTCGAATGCAGAGCTGGCCCCTCAGTAAAAGGGCCAACCCACCCCGCCCCATCGTGGGCGGGGTTTCTTCATGCCGCCGTGGTGACGTCGCCTTGCTCGACGCGCCGCAGCTCCGCCAGCAGCTCCCGGTAGGTCTCCCGCTGCTCGTCGGTGAGCCGTGCGTCCCGGTGCGGGAACAGCGCCCGGATGGCTGCGTTCAGCTCGGCGGCAGAGCGCGCGGGACCATCCGCAGGCGACGTGGGGGGCATAGATCAAAGCCTAGTCGGAGCCTCGGACAGTGGGCTACGAGGAGGGCGTGTTGTACGTGTGCCCGCAGGACATGCAGCGCGGGCGCCCGGTGTAGCCGGTGACGACTCCTTCCTTCATCATGCAGACCGCCCCGTTGGGTGCGGTGTTGTCGCCGTCGAGGACGAACCAGGCCTCCCCGCAGGTGCAGACGGCTCCGTCGTAGGCGGGCTCAACAGCCTCATCCCTACGCTCATCAAGGTTGATCGCGTTCATGTGACCAGCGTCGACTACTGCGCGTGCCGCTCCCAAGGGGAAACGGTGAACGAGTTTTCCGCCTGGCTACTCCGTGGGCGGCTGCCCCACGTAGGTTCCGCGCCCCTGCACTTTCCACACGACGCCGTCTTCGACAAGGACATCGAGTGCGCGCCGCACGGTGGTGCGGGCGATCCCGTACTCCTGCACCAGCCGCGTCTCGGACGCGATCGGCCGACCCTCCGCCCAGTCGCCGCGGGCAATGCGCGCCTTGAGGATGGCGGCGAGCTGCCGGTACGGGGTCACCGGGCCCTCGTGGTCGATCTCAGCGTCAGGATCTACGGCCATGATCCAGAAGCTAGACAGGGGCCCACGCGTCAGCATCTTGAGCTACGTATAGCTACGTCGCGCGACAAGCCGATACAAGTCGGGCTAGCCTGCAATTTCACGGAAGGACCCCGGCGCCGCTGACACGGCCCGGGGCGTGGCCGACGAGGAGAGCGTCGACGTGGACGATCGTAGAGACAACGAGCCCGCACCAGAACCCGGCCCGCAGTCACCCGCGCCGCCGGCCGGACAGCTCAGCACGCCGCAAGCCCTCCAACGCGCCCGTACCGCCCACGTCGAACGCTGCCCGCAGTGCCGGGACATCGACCGGGAACGCTGCACCGAGGGCGAGCGCTTGTGGCGGGCGTGGACCGACGCCCTCGACGACGCCTACGAGCGGCTGCAGCACGGCGCGATATGACGCCGGCACTCAGTGGTGATCGGTCCGGCATCGCTGGGTTACCCGCAGGAACGTTTGGCCTACGCCTGACCTGCGGTTACAGAAACGCACCGGGTGTGCGCGGAACGTTGAAGAATATTCAGGGGACACGCTTCCTTAACCAACGATCGTGGGCTTAACTCGTACACCTGGACCAAGGTCCAGTTTGGGAAAACCGTCGCCTAGCCGGTGAGGAGGTCAGTGACATGCACCCGAAGGGCGTGAGCGATCAGCAGCAGATCCGAGAATTGCGGATCGCGCTGGGCGTTCTCATACCGCTGGATGCTGCGACGCTCCATGCCGGCGAGGTGTGCCAGCTGCTCTTGGGAGAGGTCCGCTTGCCGCCGTAGATCCGCAATCCGGTGACCGAGGGCTCGGCGGCGGTCGAGGACCCAGTCGGGTCGAGGGTTGCGGCGGACTGGCACCCGTCACACGCTCAGTGCCTAACGATCTTGAGTCAGTACCCAAACGGTCGCCACGCGAAAAAAGACTGCAACCGCGCGACGGACGGGTCGTCCGCCGTCGTAGAACATGCGGAGCCCCACACCGGCTCCGCACAGAACCACCACTGCCACCCCCCAATGGCAGCCCTGCGGACTGGCATATGCCGCAGGGCGGCGAGTAGTGTCCGTATTCGAACGGGTGTTCGCTCGATCGGGTGAACCGAGGAATCACCAATGAATGTTGGTGGTACGTGATGGGGGTGGCGGCCACGTAGGCCGACTAGAGCAGCCAGGGGCCGGTCATCCGGCCGCTGGCTCGGTGGTGCCGTCCTCCGGGTCGCGAGACCAACCTCCCAAGTAGCGGCCCGGAGGACGGCTCCATTCATTCAATACGAAGAAGGCTGGGAGACGAGTGGGAGAAACGGGCTGCAAATTGCCGCTTCTCGCTACGAGAATCTACGAGAGAGGGCGTGTTACTGCACGCAACATGCCCGTCAGAAACCTGCTCCAACTCCCAGTGCTAGCCCGCCGACCCGCCAGCGTGAGGACTCACGACATCAGCGCTGACCAGCGCAAACAGTACTATCCCGAGGGCGACCCGGTACCAGACGAACGGCATGAAGCTCTTGGTCGAGATGAACTTCATGAACCATGCGATCACGGCGTATCCGGAGCCGAACGCGATCACCGTCGCGAACAGCGTCGGCCCCCACGACACATGGTCGCTCTCCATCGCGTCCTTGACCTCGAACAGCCCGGAGGCCAGCACCGCCGGTATCGCGAGGAGGAAGGAGTAGCGCGCCGCGGCCTCGCGCTTGTACCCCATGAACAGGCCGCCGCTGATCGTCGCTCCGGAGCGGGAGACGCCGGGGACGAGGGCCATGGACTGGCAGATGCCGTAGATCAGCCCGTCCTTCACGCCCAGGTTCTCCAGCGTCTTGCGCTGCTTGGGTGCCCGGTGCCTGCCCCCGGTCTCGTCGCGTGCCGCCAGCCGGTCCGCGACGCCTATGACCACGCCGATGGCGATCAGCATGGTCGCGGTGATCCGCAGGTCCCGGAACGGTCCCTCGATCTGGTCCTTGAACAACAGGCCGAGCACGCCGATCGGGATCGAGCCGACGATCACCAGCCAGCCCATCTGCGCGTCGTGGTCCCCCCGCCACTTCTTGCTGACCAGGGAGCGCGCCCACGCGGAGACGATCCGGCCGATGTCCCGGCGGAAGTAGATCAGCACGGCCGCCTCGGTGCCGATCTGGGTGATCGCAGTGAAGGCCGCACCGGGGTCCTTCCAGCCGGAGAAGGCGGCGGTCAGCCGCAGATGCGCGCTGGAGGAGACGGGAAGGAACTCGGTCAGCCCCTGGACGAGCCCGAGGATGAGGGATTCAAACCAAGACATGAAGGTACGGCGTCCAAGTGCTCGTCGTGGCAGGCGCGACGGAACGTCACGCCGCAGGGCGTGGTGATCACGGGTGTGCGGGGAAGCCTATCGGGGCGGCCCTTCGCGCTGTGCGACGGGTGCCCCACGCCCTCGGTGGCGGGTGGTTGACCCGGTGCGGGGGCGGAGCTTACGTTTCCGGAGAGGAGAAAGCGCTTGCTGCGACGTCTCCCGGTAAGGCCGCCGTTCCCGGAGGAGTGCTGATCGCGTCCATGCCCACGCCCGACACCCATCCCCCCTCGGCGCCCTTCGCCGGCCGCCGCATCCGGGCCGCCCTCGTCGGCATCGGCGCCATCGGACGGGGCTCCCACCTGCCCGCCCTGGCCAGGCTCGCCGAGGAGGGCGAGACGGAGCTGGTGGCGGCGGTTGACATCGATGCCACGGCCGTCGAGGAGTTCAGCCGGGCGAACGGGATCCCGCACGCCTACACCGACCTGGCGCGGATGCTGCGCGAGCAGCGCCCCGACCTGGTGAGCATCTGCACCCCGCCGACCCTGCACCGCGACCAGAGCATCGCCGCGCTGCGCGCCGGGGCGTGGGTGTGGTGCGAGAAGCCGCCGGTGCCGACGCTCGCCGACTACGACGCCGTGGAGGCCGAGGAGGGCGGGGACGGCGGCCCGTACGCCTCGATCGTCTTCCAGCACCGCTTCGGTTCCGGCACCCGGCACGTGCGGCGGCTGCTCGCCGGGGGAGCGGTGGGTCGGCCGCTGGTCGCGCACTGCCAGACGACCTGGTACCGGGACACCGCCTACTACGCCGTGCCCTGGCGTGGCCGCTGGGACACCGAGGGCGGCGGCCCGGCGATGGGCCACGGCATCCACCAGATGGACCTCCTGCTGGACCTCCTCGGGCCGTGGAGCGAGGTGCGCGCGATGGCCGGGCGCCTGGTGCACGACGTGGAGACCGAGGACGTCTCCACCGCCCTGGTGCGCTTCGAGAGCGGCGCCATGGCGACCGTCGTCAACAGCGTGCTGAGCCCCGACGAGGTCAGCCGGATCCGCGTCGACTGCGAGCGCGCCACCGTCGAGCTGACCCACCTCTACGGGCACTCCAACGCGGACTGGCGCATCACCCCGGCCCCGGACGTGCCCGGCGAGGAGGCCGCCGCCTGGCAGGACTTCGGTGCGGACGTGCCCAGCTCGCACCTGGAGCAGCTGCGGGAGCTCGTCGCGAGCATGCGGGCCGGCGAGCGGCCGCGCAGCAGTGGCGCCGACGGGCGTACGAGCCTGGAGCTGATCGCCGCGCTCTACAAGTCGGCGTTCACCGACACGACCGTGAGGGCCGGCGAGATCGGCCCCGGTGACCCGTTCCACACGGCGATGCACGGCGGCGTGCCCGGCTGGACTCCCGTCGCCGCCGTCTCCCAGGAGGTGTCCGCATGAGCGCCCTGCGCCTCGTCCACGCCCACGGCGACCGCATCACGGTCGGCGAACCGGTCACCGGTGTCGAGCTGTTGAGCTACGTCTACGCCCCGGAGGCCGCGTGGGAGGCCCCGAAGCCGTACCTCCATCCGATCCGCACCCTCGCCGGTGACGTCGTCACCGACTACCGGCCCAACGACCACCGCTGGCACAAGGGCCTGCAGTTGACCGCCTCGCACCTCTCGGGCGCCAATCTGTGGGGCGGCAACTCCTACGTCCACGGCGAGGGCTATCTCGAACTCCCCGAACGCGTCGGCTCGATGGCGCACGTGGCCTTCGACGAGGTGGCCGTCCACGACGACCGGGTGGTCATCGCCGAACGGCTCACCTGGCACCCGTACAGCGGCGAGCTGTGGGCCGACGAGGAGCGCCGTGTCGAGATCCACGACGTCGACCGGGAGTCCGGTTCCTGGGCGCTGACCTGGTCCAGCGCCATCACCAACCGCCGTGAGGAGCCGCTGCGGTTCGGCAGCCCGACCACCGCGGGACGCGAACTCGCGGGCTACACAGGGCTGTTCTGGCGCGGCCCGCGTGCCTTCCGGGACGGGCGGATCATCGGCCCGGACAGCGAGGGACCCGGTCTGATGGGCGAGCAGGCGCCCTGGCTCGCGTACTCCGGAGAGCACGACGGCACCGATGGCCACGCGACCCTGGTCTTCGCGCACGCCCCCGAGAACGACCACCTCGGCGTCCACGGCGCCCATCCCGCCCACTGGTTCGTCCGCAACGACCCGTTCGCGGCCGTGGCCCCCTCCTGGGCCTTCTACGACGAACTGGAACTCGCCCCCGGCGACACCCTCTCCCGCCGCTACCGCGTCGTCGTGGCGGACGGGGCCTGGGAGCGGGAGGAGATCGCCAAGTACCTGGAGGCGCACCCGTGGTGAACGCCGACGGATTCACCGGGCTGCCCGGAGGGGTGGCGGTGTCGCACCTGTCCGTCTACGACTGGCCCGCCGACGACGGGGTCTGCGGCGGAACTCCCCATATGCATCTGACCTGTTCGGAGGCGTACGTCGTCACCGGCGGTCGGGGCGCGGTGCAGACGCTCACGACGTCCGGGTACGAGGTCACGCCCCTCGCGCCCGGGACGGTCGCCTGGTTCACGCCGGGCACCATCCACCGCCTGGTCAACGAGGACGAGCTGCGCATCACGGTCCTGATGCAGAACAGCGGCCTGCCGGAGGCGGGGGACGCGGTCCTCACCCTGCCCCCGAAGTACCTGGCCGACCCGGAGACGTACGCCGCGGTGACGCGCATCCCGGCTGACGCTCCGGAGGAGGAACGCGAGCGGATCGCCCGGACCCGCCGCGACCTGGCCCTGGCGGGTTACCGCAGGCTGCGCGAGGCGACCGGCCCGGAGCCCCTGGCCGCCTTCCACCGCGCCGCCGCGGCCCTGGTCCGTCCCCGGCTGTCCGAGTGGCGGGAACGCTGGCAGGCCGGCGCCCAGGCGGCAGCGGCGGCCACGGGCGAGCAACTGGCCCGCCTGGAGAAGGGCGACGTCAGCCACCTCACCGAGGCCGTCGTCCGGGCCGAACTGCCCTCGGAGTACGGCAAATTCGGGATGTGCGGTCGGCTGAACGTCTACCCGGCGCCGTGACCGGGCGCCCCGATCATCCGGCGGGTAGCCTGGAGGCGTCGGCTGGGTCCAGCGTCGGGAGGCCCGATGAAGTACGTCGTGTTCTACGAGTCGGCCGACGACCTGGCCGCGAAGGCTCCCGCCCACTTCGCCGCGCACGCGGCCCGCTACCAGGAGTTCGTCGAGCGCGGTGAGCTGCTGATGATCGGCCCGTTCGCCAATCCCCAGGAAGAGGGCTCGATGGCCGTCTTCACCACACGCGCGGCGGCCGAGGACTTCGTCGCCGGCGATCCGTTCGTGCTGCACGGCGTGGTCAGGTCCTGGTACATCCGGGAGTGGAACGAGGCCCTCGTCCCGTCCTGACCAGCCGGGGCTCCGGGTCCTAGGCCGCCGTCGGGCCCGAGACCGTCCAGCCCTCGGCCTGGGGGTGGGCCGTCAGATCCTCGTGGTGGACCGGGGCGCCGCAGGACTGGCAGGTGACGACGGGGATCAGTTCGTTGCCGCAGGTGTGCTCGACCACCATCGGGAGGTCGGTGCCGTTGCGGAGGTGGCGGTCGCCCCACTCCTTCAAGGTCATCAGAACCGGCTCCAGCTCCAGGCCCGCCTGCGTCGGCCGGTACTCGAAGCGCTGCGGGCGTTCGCTGTAGGCGCGCTTGGTCAGGACCCCGGCGTCGACCAGGCGGCGCAGGCGGGTGGCGAGGACGTCGCGCGGAGCGCCGATGTTGCGTACCAACTGATCGAAACGGCCGTTGCCCAGGCACACCTCCCGCAGGACGAGCAGGGAGTACTTCTCGCCGACGATCGCGAGCGCATCGGCGATCGAGCAGGGGCGCGGGTCCTTGGGTGCGGCCATGGAGCCCAGTCTAGGGGAGGGTTTGATTTTCCAACTCACGGAGCTATGGTGAGTTTGGATTTCCTACTCGCCGGTAGGGCTCATCGGTGGGTCTCCTTGGTGGGCCTCACTGGTAGGCCCACCTGCCGACCCCGCCGTGGAGGCCGCATCATGCGTGACGCAGTCATCGTCGAAGCCGTACGCACCCCGATCGGCAAGGGCAAGCCGGGCGGCGCCCTCGCGCACGTGCACCCCGTCGAACTCCTCGCCCACACCTTGCGCGCGCTCGTCGACCGCGCCGGCGTCGACCCGGCGCTGATCGACGACGTCATTGGCGGCACCGTCGACCAGGTCGGCGAACAGGCCATGAACACCACCCGCTACGCCGTCCTGTCAGCGGGCTTCCCGGACACGGTCCCGGCGACCACCGTCGACCGCCAGTGCGGCTCCTCCCAGCAGGCCGTCCACTTCGCCGCCCAGGGCGTCATCTCCGGCGCCTACGACCTCGTCGTGGCCTGCGGGGTGGAGTCCATGAGCCGCGTGCCGATGTGGTCGAACGTGCCCGCGGGCAAGGACCCCTTCGGTCCCGGTGTCGCCGAGCGCTACCCGGAGGGCCTCGTCCCGCAGGGCATCAGCGCCGAACTGATCGCCGCCAAGTGGTCGATCAGCCGCGAGCAGATGGACACCTTCGCCGTCGCCTCCCACCGCAAGGCCGCCGACGCCTGGAACAACGGCCTCTTCGACGCCGAGGTCGCCCCCCTGGAAGGCGTCACGCGCGACGAGTGCGTGCGCCCCGGCAGCACGACCGAGATCCTCGCCGGCCTGAAGCCGGCCTACCACGACCCCGGTTTCGCCGAGCGCTTCCCGCAGATCGAGTGGAACGTCACCGCGGGCAACGCAAGTCCCATCAACGACGGCGCCTCCGCCGTCCTCATCACCTCCAGCGAGACCGCGGCCCGCCTCGGCCTGCGCCCGCTCGCCCGGCTGCACAGCTTCGCCGTCACCGGCTCCGACCCCCTGCTCATGCTCACCGGTGTGATCCCGGCGACCGAGAAGGTCCTGCGCAGGGCTGACCTCACCCTCGACGACATCGACCTGTTCGAGGTCAACGAGGCGTTCTCCAGCGTCGTCCTGGCCTGGCAGCAGGAGACCGGGGCCGATCTCGCCAAGGTCAACGTGCACGGCGGCGCCATCGCCCTCGGCCACCCGCTCGGTGCGAGCGGCACCCGTCTGACGACCACCCTCGTGCACGCCATGCGCGCGCGTGGCGCCCGTTACGCCCTGCAGACCATGTGCGAGGCGGGCGGACTGGCCAACGCGATGATCCTGGAAGGCCTGTAGCAGTCAGGCCCCGCGCAGATGGTGCCGCTTGCGCCAGGCCACCACCGCCCCCGCCACCGTCGGCAGGGCGATGGCGGCCAGCGCGATCAGGAAGAGCGGCGAGGTCGGGGCCGAGGCCCGGGCCCCGGCAACGACATAGGCGGCCGTGTTCGGGATCGAGCCCAGCGCGGTTGCCACCAGGAAGGGCGTCCAGCGCATACGCGAGACGGACGCGCAGTAGTTGACGCCCCAGAAGGGAAGCCCGGGGAACAGCCGGGCCGCGAGCATCGAGCGCATCCCGTGCCGGCTCAACTGGCCGTCCGCCGCCTTCAGCAACCGCCCGCGCAGCAGCGGCCGCAGGGCGTCCTGACCCAGCACCCGGCCCAGCCCGAAGGCGATCCCGGCACCCAGCACGGTGCCCACCATCGACGTGGCCAACCCGAGCGCGGAGCCGAACAGCGCCCCGGCGGCCAGATTGAGCAGCGGGCGCGGTACGAACGCCACCGTGCACAGCCCGTACGCCACGGCGAACACGAGGGCCGCCGTCATGCCTCCCAACTGCGGTGGCCAGCCGTCCGCGAGCAGCTTCTGCGGCTCGAACAGCAGCACGCTCGCCCCGGCCGCGGTCAGCAGCGCGACCAGCAACGACAGCCGCGCCCAGGGCGACAGCAGCACTCTGCCGAGGCGTACGAGCAGTGGGACGGGCGCGGCGACAGCGGCTACGGGCACCGGAACGGCGAGCTCCGTGGCGGCGGCCCGGGGAGAGGCCGTGGCGGTGCCCCCAGAGCGGGTGTGGGCATCGAGCATCCGGCGACACTAACCGACGGATGTGTGTGATCGCCGTATGGTTCGTCTTATGAGCGTCACAGATGCGGTCGCCACGGGTGTGCCGTTCAGCACACTCGCCGACACCGTGCTGGAGCGGCTCACCGCCACCTACGCGCCCGCCGCCGACCCGGAACGGGCGGCGCCCATGCGCGCGTACATGAAGGACGTGGCCCCCTTCCTGGGCCTCACCACGCCGGTGCGCCGAGCCCTGTCCCGCACCGTCGTCGCCGGCCTGCCCCGCCCCGACGAGAACGACTGCACCGCGATCGCCCTGCGCTGCTGGCAGTTGCCCGAACGCGAGTACCACTACTTCGCCGTCGACTATCTGCGCCGCCACGCGCGCGTGTGCTCCTCCGGCTTCCTCCCGGTCGCCCGGCACCTCATCGCCACCACCTCCTGGTGGGACACCGTCGACCTGCTCGCCGCGCACGTCGTGGGCGCCCTGGTCGCCGCCGATCCCGCGCTCAAGGCGGACATGGACACCTGGATCGTCGACGACGACCTGTGGATCGCCCGCACCGCCCTGCTCCACCAGCTCCGCTACAAGGAACACACCGACACCGAACGCCTCTTCACCTACTGCCTGCGCCAGTCCGGCCACCCCGACTTCTTCGTCCGCAAGGCGATCGGCTGGTGCCTGCGTGAGTACGCGAAGACCGACCCGGAGGCCGTACGGGCCTTCCTGGCACGCGAGCGCGGGCGGTTCGCGCCGCTGTCGGTGCGGGAGGCACTGAAGAACATCGGGGCCTGAACGCCCCGCGCACGCGGGCGCCCTGAAAAACCATTCGACGTCGGACAGGGCGTCGGCGATGATCGATCCCATGTTCCGGCACGCCTTCCTCCTCGCAGCATCCGCAGACGCGGATGCG
Organism: Streptomyces sp. NPDC006476; assembly: GCF_040612015.1. NCBI lineage: Bacteria > Bacillati > Actinomycetota > Actinomycetes > Kitasatosporales > Streptomycetaceae > Streptomyces > Streptomyces sp. NPDC006476. Next base: position 27,986 of record NZ_JBEXPK010000020.1, on the reverse strand, counting down.
CCGAAGGCTGCCGTCCTGATCCTCCTGGCCGCAGTCGACGGCGCCCGAAGCTGACCCTCTCCGGATCGTCCGGCGGACCCCGCAAGGGGAGGGTCGGCCACTCCCTGGGGTCCCGCGTTTCTTCACCGCTGAGAGGCTTCGAGGTACAGCCATGCCCAAGACGGCATACGTGCGCACCAAACCGCATCTGAACATCGGGACCATGGGCCACGTCGACCATGGCAAGACCACCCTGACCGCCGCCATCACCAAGGTGCTGGCCGAGCGCGGCACCGGCACCTTCGTGCCGTTCGACCGCATCGACCGGGCCCCGGAGGAGATCGACCGCGGCATCACCATCAACATCGCGCACGTGGAGTACGAGACCGACACCCGGCACTACGCGCACGTGGACATGCCGGGCCACGCCGACTACGTCAAGAACATGGTCACCGGGGCCGCGCAGCTCGACGGGGCGATCCTCGTCGTCTCCGCGGTCGACGGGATCATGCCGCAGACCGCCGAACACGTCCTGCTGGCCCGGCAGGTGGGCGTCGACCACATCGTCGTCGCCCTCAACAAGGCCGACGCGGGCGACGAGGAGCTCATCGACCTCGTCGAGCTGGAGGTCCGCGAACTGCTCACCGCGCAGGGGTACGGCGGCGACGCGGTGCCCGTCGTACGGGTCTCCGGGCTGAAGGCCCTGGAGGGCGACCCGCGCTGGACGGCGTCCGTCGAGGCGCTGCTCGACGCCGTGGACACGTACGTGCCCATGCCCGAGCGGTATCTGGACGCGCCGTTCCTGCTGCCCGTGGAGAACGTGCTCACCATCACCGGTCGCGGCACGGTCGTGACCGGCGCGGTCGAGCGGGGCGTCGTCCGGGTGGGCGACCGGGTCGAAGTGCTCGGCGCCGGTGTCGAGACCGTCGTCACCGGCCTGGAGACCTTCGGCAAGCCGATGGAGGAGGCGCAGGCCGGGGACAACGTGGCGCTGCTGCTGCGGGGCGTGCCCCGGGACGCGGTCCGCCGGGGGCATGTCGTGGCGGCGCCGGGCAGTGTGGTGCCGGGCCGGCGGTTCTCGGCGCGGGTGTACGTGCTGTCCGCGCGCGAGGGCGGTCGTACGACGCCTGTGTCCACGGGGTACCGGCCGCAGTTCTACATCCGTACCGCGGATGTGGTGGGGGACGTCGACCTCGGTGAGGTCGCCGTCGCGCGGCCCGGTGACACGGTCACGATGACGGTCGAACTCGGGCGCGACGTGCCCTTGGAGGCCGGGCTCGGGTTCGCCATCCGTGAGGGTGGGCGGACCGTGGGGGCCGGGACCGTGACCACCGTGGAGTGAGGTCGAGGGGCGCGGGGGACTGCGGGGCCGCCGTGGCCGGCGCACAGCCCCCGCGCCCCTTCGGGGCGTCGTCCGGCCCCACAATGAGGAGGTGACCGAACCCATCCCCGTCAGCAGGACCACCGACTTCGGTGTCGTCAAGCTCATGCCCGACGTCGACCGGGAGCGGGCCTGGCTGCTGACCGTCGACGGGGCGCCGCAGTCGTACGTGGACCTGGACGAGCCGGAACATCTGGAGTTCGAGTACGCGCGGCGGCTCGGGCATGTCCTGGACCTCGTCGCGAAACCGGGGCGTCCGCTGGACGTGCTGCACCTCGGTGGCGGCGCGCTCACGCTGCCCCGGTACCTCGCCGCCACCCGCCCCGGTTCGCGGCAGGACGTCGTCGAGGCGGACCGGGGGCTGCTGGAGCTGGTCGTGGAGCATCTGCCGCTCCCGGCCGGCGCCTCCGTCGCCCTGCACGGCGCCGACGCCCGCGCCTGGCTGGAAGCGGCCCCCGCGGACTCGGCGGACGTCATCGTCGCCGATGTCTTCGGCGGCTCCCGCGTCCCGGCCCACCTCACCTCCGTCACCTACGCCCGCGAGGCGGAGCGGGTGCTGCGCGGCACCGGCGTCTACCTGGCCAACCTCGCCGACTCCTCGCCCTTCGCCTTCCTGCGCTCCCAACTCGCCACGTTCGACGCGGCCTTCGAGCACCTCGTGCTGATCGCCGAACCGGCCGTCCTGCGTGGCCGCCGCTTCGGCAACGCGGTCCTCGTCGCCGCGCACCACCCCCTGGACACCGCCACCCTGACCCGCCGCACCGCCTCCGACGCGTTCCCCGCCCGTGTCGAACACGGGCCGCCCCTACGGGACTTCATCGCCGGGGCCCGCCCCGTACGGGACGAGGAGGCCGTACCTTCACCCGAGCCCCCCGCCGGGGCGTTCGGTATCGGCTGAGGTGGCCGGGGTTGCGGGGAGGAGCGGCCGGCCTGTCGCGCCGCTTCTGGGTGTCTTCTCGGTCGGGGCGCAATTCGGGTCGGGGCTGGGGGAGTTCATCGTTGGTGCGCGTTCCGGGCGGGACGAGGACGGCGTACCTTCACCCGAGCCCCCCGCCGGGGCGTTCGGTATCGGCTGAGGTGGCCGGGGTTGCGGGGAGGAGCGGCCGGCCTGTCGCGCCGCTTCTGGGTGTCTTCTCGGTCGGGGCGCAATTCGGGCCGGGTCTGGTGGAGTTCATCATCGGAGGCTGTTACCTCACCCGAGCCCCCCGACGGGGCGTTCGGTATCGGCTGGGGTGTCCGGGGTTTCGGGGAGGAGCGGCTGGCCGGCGCGGCGTAGGTTTCGTACGTCCGGCACCGCCAGGACCGCCGCCGTGACGACCACGATCAGCGCCGAGCAGCCCCACAACGCGGCGCTGCGCCCGAGCGCGGCCTCGGCCGGGCCGGCCAGGGCCGCGGCGAGGGGCATCAGCGCGATGGACCCGAACCAGTCGTAGGCGGAGACCCGGGAGAGCTTCTCCTCGGGTATCTCCTGGTGCAGCGCGGTCATCCAGCTCACCCCGAACACCTCCACCAGCGAGCCCGACAGGAACATCACCGCGCACAGCACTCCCACCGGCGTCGGTATCGCGAGGGCCGCGGACGGCAGGGCCATCGGGAAGACGCACAGGGTGCCGGCCAGCAGCAGTCGGCGCGGCTTCCAGCGGGTCATCAGCAGGGCGCCGGCCACCGTGCCCGCGCCGAAGAAACCGAGGGCCAGGCCCCACGGGCCCGCCCCGCCGAGGTCGTCGCGGGCGACGAGCGGGCCGTAGACCGAGTCGGCGGCGCCGAGCACCGCGTTGGCGATCGAGAACTGCACGACGATGCCCCACAGCCACGGCCGCCCGCTGAACTCCCGCCAGCCCTCCCGCACATCGGCGATCATCCCGCCGCCCGGCTCGCGCGGCGGTATGTGGCTGACGTCCAGGAAGGACCGTAGCGACCCGGCGACGGCGAAGGCCGCCGCGTCCGCCGCGAGCACCCAACCCGGCCCGACCGCGGCGACCATCGCGCCCCCGAGCGCCGCCCCGCCCAGCCCCGCCCCCTGCATCGCCATCCGGAACAGCGCGAACGCGCGGCTGGCCTGCTCGCCCGTCACCGACGACATCAGCATGCCCTCGGCAGCCGGGCTGAAGAAGGCCTGGCCGGTGCCGCCGAGGGCGCTGAGCAGCATCATCTGCCACAGCCGGGGGTGACCGGCCAGGACGAGTGCCGCGAACACGGCCTGCGACAGGCAGTTGAGGGCGTTGGCCGTGACCATCACGCAATGCCGGGGCAGCCGGTCCGCCACCGCGCCGCCGATCAGCAGGAACACCACCAGGGGGAGCGTGCGCGCGGCCGCCACCAGACCCACGTCACCGCCGTCACCGCCGGCCTCCAGCACGGCGAACGCGGAGGCGATCAGCGCACCGTTGCTGCCGAGGTTGGTGACGACCGCCGCGGCGGTCAGCAGGCGGTAGTTGCGGCCGGCCCCGGCGGGTCTGCGAGGGCTGTCGGAGGCGTCGGCGGAGGTCACCGGCCGACTATCCCCGCCGTGACCCCCGCTTGCCAAACCGTTTCCGCGCCATACCGGAGGCCTCGTCGGCCACGGTCGGAGACGTCGGGTCAGCCCCCGGTCGGCGGTTCCTTGGCCAGCCGCACCGTGCTCATGATCTTCATGACGGTCGCGTCCGGGACCTCTCCCTTGACGCCCGTCGCGCCGTAGAGACTCCAGGCGACGAAGTCCCCGGCGGAGTTCTTGAAGCCGAAGGTGATGGCCTTGCCGTCACTGTCGCACTTGGACTTGCCGATCTGCGGGCTGTTCTTGGAGCGGGCCCAGGCGTAGCTGCCCTCGATGCCGGAGGCCGTGGTGAACTTCTTGGCCGTCTTGTCGTAGGTGATGCTCTTCTTGTCCGGCTGCGTGTAGCCGCCGTAGACCCACCAGGGCACCTGGTTCACGGCCACCTGGTCGGTGCTCTTGGCGCCGTCCGCTCCCTTGGTGCCCACGGCGGCGAGCGCCGTGTCCTCCGTCCTGCCGTCCTTGTCGTCGTCGGAGGTGCACCACTTGGACTTGTAGTACGCCGGCGCGGACATGGTGATCAGCGGCTTGGCGCTCGCGTCCTTCTTGTCCTCGAAGCCGATCAGCATGGTCGGCGAGTCGACCTCCCAGTCGGCCGGCACGTCGAAGACGGTGCCCCACTTGGGGTTCACCACGGCCTTCCAGCCCGCGATGGTCGCCTTCTCGGTGGTGCCGCCGCGCGGATCGTCGTCGGAGGCTGACTGGCTGGGCTCGGCGGACGTGGTGGGCGACTGGCTCGCCCGCTTGTCGCCGCCCGAACCGCCGTCCGCCTTGTCGTCGTTGCTGCCGCCCAGGACCAGTGCGCCGGTGACGCCCGCGGCCACGACCACGGCCGCGGCGGCCACGATCGCGACCACCTTCGTCCTGTTGCCGCCTCCCCAGCCGCCCCCGCCGCCGCTGGGCGGCTGCGGCGCGCCCACGGGTCCCGGCGCGCCCCACTGCGGCTGCTGCGCATAGGGGTTGGGCTGCTGGTATCCGGGCTGCTGGTACGGATTCGGCTGTTGGTAACCCGGCTGCTGGTACGGGTTGTGCTGCTCCTGCGGAACCGGCGGGACGGGTCCTTGGGGAGTCTGTCCCTGCGGGTTCTGCTCGCCCCCTGGCGGCTGCTGTCCTGGCCACATGGGCAGCAACCCTAGTGCCGTCCGGGACACGATTCGGTCACTGTGGCTCGTCAACGCCGTAGCAAAGGGCGGAGCGGCGCTCGTCACACCACTCTGGCCAGTCGAGCTACCCGTGGGTAACATCCGGTCATGAGCGCAGATCAGATGTCCGTCGGTGAGCTGCTGGCCGCGACGGTGCCCATGGCCCGGACCCTGAACCTCGAGTTCCTGGAGACCACGCCCGAGAAGGCGGTGGTGACCCTGCCGGACCAGGGCGAGTACCACAACCACGTGGGCGGGCCGCACGCCGGCGCGATGTTCACGCTCGGCGAGACCGCGAGCGGGGCGATCGTGCTGGCCGCCTTCGGGGACCAGCTCGCGCGGGCCGTGCCGCTGGCCGTGAGCGCGGAGATCGGGTACCGCAAGCTGGCGATGGGGGCGGTCACCGCGACCGCGACCCTCGGCCGCCCGGCCATCGACGTCGTGGCCGAACTGGACGCGGGACAGCGCCCGGAGTTCCCGGTATCGATCGAGATCCGGCGCTCGGACGGTGCCGTCACTGGTGAGATGACCGTCGTGTGGACCCTGCGTCCCAACGGCTGAGCGCCGTCGCGGGGCCCGGCCCGGGGAGTACGTCGTCCCCGGGCCCTTGCCGTGACGTCAGGCCGCGATCCGGCGGCGGCGCCCGATGGCGGTGCCGGCCTCCAGGTCCGCGACGAACTCCTTGAGCCAGGCGACGAATTCGGGGCCGAGGTCGTCCCGGTCGCAGGCCAGCCGGACGACCGTGCGCAGATAGTCGGCCTTGTCGCCGGTGTCGTAGCGCGGTCCGTCGAAGACCACCCCGTGCACCGTGCCGCCCGCGGCCAACTCCTGCAGGGCATCGGTCAGTTGGATCTCGCCGCCGCGACCGGGGCCGGTGCGCTCGAGGGTGTCGAAGACGGCCGGGTCGAGGACATAGCGGCCGATGACCGCGTAAGTGCTGGGCGCGTCCTGGCTGGACGGCTTCTCCACCAGGCCGGTGACCCGGACGACGTCGTCCTCGCCGGTCGCCTCCACGGCCGCGCAGCCGTAGAGATGGATCTGCTCCGGCGGCACCTCCATCAGGGCCACGACGCTTCCCGCGTAGTGGTCGCGCACGTCGAGCATCCGGCTCAGCCGCGTCTCGCGCGGGTCGATGAGGTCGTCGCCGAGCAGGACGGCGAACGGCTGGTCGCCTACATGGCGGCGGGCGCACAGCACGGCGTGCCCGAGGCCGAGCGGCTCGCCCTGCCGGATGTGGTGGATGCCGGCCAGCCGGGCCGGGTCGCGCACGGCGTCCAGCCGTACGGCGTCTCCCTTGGCCGCCAGGGCCTGCTCCAGCTCGAAGGCGTTGTCGAAGTGGTCCTCGATGGCCCGCTTGTGCCGCCCGGTGACCATCAGGACGTCGTCGAGCCCGGCCGCGGCGGCCTCCTCGACGACGTACTGGATGGCCGGCTTGTCGACGACGGGCAGCATCTCCTTCGGGGTGGCCTTGGTGGCGGGAAGGAAGCGGGTGCCGAGTCCGGCGGCCGGTACGACGGCCTTGCGGACGCCGCGGACGCTCTGGGTGGGGGCGGGGGCGCTTGAAGAGTGGGGGGCGGTCATGCGGCTCATGCTGGCCGACGGGGATGAGAGGCCGCCGAGAGAAACGTCGGAGCCCGCTGTGTGTCCGGTCCGACGGGGCCCGGAGTTGAAGGTTTCGTGTGTCAATGACCCCTAGGTGTACACAACTCGGCGGGCAGGCGAAACCTTCTTTCGAATGCGGGTGCGGATACCGTCGGTAACTTATCTGAAGTTGCCCATCTTTGAACTTTGGTCATCCGAACTTCTTGTTTCCTGTGCATCAATTGTGCGAAAGTGAGCGACCTCATAGCGGTGAGTAACTGACGCCGCATAGGTATGCACCAATCAGGCACCTGCTTTCCGACGGACGTGCGCATTCCGCCTGCCGTCCTGCGGCTTGGAAGGAATTGGTTCAGTGCAATCCCCCTACCCCCCACGACCTCCGTTCCCGCCGCGCCCCGGCTCCGGTCCGGAGGAGTCCGACCGCAACCTCCTCGCGCAACTGGGCCAGGGCGTCGACGGTACGCGCGCGGGTGCGTTGCTGCTGGCCAGACACTGGCAGGCGGCATATGACTACGCAGCCATATGTCTGGTCTCGGCGGACGGTCCGGCGTCCATGGTCGCCGCCGCCGCGTTCCACCGGGTGCTCGGCCGGTCCGCTCCCGGCGCACTGCGGCCGCAACTGCTCGGCGCCGTCCGGGACACGGTCAAGGAGTGGGCCGCGGACGAGCGAATTTCTCTTCTGCTGCCGGAACTCCGCAAACCGACCGGAGGGCGCGGGCTGCGTGCCGCACGCTCCGTGACGCCCGAAAGGCGACAGCTCGCCGAACGGGCATTCCGTGCCCTTCCCGGAGCCTCGCAATGCCTGTTGTGGCACACCGAGGTGGAGGCGGAATCGATAACCATACCAGCCGGTCTGTTGGGTGTGGACGCGCCCACCGCCACGGCCGCGCTGGAGCAGGCGCGCGAGCAATTCCGCGTCGGCTGCGTACGCGCCCACCGGGAACTGGCACCCGGCAGGGAATGCCGCTTCTACAACCGCCTTCTCGACGTCCCCATCCGCCGGGGCGGCGCCCTGCTCCCGGACGTCCAGCAGCATCTGACGGAGTGCCGGTACTGCCGCCACGCCGCCGAGCAGCTCAGCCACTTCGAGAGCGGGCTCGAGGTGCTTCTCGCCGAGACCGTCCTCGGCTGGGGCGCCCAGCGCTACCTGGACTCCCGCCCCGGCCGCGGCGGGGACCGCACGGCCCGGCCCGGCCGTCCGAACAGCGGCGGCCGGCACCGGCCCGCCACGCCTCACAGGCGCACCAGAGCCGTGGTCGTCGGGGTCGGCCTGACCGCCCTCGCCCTGCTCCTCACCGTTCTGGTCACCAAGGGCTGGTCCGACGACAGCGGTGTCCCGAACGTGCGGGCCACCTGGAGCCCGGTGAGCAGCAGGTCCCTCGATCCGGCCCGGTCCGCCGACGACACCTCGTCCGCCGGATCGCCCTCGCCCGCCTCCGCCGGGCAGTCCGTCGAAGTCGGCCGCGGCCGGCTCCGCAACACCGACCGGGGCCTGTGCCTCGACGCCGAGGGCGGCCGGGCCGAGGCAGGGGTGGCGGCGGTGCTGGCGGCCTGTTCCTCCGCCGCGTCCCAGCAGTGGTCGTACCAGGACGACGGCCTGCTGCGCAGCGACGCCGACCCGTCCCTGTGCCTGGACGCCGACAAGCGCTCGCTGGTCCTCGCCGGTTGCGCCGTACACGCGGGGAAGGTGCGCTACGACCTCACGGTGCGCGGGGAGTTGCTGCTGCGCGGCGGCGACGGACTGCTTGTCGCGGCCGGACAGGGCAGGCGCCCGGAAGTCGCCGAGCGGAACGGGTCGGCCGGGCAGCGCTGGGAGCTGGAGACCGGCGGCGACGTGCGCACCCCGGACGGCCGGGGGAAGCGGCCCTCGGAGGAGCAGCCCGTGCCCGGCGCGACCCCGCCTGCGCCGCCCCCTGGCCGCGCCCCACGACCGGCGCCGCAGGACGAGCAGTACCGGCCGAAGTTCGTCCAGGTCCACAGCGAGCCCCGGCCCGCCGAGCCGCCCGCCCCGTTTGACCCCCCGCTCGACCGCGTCCGCACGCTGACCGCCGACACCCTGAACACGGTCACGACCACCCTCGGGTCCGTCCTGAACCGAACGGGCCCTGCCGACCTGAACCGAACAGGCCCTGTCGGCCTCGGTTGAAGGAGCCACGGGGGCCGTCCCCTCGGGGGCGGCCCCGTCTTCGTTCCTGGTGCGCGTTCGACTCTTGTGCGCATTCGACGCGTTTCCTGTTCGTGTCATTGACACGAGTCACCGCCGGACATAGTTTTCCCGCCGCGCCACCGGTGTCCAACGGGTCGTCACCTGCATCTGCCGCACACCGCGTTCAGATGCCGAACACACCCCGGAACGCCATGGCGTGACTGCGGTTCACATCGTCGTGCCCGCACACCGAAGGAGTGACGGCTCATGTCCGACACCGTCTCCCGGCGATCCGCCCTGCGTCTGATGAGCGGCGCGATCGCCGTCGCCGCGGCGGCCACCGGCGCTCTGACGCCTCCCGCCCACGCCCTGGCCAGACCCGAGGCGGGGGCCGGTCCCCGCGTCGAAGGCCTCCTCGCCAAGCTCACCCTTGACGAGAAGATCTCCCTGCTGCACGGCGCCACCGACCCCGCCTCGCTCGGCCAGGCCGGCTACGTCCCCGGCGTGCGGCGTCTCGGCATACCTCCCCTGCGCCTGACCGACGGCCCGGCCGGCGTCCGCGTCACCCGCCACGCCACCGCCCTGCCCGCCCCGGTCCTGCTCGCCTCCGCCTTCGACCCCTCGCTCGCCCGCCGCTACGGCCGGGTCGTCGGCCGCGAGGGCCGCGCCCTCGGCCAGGACGTGCTCCTCTCCCCGATGGTCAATCTCATCCGCACCCCGTACGCGGGCCGCAACTTCGAGACCTTCAGCGAGGACCCGTTGCTCGCCTCCGACCTGGTCGCCGCCGAGATCAAGGGCATCCAGGGCGAGCACCTCATCGCCACCGTCAAGCACTTCGCGATGAACAACCAGGAGCAGGACCGCATGTCGATCGACGTGCGGGTGGACGAACAGACCCTGCACGAGCTGGAGTTGCGCGGCTTCGAGGCCGCCATCGACGCGGGCGCGGGCGCCGTCATGGGCGCCTACAACAAGGTCAACGGCACCTTCTCCTGCGAGAACAAGACCCTCCTCACCGACATCCTGCGAGACCGGTGGGGCTTCGACGGCTGGGTGATGACCGACTGGTTCGCCGCGCACAGCACCGTCACGGCGATCACGGCGGGCCTCGACATGGAGATGCCCGACGGCACCTACTTCGGCACGGCGCTGAAGACGGCCGTGCAGAACGGCAGCGTGCCCGAGCGCCTCGTCGACCGTTCCGTCCGCCGCGTCCTCGCGGTCATGGACCGCTTCGGTCTGCTCGACGGCAGCGTGCCGCCTCGCCCCGACCGCGACGCGAAGGCGGGCGCGGCCGTGGCCCTGGAGGTCGCCAAGGCGGGCGCCACCCTTCTGCGCAACGAGAACCGCACCCTCCCGCTGACCCCCGGCGGCACGGTCGCCGTGATCGGCCCGACCGGCAGCCTGCCCTTCGTCAGCGGCGGCGGCAGCGCCCATGTCGTCCCCGATCACGCCGACAGCCCGCTCGACGCCATCAAATCCCGCGCGGGAAAGGTCACTTACGCGCTCGGTGAGGACCTCTTCGGCAAGGCGATCCCGGCCGCCGCGCTCACCCCCGTCTTCGACAGCGAGGCCCAGAAGGTCGGCCTGGGCAAGGTCTGGACGTACGACGGTACGCTCACCGTCACCGCGTCCGACGAGTGGACCTTCGTCCTGCACTTCTCCTCCGCACCCACCGCCCGTCCCGAAGTCCTGCTCGACGGGACGGAGTTGTTCCCGCAGGCCGCCGGCTACGGCGAGTACTTCCAGGGCGGGCTGGTCTCTGCCGCCCCCGACGGACTGTCCGTACGCCGCAGGACACTGACGCTCGCCAAGGGCGCCCACACCCTGCGCATCACCGCGCGGGGAGGAGCGGACGGCCTGCTGTTCCGGCTGCGGCGCAGCACCGGAGCGACCCGCGCGCAGGACGTCGCCGAGGCCGTGAGCGCCGCCCGGCACGCACGTGATGTGGTGCTGTTCGCCTACGAGGACGCCACCGAGGGCCTGGACCGCACCACCCTCGCCCTCCCCGGCCACCAGCGGCAGCTGATCGAGGCGGTCACCAAGGCCAACCCACGCACCACGGTGGTCCTCAACACCTCGTCCTCGACATCGATGCCATGGCTGACCTCCACCGGCGCCGTTCTGCAGATGTACTACCCGGGCCAGGAGGGCGCGGTCGCCACCGCGGCCGTCCTGTACGGCGAGTGCGACCCCGGGGGCCGTCTCACCCAGTCCTTCCCGGTCGACGACGCCCACCATCCCGTCGCCGGCGACCCGCGCCGCTACCCAGGCGTGAACGGCACCGAGGAGTACTCGGAGGGCATCCACGCCGGCTACCGCTGGTATGACGCCCAGGGCGAGCGCCCCCTGTTCCCCTTCGGGCACGGGCTGTCGTACACCTCCTTCTCCTACGGTGACCTGCGCGTCCGCCGGGCCGGCCGCGGACTGCGGGTGTCCTTCACCGTCCACAACACCGGGCGACGCGACGGGATCGCCCTCCCGCAGGTGTACGTCGGCCCGTCGCCCCACCTCGAACTCGACCAGGCCATCAAGGTGTTGGCCGGTTACCGGCGGGTGGCGCTGCGGGCGGGGGAGCGACGGCGTGTCGAGGTGGACATCGCCGCGCGCACCTTGTCCTCATGGGACCCCAAGCGTCACGATTGGGTGCTCGGGACCGGCCGGCGCACCGTGTGGGCCGGCGCGTCCTCACGTGATCTGCGGCTGCGGACGAGCGTGGAGGTGGGCAAGTGATACGGCGCATCGTCATCGCACTGACAGCCCTCGCGGCGGCCTTCGTCGCCCCCGTGCCCGCCGCACAGGCGGCCTCCCACGGCGATGGCACGGTGGTGCGCACCGACGCCGGCCGCGTGCGGGGCGAAACCACCACGGAGGGACGGCAGTTCCTCGGCATTCCCTACGCCCAGCCCCCGGTCGGCGCGCTCCGCTGGCGCGATCCACGGCCCGCCCGGCCGTGGCACGGGGTCCGTTCGGCGCGCTCCTTCGGCAACAAGTGTGTCCAGACGTCGAGTTGGGACCCTGGCTACGAGCAGCCGTCGTACACCGAGGACTGCCTCGATCTGAACGTTTACGTCCCCCGGGGCTCCGCCCGGCGCGCGGTGCTCGTCTGGTTCCACGGCGGCGGCCTGACCGCGGGTGCCGGACAGGACATCGTGCCCGACACCTTCGCGCGGACGACCGGCACGGTCGTCGTCACCGTCAACTACCGCCTCGGTGCGATGGGTTTCCTGGCCGCTTCCGGCCTCGACAAGGAGGCACGGGACGGGGTCTCCGGCAACTTCGGCATGCTCGACCAGCAGGCCGCGCTGCGCTGGGTGCGCGCCAACATCGGCCGCTTCGGCGGCGACCCGGGCCGCGTCACCATCGCCGGCGAGTCGGCGGGCGGCCGCTCGGTCTGCACCCAGCTGGCCTCACCGACGGCGAAGGGCCTGTTCCGCGCCGGCATCATCGAGAGCGGTGCCTACGGCGACTGCGACGCCCGCACCCACGCGGACGCGGTGGCCCAGGGAGCCGACTTCGCCCAGAAGCTCGGCTGCGCGACCGTGGCCTGTCTGCGTGGCAAGTCCGCCCGCGAGATCCTCGAGGCGCAGGGTGACGGCGACTGGGGTCCGGTGACCGGCGGCGCCTTCCTGCCCGTGCAGCCCGAACAGGCCATCGCGAACGGGACGGCCTCCCGGGTGCCCGTGCTCAACGGCTCGAACAAGGACGAGGGACGCCTCTTCGCGTTCTCGCAGTTCGATCTGACCGGCAGACCGCTCACCGCCGAGCAGTATCCGGCGGCCATGCGCCAGGACTTCGGCGAGGCGGCCCTGGCCCGCTACCCCCTCTCCGCCTACCCGACCCCGACCATCGCCTACGCCACGGCACTCGGCGACGTCCTCTTCAGTTGTCCCGCGCTCCGACTAGACGGCCTCCTGAAGACCCGGGCCCCCGTCTACTCGTACGAGTTCGCGGACCGCACCTCCCCGCCCTTCGCCTCCCTGCGCAACCTGCACACCGACTTCGACTTCGGCGCGACCCACGTCGACGAGGTCCAGTACCTCTTCAAGCACTTCGGTCTGGAGTCCCCGTTGAACACGGAGCAGAAGGTGCTGGCGGGGCAGATGGTGCAGTACTGGGGATCCTTCGTCCGGGACGGGGTGCCGCGAGCCATTGCACAGCCCCCGATGCCCGCCGGACCAGGGGCGGTCCTCTCCCTGAAGACGGCCTCGAAGGGCGGGAACACCCTGAGCAGCACGGGGCACCGGGAGCACCGGTGTGATCTCTGGGACGGCACCGCGACGGGCTGACCCGGTAGGCTTCCCGGCATGCGCCCCCGTGCGGCGCATGCCGGGAAGACGGCTGTCAGGGTTCACGATCGGGGAGGAACCGGCGTTGCACGTCCAGGAGTGGCTCGACACGGTGCCCGCGGCTGCCGTCTACGCCGTGGTGGCGCTGGTCATCGGCCTCGAGAGCCTGGGCGTACCGCTGCCGGGCGAGATCGTCCTGGTCTCCGCGGCTCTGCTGTCCTCCCAGCACTCCGGCATCAACCCGGTGGTCCTCGGCGCCTGCGCCACCCTCGGCGCGGTCATCGGCGACTCCATCGGCTACGCCATCGGCCGCAAGGGCGGCCGGCCACTGCTCGCCTGGCTCGGCAGGAAGTTCCCCAGACACTTCAGCGAGGGCCATGTCGCCACCGCCGAGCGCTCCTTCGAGAAGTGGGGCATGTGGGCCGTCTTCTTCGGCCGCTTCATCGCCCTCCTGCGCATCTTCGCCGGCCCCCTCGCGGGCGTCCTCCACATGCCGTACTGGAAGTTCCTGATCGCCAACGTCCTCGGCGGCATCTGCTGGGCGGGCGGCACCACAGCGGTCATCTACTACGTCGGCGTCGTCGCCGAGGACTGGTTGAAGCGCTTCTCGTACGTGGGTCTGGCGGCGGCCGTGCTGGTGGGTGTGGCGTCGATGCTGGTCGTACGGCGCAAGGCGAAGAAGGCGGCGGCGGAGCGGGAAGCAGCCGAGTCGGAGCCGGTCCCCGCCGCCGACTGACGTCCACGACCGGCTACGGCTGCCGCCGACCGACGTACACCACGGGCTACGGCTTCTCGTGCACCTCCTGGTGCGCCTTGGCGAGTTCGGCGTAGAGCGATCCGTTCAGCGTGATCCCTTGGCGCTCCTCGTCCGTGAGGGGCCTCTTGACCTTGGCGGGCACCCCCGCCACCAGTGAGCCCGGCGGCACCTGCATCCCCTGCGGCACCAGTGCCTGCGCGGCGACCAGCGACCCCTCGCCGATCACGGCGCCGTTCAGCACGGTCGCGCCCATCCCGACGAGGCAGTCGTCTCCCACGGTCGCCCCGTGCACCACCGCGTTGTGACCGACGGAGACCCGCTCCCCGACGTGGACCGGGAACCCCGGGTCCGCGTGCAGGGTGCAGTTGTCCTGGATGTTGGCCTGGGCCCCGACGAAGATCCGCTCGACATCGCCCCGCAGCACGGCGCCGTACCAGACGCTCGCGCCCGCCGCCAGCGTCACGTCCCCGATCACCGACGCCGTCGGCGCGACGAAGGCCTCCCCGTCGATCCTCGGTTCCTTCCCGCCGATGCCCGTGATCAGTGCCTTGCCCGCCATCACCGCTCCACCTTCCGTCCTGGAACCGGCACCGTAGGCGATGAACGGCCGGGACGTGCTGCCGGGGCGGCACATCGCCTGTGGAGGGTGATGCCGGCCGGGCCGCGGTAGGCCGACCGTGGTGTCATGGAATTCACGACTCCGCGGCAGCGCTGGCTGGCACGGACATCACTGGCGGCCGCGGCCGCCGCGGTCGCGTTCCTCGCCGTGTTCGGCGGTCTGCGGACCGTGGGCCTGCTGACCGTCGGACTGACCGGTACCGCGGTCACGTTCCTGGCCGTCTCGTGGGCGATCCGCCGACCGGGCTACTCCCGCCCGCTCGCCGTTCTGCTCGCCTCCGCCGCCCCCGTCTGGGTGCTGGTGGACTACCACCGGGCCCATCTGGGCTGGGTCGTCGCCGCGGCCTGGGCGCTGTGGCTGCTCGCCATCGCGACCGGCCGCGACGCCCTCGCCCGGACCGACGCGCCGCTCCCGCTGGCGGAGCGGTCGGCGCCGCCCGCCCGGCACGCCGTGTTGATCATGAATCCGCGGTCCGGGGACGGCAAGGTCGAACGCTTCCGGTTGCGCGAGAAGGCCGAGTCCCTCGGGGCACGGGTGGTGCTGCTGGAGGGCCCGGGCGAGACGGACGTCGCGGGACTCGCCCGCAAGGCCGTCGACGAGGGCGCGGACCTGCTGGGCGTCGCCGGCGGCGACGGCACCCAGGCCCTGGTCGCCGACGTCGCCGCGTCGTTCGGTATCCCGTTCCTGGTGATCCCCGCCGGGACCCGCAACCACTTCGCACTCGACCTCGGCCTCGACCTCGACGATCCGTCCGCGGCCCTGGACGCACTGCGCGACGGCGTGGAGTTGCGGGTCGACCTCGGCCGGGCCGGCGCCCGGCCCTTCGTCAACAACGTGTCGTTCGGCGCCTACGCCGAGGTCGTACGGAGTCCCGCCTACCGCGACGGCAAGACCCGGACCACCCTGGAACTCCTGCCGGACCTGCTCCTCGGCCACCCGGGTGCCGTCCTGCTCGCCCAGGCCGGACGGACGGTCTTCACCGCACCGCAGGCCCTGCTGGTCAGCAACAACCGCTACGGCACCAGCGACATCGCCGGCCTGGGGCGCCGGGCACGTCTGGACGGCGCGGAGCTGGGAGCCGTGGGCGTCGACGTGAACAGCGCCGCACAGGCCGCCGGGCTGCTGCGCGGGCGGCGCGCCGCCGGACTGACCTGGACGACGGCCAGGCGCGTGGTCGTCGACGCCGACCGGCCCTCCCTCCGGGTCGGCGTCGACGGTGAGGCGCTGACCCTGCCCGCCCCCGTCCGCTGCGAGATCCGGCCACGGGCGCTACGGGTACGAGTGCCACGGCAGCGCCCGGGGAAGCGCGCGTCGCGACCGCGGCCGGCCTGGCGCCAACTCCTGCGGCTGAGCCGTCCGGCACTGCGACGCGAAAGCAGGACGCCGTCGGCCTGACCGACGCCACGGCAACTCAGCCCGCGGCCCCCGCCTGGGGCATGCGGCTGCGGGCGATGGCCTTACCCAGTTCCCACAAGGCCAGCAGGGCGAGAGCCGGCAGCAGGGCCCAGCCGAACTGGCCCAGGGTGAGCGGTGTCGTACCGAGCAGGCGGTTGAAGACGTCCGTCTGGGTCGCAAGGACCGCGAGGACGAACTCACCGAACATCGCCCAGTTCATCTGCCTGCTGTCGAACGTGTCCGTGGTCAGGACCGTCTCCGTCTCGCTGCGGCACTCGACGGCGGCGACGATCAGGCACAGCGCGAACGAGGTGAAGGCGATGGAGTTGCCGATCCCGACGCTGTCGAAGCGGACCTCGCCCAGCTTGATCAACGACAGCAGTCCGATCGTGATCGCCAGTCCGGCGAGAGCGACCGTGACCATCAGACCCGGCGTCATCACCGGTTCGCCGCGAGGCCGCGGCTTGCGGGACATCAGCCCGGGACTGACCCGGTCGAAGCCCAGCGCGAAGCCGAAGGCCGCGTTGACGAAGAAGTGGATCCACAGCACCTGGGCCGGCGTGAACGGCTCACCGCCCGCGATGTTGAACAGGGACGCCCCCAGGAAGGTCAGCACGAACACGACCAGCAGAACCAGCACGAAGCGGATGTACTTGGTGAGGTTGTCGTAGATCTTCCGCCCCTGCTCCACCGCGAAGACGATCGTGGCGAAGTTGTCGTCGGACAGGATCAGCCGCCCGGCGTTCTTGGCCACCTCGGTGCCGGAGCCCATGGCGATCCCGATGTCCGCCGCCTTGATGGCCGGAGCGTCGTTGACGCCGTCCCCGGTCATGGCGACCACCTCGCCCTTCTTCTTCAGCGTGTCGGCGAGGAGCACCTTGTGCTCGGGGGCGACCCGGCCGATCACACCGATGCCGTCGATGCGGTCCAGCCGTTCCTGTTCGCCGAGCGCGGCGAAGTCGGAGCCGAGGACGGCCTTGCCCTCGATGCCGACCTGCTCCGCGATCGCGGCTCCCGTGACGACGTCGTCACCGGTCACCATCCGCACCCGGATGTTGGCCGCCCGCGCTCCGGCCACCGCCTTCCTGGACTCCTCGCGCGGCGGGTCCTCCATCCCGACCAGGCTGGCCACCCGCACCCCCGTGACCAGGGCGAGCAGGTCCCCGTCGGCGGCGAAGCCGTCCGGGTCGACGTCGACGGTGGCGGCGGCCATCACCCGGCGCCCCGCGCGTTCCATCCGCTCCATCTCCTCGTGGGCCCGCTTGTCGAGCTCGGAGTTCCAGGGAATGCTCGTGCCGTCGCTCAGGGCCGTCGCAGCCCGTGCCATCACCGCGGGCGCGGCCCCCTTCACGAAGCACCGCACGACCGGCCTGCCTCGGCCGTCGGTCGCGGAGTGGAAGGTGGCCATCAGCTTGTACGAGGGGTCGAAGGGCAGAGTCGCCAGCCGTGGGAACCGCTCCCGGGTCGCCTCCAGGTCGAGGCCCGCCTTGTGGCACAGCACCAGCAGCGCCCCTTCGGTGGGGTCTCCCACCACCCGGCCGTCGACCAGCTTGGCGTCGTTCGCCATGAGATAGGGCAGGATCGCGTCCTCGATGCCCGAGGAACGGCCGACGGCGTGGTGGATCCGGCCCTCCAGTTCGTACCCGGACCCCGAGACGGTGTAGCGGTCGAAGGCGTCCACGACCTCGACGGCCGTCATCTGGTTCAGGGTCAGGGTGCCGGTCTTGTCGGAGTTGATCGCCGAGGTGAAGCCCAGCGTCTCCACCGACGGGAGGTCCTTGACGATCGCGTGGTGCCGGGCGAGGTCCAGTCCGCCCAGCGACAGGATGGTCTGTGTCACCGTGGGCAGGGCCTCGGGGATGGCCGCGATCGCCAGCGACACGGCGGCGACGAACAGCGCGTCCCACGCCTCGCCGCGGGCCCGGCCCAGGACGAACATCACGATCATGGTCAGGCCGGCCGCGCTCGCGATCCACAGGGTCAGCCGGTCCAGTTCACGGGTCAGTGGCGAGGCCTCACGCGGGGTGGCCGAGAGCATCCCGGAGATCTTGCCCAGCTCCGTGTCGGTGCCCGTGCCGGTGACGAGCATGACGCCACTGCCGTGGGTGACAGGGGTGTTCATGAACGCCGTGTTCGTACGGTCCCCGGGTCCGAGCCCCGTACCGCGCACGATCGCGGTGTCCTTGGCGGCGGGTGTGCTCTCGCCGGTCAGCGCCGACTCGTCGATCTGCAGCGCGCTCGCGGCGACGAGCCGGCCGTCGGCGGGAACGTCGTCGCCGGCCGCGATCAGCGCGACGTCCCCGGTGACGACCTCCTCGGCCGGTATCTCCGTCTCCGTCTCGTCCCGCCGCACCCGGGCCGTCGCCTTCATCATCGACTTCAGGGCGTTCATGGCGCTTTCGGCCTTGCCCTCCTGGCGCATGCCGATGACCGCGTTGAGCACGGTCAGGACCAGCAGGAGTACGGCCGTGCCCCACTCCTGGATGGCCAGCGACACGATCGCCGAGGCGATCAGGATGATCTGCATGTAACTGCGGTACTGGTCCAGCAGGCGGCGCCAGCCGGGCCGGGGCTGTTCCTCCGGCAGGGCGTTGGGGCCGTCGCGGGTGAGCCGCTTCGCCGCCTCCGCGGCGCTGAGTCCGGACCCGGGGTCCACACCGAGGGCGCTCGCCACGGCCTCGGGTGACTGCGCGTACCACGGCTCGGCGGTCATCGTGCTGCTCTGTTCCCCGTCCGCCGGGGAGCTCTGGGAGCCGGGGGAACTCGGGGAGCTCGGGGAGGTCATTTTCCGTGCCCGCCCTTCCGGTGGGCCACCGAGGCGGCGTACGGATCGGCCGGTGCGCCGGGTGGCGCCTCGGCCTCCAGGTCCTCCTTCACCATGGACAGTTCGTGCCGGGCCTTCTCGCCGACCTCCGGGTACTGCGGGTCGATGTCGATCAGCGTGTGGGCGAGCACCGCGGCCGCGCAGATCCTGGCGAACCACTTGTGGTCGGCGGGTATGACGTACCAGGGGGCCCAGCGGGTGCTGGTGGCGGACAGCATGCGGGAGAACGCGTGCTGGTAGTCGTCCCACCAGGCCCGTTCACGGACGTCCGAGGCCGAGAACTTCCAGTTCCGTTCGGGAACGTCGATCCGCTTGAGGAAACGGGTGCGCTGCTCCTCCTTGGAGAGGTTCAGGAACAGCTTCACCACGCGGAAGCCGTTGTCGTACAGATACCGCTCCCAGTCGTTGATCTCCCGGTAGCGCCGCCGCCACACGCCCTTGGCCTTCGCCTCCTCCGGCAGCCGCTGGCGCTCCAGCAGCTCGCTGTGCACCCGCACCACCAGCACCTCCTCGTAGTGCGAGCGGTTGAAGATGCCTATCTCACCGCGCCGGGGCAGCCGGCAGGCGTAGCGCCACAGGTAGTCGTGGTCGAGTTCCTCGTTCGAGGGCACCCTGAAGTTCGCCACGTGAACGCCCTGGGGGTTCACCCCGGTCATCACGTGCCGGATGGTGCCGTCCTTGCCACCCGCGTCCAGGGCCTGCAGGCACAACAGCACCCCGTATCTGCCCTCGGCGGCCAGCCGGCGCTGGTAGTCGGCCAGCAGGGCGACGCCCGTCCGCAGCAGCTCCCGGCCTTCCTTCTTGCCGCCGATCCCGCCCTTGAAGCCGGGGTCGAAGTCGGTGGCGAGATCCACCTTCGACCCCGGCTTCACCCGCAGCGGTGCGATGAACTCGGCGATGCGCTCGGCCCGTTCGTCCGTCATGGTGGTCGCCCGGCCCGTCAGGAGGGCTCCCGGTCCCGCTCCACCACGCACAGTGCCCAGATGACGAAGGCGTACAGCGCGATCAGGGTCAGGGACCAGAACGGGTAGGAGGGGACGTCCAGGAAGTTCGCGACGATCGCCAGTGCCGCGATGCCCACGCCCAGCACGCGTGCCCAGGTCGCGACCACGACGAGCCCGAGACCCACGACGAGGGCGACGGTTCCGACGGCCAGATGGATCCAGCCCCAGCTCGTCAGGTCGAACTGGAAGGTGTAGTTGCGGGTGTTGAGGAACACGTCGTCGTTCGCGACGGCCATGATGCCCCGAACGATGTCGAGGATGCCGCCCATGATGAGCAGGACGGCGCCGAGCGCGGTCAGTCCGCTCGCGGCCTGCTGGACGCCCTCGGAGCGGTGGTGCTTCACAGCGGTGGTGGCCATGGCTGGGGCCTCCGTCCCTGGATCGGCCGCCGGTCGCGGCCCTGCTCCTCCACGGCTACTCCGTCGTCACCCGTTTCGCGTCACCTTCTAAGGGTGATGCCGTCCGGCCGGAGACCGGGCCCCTCGACGGTCGCGCTGCTGCTGTGGGGTGAAGATCACAGCTCCTCGACCTCATAAGGGTGGCGAACGCTCAGTACGGTGACTGCGTGCCGAAGAGCAAGAACACGTTCTCATCCTGGCGGCGGAGTCTGACGCAGCGCGCCGTCCACGCGGGCTGGGCCTGGGTGCAGCGCACGGGCTCGGTGACGGCCGAGAGCCCCGGCCGCTTCCGCTTCGGCGCCCTCGGCGCGCACACCCGTCTGGCCTTCCCGCTCGGCACCGTCTTCGGCGAACCCTGGATCCACCTCGGCTCCCACTGCATCGTCGGCGAGCAGGTCACCCTGACGGCGGGTCTGATGCCCGACCTCGACCTCGGCCCCGAACCGATCCTCCGCATCGGCGACGGCGTGGTCCTGGGCCGCGGCAGCCATGTCATCGCCGACACCACGGTGACCATCGGCAGCGACTGCTACTTCGGGCCCTATGTGTACGTCACATCCACTAACCACTCCTATGACGATCCGCACCAGCCGATAGGCAAGCAGTGGCCGCGCATGGAACCGGTGGAGATCGGCCCGGGCTGCTGGGTCGGCACGAACGCCGTGATCCTGCCGGGTGCGAAGATCGGACGGAACGTGGTCGTGGCCGCCGGCGCGGTGGTCCGTGGTGTCGTGCCCGACCATGCCGTGGTCGCGGGCGCGCCCGCCCGGGTCGTACGGCGCTGGACACCTGCCGACGGCTGGCAGCCGCCGCTGAGGACGCCCGCGCCGGTGCCGATCCCCGACGGTGTGACGCCGGAGCAGCTGTGCGCCCTCTCGGAACTGGACGACGAGGCGGTGGCGCGGCTCGCCGAACTGGACGCCGAGCCCTCCTGACTCAGCCCGCGGCCAGCAGCAGCGTGCCGAACAGGGCGAGGCCGGCGCCCGCCGCCTGGATCGCGCGGAGCCGTTCGCGGAGGATGCCGCGGGCGGCGAGGGCGGTCACCACCGGATAGAGCGAGGCGAGCACGGCGGCCACCGTGACGGGACCGTGCTGGGCGGCCACCGAGTAGGTGCCGTTCGCCGCGACGTCCGCGAGTCCGACGAAGGCGAGGGCCGGCAGCGCGGCCCAGGGGAAGCGGCCACCGGGAAGAGCCTCGCCGCCCCGCTTCACGGAGACGTACAGGGCGACACCGCCCCCGAGCACGTTCGTCACGCGCTGCACGAACAGGGCGAGGAACAGGCCGGTCACGGTCGTCGACGCCTCAGCGATCAGCGCGAACACCGTGCCGAAACCGAGCGCCGCGATCAGCGTGAGCATGATCGCCCGGCGCTGCACGGCGGCGCCTGCGAGCTGCGGACCACCCGCGAGCACCACACCGGTGACGGCGACGGCGATCCCGGCCACCTGCGTCAGACCGGGGCGCTCGCCGAGGAACAGGCCCACGCCGACGGGGACGGCCACACTCAGGGTCGCGAGCGGGGAGACGACCCCCATCGGGCCCAGCGCGAGCGCCTTGTATAAGGAAATCATCGCCACCGGCCCGGCAAGGCCCGCCGCGAAGGCGAACCACAGCCGCGGCCCGGCCTCGCTCCAGCCGCCCGTGGCCACGACGATCGCGCCCAGTACGGCCGCCGCGATCGCCTGCGAGACGACGACCACCGTCAGGGCCGGGGTGCGCCGGGTGAGCAGTCCGCCGCCGAAGTCGGCCAGGCCCCAGAGCAGGCTGGTGGCCAGGGCGAAGAATGCTGTCACGGCTCGCCTCGCAGTACAGTTCGGTGAACGATCGGGTGCACCTCACCGTAGTCCAGTGCGATGGACCCTGTCATCCAAGATATTGACCTCCCGGTCATCCAGGACAGTGACCTCCCGAGAATTGGACATTGGACGGAACGTGTCGGACCTCGACCTGCTGAACCAGTCCCTGGCGCGCAACGTCAAGCGCTGGCGCAATGAGCGCGGCTTCACCCTGGACGCGCTCGCCGCCCGCGCCGGCGTCAGCCGGGGCATGCTGATCCAGATCGAACAGGCACGCACCAACCCGAGCATCGGCACGGTCGTGAAGATCGGCGACGCGCTCGGCGTCAGCATCACCACCCTGCTCGACTACGAACAGGGCCCGAAGGTCCGGATCGTCCCGGCCGACCAGGTGGTCCGGCTCTGGCACACCGACGCCGGCAGCTACAGCCGGCTCCTCGCCGGCACCGAGGCGCCCGGACCGCTGGAGATGTGGGAGTGGCGGCTGATGCCGGGGGAGGGCAGCAGCTCGGATCCGCACCCCGCCGGCACGGTGGAGATCGCCCATGTCACCGAGGGCGAACTGACCCTCACCGTCGAGGGCGCCGAGTACCGCGTCCCGGCCGGTGCGAGCGTCACCTTCGAGGCCAACGCCCCGCACTCCTACGGCAATCAGGGCGAGGTCCCCACCCGGCTCGTACTGGCGGTCTCCGTCCCGCCCGTCCCCTGATCGGGCACCGGCCGCCCTGTTAGCGTGCCGTCATGGACGCACCCATCGGACACTTCGACACCGCCCTCCCCGCCCCCGACGCCCTCGGTGAACTGACCGCCCCGGTCGCCGCCGCCGTACGCGACTGGAGCGGCAGCGTCCCCGCCGAGCAGATCGTGTACGTCGACACCGATCCGCAGTGGGCCGACACCGCGGTCTTCGTCCAGCACTACGGGCAGGAGTTGCTGGAGAGGTCGGCGAACTGCGTGGTCGTCGCGGGCAAGCGGGGCGGCGGGACGACGCTGGCCGCGTGCGTGGTCCTGTCCACGACCCGGGTCGACGTCAACGGCGTGGTGCGCCGCCAACTCGGCGCCCGTAAGGCCTCGTTCGCGTCGATGGACACGGCCACGGGGGAGAGCGGCATGGAGTACGGCGGCATCACCCCGATCGGACTCCCCGCCGGCTGGCCCCTGTTGATCGACTCGGCCGTCGTCGACCTGCCCTACGTCCTGGTGGGCAGCGGCCGCCGCAGGGGCAAGCTGCTGGTCCCGGGCAAGGCCTTCGCCGAACTGCCGGGGGCCGTGGTGCTGGAGGGGCTCGGGGTGGCCTGACTTCAAGCCCCTTGAACACCCTGCCCCGGGCAAGGAAGGGAGTGGCCTGACTTCAGGCCGCGGTGTGGTGCGCCAGCGCCCGGTGGGGGTCGTCCTCGCCGGGGGCCGGTGCCGGGTCTGCGTGGACCAGGGCCGCCGTCAGGCGCGGTACGGCGTGCAGCAGGGCGTGTTCCGCGTCGACGGCGATGCCGTGGGCCTGCCGTACCGTCGCCTCGCCGTCCACCACGACCGCCACCTCGGCGCGCAGCCGGTGCCCGATCCAGCGCAGCCGCAGCTCCCCGACCCCACGCACGCCCGGCACCTCCCGCAGCGCCTGCTCCGCCCGGTCCACCAGGGCCGGGTCGACGGCGTCCATCACCCGCCGGAACACCTCGCGCGCCGCGTCCCGCAGCACCAGCACGATCGCCGCCGTGATCGCCAACCCGACGATCGGGTCGGCCAGTTGCCACCCCAGTGCCGAGCCGCCCGCGCCCACCAACACGGCCAGCGAGGTGAATCCGTCCGTACGGGCGTGCAGTCCGTCGGCGACCAGTGCGGCGGAGCCGATCGAACGGCCGACCCGGATCCGGTACCGCGCCACCCACTCGTTGCCGGCGAACCCGGCCAGCGCCGCCACCGCCACCGCCGGGACATGCTCCACGGGCCGCGGATCGAGCAGCCGGCCGACCGCAGCCCATGCCGCGAAGGCGGCCGACGCGGCGATCGTCAGCACGATCACGATCCCGGCGAGGTCCTCGGCCCGCCCGTAGCCATAGGTGAAGCGCCGCGTCGCCGCCCGGCGTCCCAGCACGAAGGCGATCCCGAGCGGTACGGCGGTCAGCGCGTCGGCGGCGTTGTGCACCGTGTCGCCGAGCAGCGCCACCGATCCGGACAGGACGACCACGACCGCCTGGACGAGCGCGGTCGCGCCCAGCACGGCGAGCGAGACCCAGAGGGCGCGCATGCCACGGACCGAGGACTCCAGGGCGGAGTCCAGCTTGTCGGCGGTCTCGTGGGAGTGGGGGGTGAGCAGATGGCTCAGTCGGTGGCGCAGGTTCGCGCGCCAGTGAGGGTGGTCATGGCCGTGACGGTGTTCGTGAGCGGACTCGTGGCCATGGTGGTGTGCGTGGTCATGGTCATGCCCGTGGTCGTGCCGGTCGCTCACGTCGGTCCCCTTCCGGTGTCGCGGGAGTGGACGCGGGACGCCCACGACGCCATTATGTGCGTATGAGCGCACGCATGCACCTATCAACTGCGCACGATGCGCATCCGCGCACCCCGGGCGAGGAGCAGTTCGCCCTCGCCGCCGAACTGCTCGCCCTGCTCGGCGACCGCACCCGCCTCACCCTGCTGCACGCCCTGACCTCGGGCGAGGCCGATGTCACGACCCTCACGGAGGCCTGCGGCGCGGCCCGTCCCGCCGTCAGCCAGCATCTGGCGCGGCTGCGCCTGGCGGGCCTGGTGACCACGCGGAAGACAGGGCGGCGGGTGATCTACTCACTGCCCGACGGGCATCTGCGGCGGCTGGTGGACGAGGCGCTGAACGTGGCCGACCACCGGCTCAGCGACCGGCCCCTGCATGACTGAGGCGGGTCACCGGGGGGTCGTGCCGAGGTACTGCTCGGCGAACGCGGCCGCCGCGGCGGGGGACTCGAAGAGGCGGCGCAGCCGGGCCAGGGTGGTGCCCGCACGGTAGGCGTCGCCGGACGACGTGCCGTGGTACACCTCCGACAGCCACTGCGAGAACTCCTGGTAGTCCCACACCCGGCCCAGGCAGGCGTCGGAGTAGCCGTTCAGGCCGCCCGGTTCGCCCTTGGTGAGGTACTCCACGAGACCGTCACCGAGCAGGAAGGCGTCGTGCAGGGCGAGGTTCATGCCCTTCGCCGCGATGGGGGCGGTGAGGTGGGCGGCGTCCCCGGCGAGGAAGAGACGGCCGAACACCATGGGTTCGACGACGTAGTTGTGCATGTCGAGAACGCGTTTCTCGATCAGCCGGCCCTCGGTCAGCGGGGGCCGGTCGGCCGCGCCGAGGCGTTCCTGCAGCGCGGCCCAGACCCGCTCGTGGGACCAGTTGTCCGGGTCGTCGCCGGGCGGGCACTGCAGGTAGTAGCG
This sequence comes from Streptomyces sp. NPDC006476, assembly GCF_040612015.1. Lineage (NCBI taxonomy): Bacteria > Bacillati > Actinomycetota > Actinomycetes > Kitasatosporales > Streptomycetaceae > Streptomyces > Streptomyces sp. NPDC006476. Next base: position 2,730 of record NZ_JBEXPK010000020.1, on the reverse strand, counting down.
GGTGACCTCCGGGCTGCGGGCCATGTGCCCGGCGAAGCCGCTCGGATGGACGCCGAAGACCACGCAGTCGCTGGACGGCGGCGCCTCGGCGAGCAGCGCCAGCCAGCCGACGCCGTAGTCGTGCCGGGCGATCCGAGCCCGCTGCGGCAGCACGGTCCGCGTCACCCCGCGCGCCCCGTCGCAGCCGGCGACGAACTCGCAGTGCACCAGCACCCGTTGTCCGGTTCCCGGGTCGAGGTAGGACACGGTCGGCCGGTCCGAGTCCAGGCCGTGCAGCTGGACGTCGCGCACGCCGAACCGTATGGCTCCGCCGCGCACGTCGGCGTACTCGCGCACGAGGTCGGTCACGAGCAACGGCTGCGGATACACAAAATGGTGATGCCCTGTCAGTTCCCGGTACGAGAAGCGGTACCGCTGCCCCTCGAAGCGGAACTCGCACTCGGTGTGCAGCTGCGCGCGGTCCAACAGGTTCTCCGCGAGGCCCCGTTGCTCCAGCCCGCGCACCGCCCACTCCTCGATCACCCCGGCCCGGGGCCGCCGTTCGATGAACTCCCGGGTCTCGGTCTCCAGGACCAGACAGTCGACCGAGGCGGCCCGCAGGATGTTTCCGACGGTGAGACCGGCGGGCCCGGCGCCCACGATCACGACTGGAAAGCGCTGCGGGGAGGGCGAGTTGGGGTCCTCGGCGGGGAGAGTCACGCGAGCATTATGACGACGGCCCGCCGGCCACGGCAGGGGAGCCGCGGCCGGCGGGCCGGTCGGACAGCGAGGGGGCGGGTCAGTGCGCGGGCGCGTCCGTGACCACGACCTCCTCGATGCTGCGCTCGATCTCCTCCGGGCGGGAGGCGGTCGCCCGGGCCCAGTAGTAGATGCCGAGCGAGAACACGGCGATGATCAGGATGTCCCACCACAGACCGATGTTGCCGCTGCCGCCGAAGCCGCCCTCGGCGGAGATGAGGCCCAGGCCGATCAGGTAGACGGGCAGCCACTGGGCGGCCTTGAAGTCCATCCGCGGCGCGTCCGGCTGGTTGGTGGCGTTGGCCCACCAGGCGTAGCCGCCCAGCAGCAGATAGCCGAGGACGACCGCGATGCCGAGCCGCCACAGGGTGTCCCAGCCGGCCCAGTAGATGATCAGGTTGGCCACGATGAAGGACAGCGGCGAGATCACCTTGCCGGCGGGCAGCCGGTACGGGCGCTCGTGGTGCGGCAGCCGGTCGCTGAAGACGCCGTACGCCAGCGGCGCGCCCGCGTACATCAGGACGCTCGCCGAGGTGATGAAGCCGACCAGTTCCTGCCAGCTCGGGAACGGCAGGAAGCAGACCACGCCGGTCACGAACGAGATGATCAGCCCGAACCAGGGCACGCCCCGCTTGTCGGTCTGGGCGAAGATCTTCGGCGCGTAGCCGTTCTTGGCCAGGCCGTAGGAGACACGGGAGGTGGCAGTGGTGTAGATCAGACCGGTGCCGCCAGGGGAGATCACGGCGTCCGCGTACAGGATGAAGGCGAGCCAGCCGAGACCCACCAGGGTGGCGAGGCCGGCCCAGGGGCCGCTGATGCCCGGGAAGTCGAGGTGCGCCCAGCCCTTGGCGAAGGTGTGGTGCGGCAGCGCGGCGATGAACACGACCTGCAGGGCGACGTAGATCACGGCGCCGATCGCGACCGAGCCGAGGGTCGCCCGGGGCAGGTCCCGCTGCGGGTTGCGGCTCTCGCCGGCCAGCTGGATGGCCTGTTCGAAGCCGAGCAGCGCGAAGATGATGCCGCTTCCGCTGATCGCACTGAGCACGCCCTTGGCGCCGAACGGCGCGAAGCCCTCCGAGGTGAAGTTGCCCGTGTGGAAGTTGCCCACGGCGACGATGAAGATCGCGGCCAGCGGTACGGCGATCTTCCACCAGGTGGCGGCGCTGTTGGTGTGCGCCAGGGCCCGTACGCCGAAGAAGTTGACCGCGACGAACACGGCCATGAGGGCGACGGCGACCACGAGACCGGAGGGCGTGAGGGTCTGGTCCTTGTGCTGCAGGCCCTGCGCCCAGCTCCAGTGACCGGCGTAGCCGATCATCGCCTCGACCTCGATCGGCGCGACCGTCGCGGCCTGCAGCCAGGAGAACCAGCCGAAGGACAGGCCGGCCAGGCCGCCGAAGGCGTAGTGCGGATAGCGCGCCGTGCCGCCGGCCACGGGGAACATGCCGCCGAGCTCGGCGTGCACGAGGGCCAGCAGGACGATGGACACCGCGCCGATCAGCCACGAGATGATCGCCGCGGGCCCGGCCGCGACCACGGCCTTCTCGGCGCCGTACAGCCAGCCGGAACCGATGATCGAACCGACGGATGCCCACATCAGACCGATCAGTCCGACGTCCCGCCGCAGGCTGGTCGGACCCCGGGTGCCTTCTGCCGAGGTCTGCTCGACGCTCACCATATTTTCAGCGACCTCTCACGAGTTGAATAGAACTTTTCAGTGCGTGCGACGTCGCAGATTACGAATCACCGGCGGGTAGCAGAAGACCCATGGTGAAGTTTTGACCAACGCCCGGTACGTTCCTGGACAGCGCTTCAGCCGCCCTGTACGCACACGAAACCCCTGTGACCAGTGCAACCGTTCACAGGGGCGGGGTCGGGACGCGGGCCGCCGGCTAGCTGTACTGACCCGTGAGGTTGGGGACGCGGCTGGCGGGTGGTTGCCCTTTCAGTGCGGTGTGTCCGCGGTGGTGATTGTAGGTGTGCAGCCAGTGC
>NZ_JBEXPK010000019.1:0-180816 GCF_040612015.1 Streptomyces sp. NPDC006476 | reverse complement strand
CGCCGCTGCGGCGGCCCGGGTTTCATGGTGCGCCGAGAACGACCCGGCGTGGAAGCCGGTGTGCGAAATGCTCTCGGTACTGCCCACACTACTCCCCGCTCCGCCGCAGCGCGGAGTAGTGGCCGCCTAGAGCTGGAGCAGTCGCTGGGTGATCTCCCGGTACTGCCTCAGCGCGTGCCGGAGTTCGTCGGACTGCGTCTCGGGGTCCTGGTCCTGCCAGCCGGCGCGCAGGAGACGCCGCCGTTCCGCGAGGGCGTTCACGAGCTGGGCGATGGCTTCGTCGTAGGCGCTCTCGGCCTCTTCCAGCGCCTCGCGCGGGGTGTCGGCGAAGGTGTTGAGGGCGTGCCGGAGGCGCCGGACGACCTTGTCCCGTTCGATCGACGACAGCAGCGGCTCCGGACCCGGGCTGCGGCGCCCGGCCGGGCCCGGGGTGTCGCCCGCAGGCTGCTGGGCGCGCGTCTGGTCGTACATCATCGGGGCCGCTCCCGTTCCGCCTGAAGGTGAGTTCCTGCGGGATCTGGGCGAGGCGGGAAGGCGGAATGCCTCGCCGCGTGTTCCGGGGTGGCATGGCCCTGCACCGTGCTTCCAGTCAACGTCCGGCAATGGTCCGTGTCAACGCGGTGGCCACGCGAACCGGCCCGCCTCGTCCCGGAGCGTGCGGGAGTACGGTGGAGGGAGCGAGGGCTCTTCGTATGCCGGTGTCCGAACCGGCTCCGTCCTCGCGACTCCCTCACAGGGGCAGCCCGTGACCCCGGCCGCGCCACCCGCATCCAGGCCGAGGAGCCACGCATGCCACTCAGTCCGACCACGTCCACGACGGTCACACCGTCGGATCCTGCCCCGGCGCCCCAGGGCTACGACGGGGCGTCCCCCTTCCCGCAGGCCGGCCCGGTGCCGGCCCGCAGCCGCGGTGAGCGTCTGTACGTTGCGGTGACGGCGGTGATCGTCGTCCTGCCGTTCGTGGCAATCGGCCTGGCCGGCTGGCTGCTGTGGGGGAGTCTCATCCATCCCGCCGACATCGTGCTCGCGCTCGTCCTCTACACGATCACGGGTCTCGGCGTCACGGTCGGCTTCCACCGCGGCCTCACCCACGGCGGTTACCGGGCCGTCCGTCCCGTGCGGATCGCGCTCGCGGTGGCCGGTTCGATGAGTTTCCAGGGCGACGTCATCGGCTGGGTCGCCACCCACCGCCGCCATCACGCCTTCACCGACCGGCCGGGGGACCCGCACTCCCCGTACCGCTACGGCACGCATCTGCGAGGCCAGTTGCGTGGTCTGCTGCACGCGCACGTCGGCTGGCTGTTCCGCAACGACCCTACGCCGCCGGAGCGTTACGCGCCCGATCTCCTGGCCGACCGCGACATCCGTGCCGTCGCCCGCGCCTTCCCGGCACTGTGCGTCCTCACGCTCGCCCTGCCGTTCGCGGTGGGCTGGGCCATCGGCGGCACGTGGCTGTACGGCGTGACCGCCCTGCTGTGGGCGGGATTTGTGCGTATCGCCCTGCTTCACCACGTCACCTGGAGCGTGAACTCCCTCTGCCACATGATCGGTGAGCGCCCGTTCCGCACCCGGCGCCACGACCGTGCCACCAATCTGTGGCCCCTCGCCCTGCTCTCGTTCGGCGAGAGCTGGCACAACCTCCACCACGCCGACCCCACCAGCGCCCGGCACGGCGTCGACCGCGGTCAGATCGACCCGTCGGCCGCCGTCATCCGCCTCCTCGAACGCCTCGGCTGGGTGTACGACGTGCGCTGGCCGACGGCGCAGCGGGTCGCGGCCCGTCGCGCCTGACGTCAACCACCCCATCGATTACGGCAGTTGGCAGGAGCCCTCATGACCACCGCACTGCAGTCCCCGCTTCCCTCCCACCCCGTCCTGCGGATGCGTCTCGCATCCGGCAGCGGCATGCCCCGACCCATCGACGGAGCGTGGTGGCCCCGTTCGTACGACCTGCTCTCCGAACTCCCCCAGCTGCTTGCCGGGTTGCCGCGCGCGTGGGGTCACATCACCAGCGTGACCGTCAACGGGGCGACGTGGTCCGCGATGCCCGGCCGGATGCTCGTCTTCAACCAGGTCGTACGCCTGCGCAGGACCGTGGCGGCATCCGCCCCGCACACGATCGTTCTGCTCGCCCCCGGCCGGGGGCGCTGGGACCTGCTGGTCGTGCCTCCGGATACGACCGAGGAGACAGCGGAACCGCTCATGGCGGCCGCGGCAGGTGGTCACGTGTGATCCGGCCCACCACTGACTGACCACCCGGCGAATCATCAGGCACCGACGGCCAGGGTGGCGACGACGACCGTCACACCCCCACCACCAGTCGGCCGGGCCGGCCGCTGGTGGCCTCGTAGGAGGAGGTCTCGCCGGCCTGTTCCGCCGTCATGAGGGCGGTCGCGGTCACCGGCGGGCCGCTGTTCGCGCTCGCGGCGGCCATCAGCCGGGCGGCCGAGGGAGCGCTGGCCTCCGGGGACATCACCAGGAGGTCCCAGCGGCCTGCCGTACAGGCCACCAACTCCCCGAAGAGGCCGAACGGACTGCTCCTGGACGTCGGCTCACTTCCGTCGGCGGTCGTGGATGGCACCCGGTGCTTCCACCAGCAAGAACGCGCCTAAGCCGGCGAAGTGTCCGGCGGAACCCGGCGCCATCCCGGTGATCAGGCCAACCTCGGCTACGCCCATCGAGCGCTCCTTGCTCGCTGTGGCACCGGCAAGCGTTCACTCGAGCCGTCGCTCCGGTTGTTCCTCGTCCTCGTCGAACAGATGCACATCGCCGACGGCGATGTTGACCTCGACAACTTCCAGGCCGGTCATCCGCTCGATGGCAGCGATCACGTTCTCTCTGACGTCGCCCGCGACCTCGATGATGGAGACGCCGTACTCGACGACGATCTCCAGGTCCACTGCGGTCTGTACGTCGCCGACCTCGACCTTCACTCCGCTGGTGACGGACTTCCCGCCCGCACCGGGCATCCGTTCACGCATGGCCCCCATGCCACGGGCGAACCCGCCGCCCATCGAATGGACGCCCGGCACATCCCGGGCCGCCATCCCGGCGATCTTCGCCACCACACCGTCGGCGATCGTTGTCCGGCCACGCGACCCCGGATCGCTTCCGTGCGGCACCCCCGCCCTCTTCCCGCCGCGCTCGCCCAATGATCCCGCGCGAGGGGTCTCGGGCCGGTTCGGCAGTCCGGTATCCGTCATCTTCGGTCACCACTTTCCGCCGCCACAGGCGGCCTGTCGTGCCCCTTCCTTTCACGCTAACGGGGAGTGCCCGACCTCGCTCAGGCGAGTGAAATGTGAGCGATGTCAGACATCGCGCCAGGAGACGCGGTGGTATCCCACGCAGAAGGGCAGGTCGGGTGGCCGGCCGGACCGCCCTGCCGGACACGGTCCGTGTGGACGGCGCGTCTGTCGGCCCTTCAAGGCAACGGTGTTCCAGTCGTGTCACTCGCGGAGGTCGGCCGTGTGGATCACACCATCTCTTCGTGTCAGTCACTGTCCCACCCGTCGGGGTGGATGTCCGGTAGTGGTGTCCGCTGATGCTCCGCTGGTGCCGTTAGGGTGCGCGACATGGCCCGTACTCGGCTGTACCGCGACGGCTCCCTGGTCGAGGAGGACTTCCCGGTCCGCGACATCTCCCGGCATCTGGCGGATCCGTCTTCGATCGTGTGGTTGGACCTGTACCGCCCGAGCCGTGCCGAGTTCACGGCGGTCGGCGAGGAACTCGGTCTCCATGAGCTGGCTCTCGAGGACGCGCTGCACGAGGGACAACGGGCGAAACTCGACAGCTACCGCACCCATCACTTCCTCAGTGTCTACGCGGTCGCCGTCGCCGCGGACGGCGCGGGACTGACGATGAGCGAGCTCGCGGTCATCCTCACGCCGCAGGCGCTGATCACCGTCCGTAAGGACGCCGCGTTCGACCTCGACGAGCTGGTTGCCCGCTGGGACCGTACGCCGGCTCCGGCAGCACACGGGGTCGCCCTGCTGCTCCACGGCCTGCTCGACTACGTCGTCGACGGGCACTTCGCCGCGGTACGGCAACTCGACGAACGTATCGAGGAACTTGACAATCTGCTCTTCGCCGAAGGCGGCCGGCAGATCCAGACCGTACAGCGCCAGTCCTACGCCCTGCGGAAATCACTGGTCCGGCTCCGTCGCGTGGTCCTGCCCATGCGGGAGGTCGTCAACGCCCTCATGCGCCCCGACCTCGACGTCGTCGACGGCCCCCTGCTGCCGTACTACCGCGATGTGTACGACCACGTGCTGCGTGCCGGCGAGTGGACGGAGTCGCTGCGCGACCTGGTGGCCTCGGTGATGGAGACCAATTTGTCGGTGCAGGCGAACCGGATGAACCTGATCATGAAGAAGGTGACGAGCTGGGCCGCGATCATCGCCGTGCCCACGGCGATCACTGGCTTCTACGGGCAGAACCTTCCCTACCCCGGATTCGGACAACAGTCGGGTTTCATCGTTTCCAGCGCTGTCATCGTCGTTGTCTCTCTGACGCTGTACTTCGCTTTCAGACACTGGGACTGGCTCTGACCGCGCTGCTGTGCGCTCGCCGGCAGACGGGCCCTGACCGGCCGCCGATCGATCCCCCGGCGAGCGGGCGTCAGGCGTCCAGGCGGCGCCCCGCGACCCAGGTGACGATCTCGGGGTCGTGGTGGTCGAAGAACAGGGAGCTGCCGGTGTCGAGGCCGGCGATCCGGCACCTTGCGCCAAGCAGCTCGCAGCACAACAGGCAGGATCAAAGACAACTCCTCCACCACCGGCATTTGGCCATGACGCTGTGGACTGCGATCGCGGAGCCAGAGCAGGTAGGGCGTCCTAGGGTCTGCAGATGGTTTAGGAGGGCCGCCGCGGCAGAATCAACATCGTTTGATCCCCTGTTCGGCTCCCCGGACACGACGAGCAAAGCTCATTACTTGTGGATCGGCTCGGGAGGGCACGCGCGAAGGGCGTACCTTCCCGAGTGATCGGTTGACTGGTATCGAGTAGGCCCGCGTTGCCGCGCGGGTCAGGAAGGCCCGCCCGTGCTCAGCGTAGTGAACGCCGACGGCAGCACCGCCAACGGCTCCTCCCTGATCGACGAGATCGTCCGTGAGGGCGCACGGCGGATGCTGGCCGCCGCACTGGAGGCCGAAATCAACGCTTACATAGCCGAGTTGGCTGATCAGCGAGACGACAAGGGCCACCGTCTGGTTGTGCGCAATGGCTTCCACCAGCCGCGCACGGTGACCACGGCGGCTGGGGCGGTCGAGGTGAAGGCCCCACGGGTGAACGACAAGCGCGTTGACGATGCCACGGGCGAGCGCAAGCGGTTCTCCTCCGCGATCCTGCCGCCGTGGTGCCGCAAGTCCCCGAAGATCAGCGAGGTACTGCCCCTGCTCTACCTGCACGGACTGTCCTCCGGCGACTTCGTCCCGGCGCTGGAGCAGTTCCTAGGCAGCGCGGCCGGACTCTCGCCCGCAACGGTCACCCGGCTCACACAGCAGTGGCAGGCCGACCACACGGCGTTCATGGACCGCGACCTCGCGGAGGTCGACTACGTGTACGTGTGGGCCGACGGCATCCACCTCAACGTCTGCCTGGAGGAGGCCAAAGCCTGCGTGCTCGTCCTGGTCGGCGTGCGTGCCGACGGCTCGAAGGAACTCGTCGCGCTCAAGGACGGCTACCGCGAATCGGGCGAGTCCTGGGCCGACCTGCTGCGTGACTGCGCCCGCCGGGGCATGCGCACCCCGGTCCTCGCGGTCGGCGACGGCGCTCTGGGCTTCTGGAAGGCCCTGGCCGAGGTGTTCCCGGAAACCCGCGAGCAGAGGTGCTGGGTTCACAAAACGGCCAATGTCCTCGACTCCATGCCGAAGTCCGCGCAGCCGGGCGCGAAAAAGGCCCTCCAGGACATCTACAACGCCGAGGACCGCGACCACGCCGAGGCGGCGATCAAGACGTTTGCCCAGCTCTACGGAGCGAAGCTCCCCAGGGCCGTCAAGAAGATCTCTGATGACCAGCACCAGCCACTGGCGTTCTACGACTTCCCGGCCGAGCACTGGATCCACCTGCGGACCACGAATCCGATCGAGTCGACCTTCTCCACCGTGAGGCTGCGGACCAAGGTCACCCGCGGCGCCGGCTCCCGCACCGCCGCCCTGGCCATGGTCTTCAAGCTCGTCGAGTCCGCCCAGCAACGCTGGCGTGCCGTGAACGCACCCCACCTCGTCGCCCTCGTCCGGGCGGGAGCCCGCTTCGAACGCGGCCAGCTCGTCGAACGCCCCGAGGCGGTCGCCGCATGAGCCGGCCGTTGCACGGCATGCTGCATCACATCGAACTGTGGGTGCCGGACCTCCATCGCGCGCTCGCCTCGCTCGGCTGGCTGCTGGAGGCGCTGGGGTATGCCCTCTTCCAGAGCTGGGAAGGCGGACGCAGCTGGCGGCTCGGGCCGACCTACCTGGTCATCGAGCAGTCGCCGGCTCTCACCGCCGAAGAGCATGACCGCTGCCGCCCAGGGCTGAACCACCTCGCCTTCCACGTCGAAGGCGCCACCACGGTCGAGAAGCTGATGGCCGACGCCGCCCAGCACGGCTGGCACCTGATGTTCCCCGAGAGGCATCCCTACGCCGGCGGTGGACAGCACTACGCCGCCTACCTGGAAAACGACGACGGCTTCGAAGTCGAACTCGTCGCGATCAACTCACCTGAACGACAGTGAGATCAACCGATCCACAAGTCTTGACGATTAGTCGGACACACGACAGAGGGCCAATCGCAATCATGCGATTGGCCCTCTGACCAGTGTCGGGGTGGCGGGATTTGAACCCACGACCTCTTCGTCCCGAACGAAGCGCGCTGCCAAGCTGCGCTACACCCCGATGTCGCTGCAGTCCTGCTCGTCGCGGCGACGTCGTTTACTTTAGCCCACCGGTGGCTAGAGACGAAATCCGGTTTTCGTGCGGCGGCGGACGGGGTTCGGGCGGGCGTGGTCGAGGGCGACGAGGAGGACGGCGAGGGCGTAGAAGGCGAGGCCCAGGAGGAGGGCGTTGCCGAGGACGCCCTTGTAGCCGTGCAGGTCGACGTCGAGGAAGGGGTAGAGGTAGCGGCCCCGTGTTCCGGGGAGAATCAGTTCGCCTCGGATGAAGGAGAAGGCCAGGTAGGTCAGGGGGTAGAGGAGCCACGGTGCCGCCTGGCGCAGGTGCAGGCGGTCCGGGGGTGTGAGGAGCAGCCAGTCCAGGACCGCGGCCGCCGGGACCGCCGTGTGGAGGAGCTGGTTGGTCAGCCACTGCCAGCCCGTCGGCGCCGTCGTACCGCCCGTCAGGGAGAAGGGGGGCGAGGTGTGGGTCAGGAGCAGGTGGTAGACCAGGGCCGAGATGACGACGTAGAGCAGTGCCCCGCCCGTTACCGCGGACGGCAGTGGGCGGCGGGCCGTCCAGGCTCGGCGGGCCGAGAGGGTGAGGACGGCGGCCAGGAACAGGCTGCTCTGGATCGTGAAGTGGCTCAGGACCCGGATCGGGCTGCCGAGGAGCAGGTCGACGGTGACGGCCGACACCGCCACCAGGGCCACGAGCAGGCGGTACACGGCGGTGAGCGGGCGGCGGACCGGGGTCACCACCGCCGTGGCGGGGACGGCGGAGGGCATCAGCACGGGCACGCCCGGGACCGTGGGGAGGTCCGGGATGTCCCTGGGTATGGGGGCGGTCATGCCCCCAAGCTAGGGAGGGGGGACGAAAGGGGCTATCCGGGCGGGCCGTATGGGCTACGGACGCCGGCGGATGCCTAAGGCCCGGCCCTGCGTACGGCCCGGCCCTGCCTAAGGCCCGGCCCTGGGCCCACGGCGCGGCCCTGCCCTGCCCGCGGCCCGGCCCGCCTACTCCCGGCCCACCAACGTCAGCAGCGTGACCTCCGGTGGGCACGCGAACCGTACCGGCGTGTAGCGGTTCGTGCCGCAGCCCGCCGACACGTGCAGATACGACGTACGACCCTCCGCCCGGTGCGAGGACAGGCCCTTCACCCGGTCCGCGTCCAGGTCGCAGTTGGTGACCAGGGCGCCGTAGAAGGGGATGCAGAGCTGTCCGCCGTGGGTGTGGCCCGCCAGGATCAAGGGGTACGAGTCCGCCGTGAAGGCGTCCAGGACGCGCAGGTACGGCGCGTGGACGACGCCCATCGAGAAGTCCGCCGAGCGTGAGGGGCCGCCGGCCACCTGGACGTAGCGGTCGCGCTTGATGTGCGGGTCGTCCAGGCCCGTCAGCTCGACCGAGACGCCCTCGATCTTCAGCTGGCCGCGCGTGTTGGTGAGGTTCAGCCAGCCCGCCGCGTCGAAACCGTCCCGGAGGTCCTCCCACGGGTTGTGGATCGCGCCGACGACCGGCGGGTTGCCGTTCAGACCGTGCCGGCCCTGCACCTTCTCCAGCAGATAGCGGGCGGGGTTGCGGGGCCTGGGGCCGTAGTAGTCGTTGGAGCCGAAGACATAGGCGCCGGGGAACTCCATCAGCGGGCCCAGCGAGTCCAGGACCTCCGGCACGGCCTCCGGGTCGGACAGGTTGTCACCCGTGTTGATCACGAAGTCGGGGCGCAGGCCGGCCAGCGAGCGCAGCCAGCGCTGTTTCTTGCGCTGGCCGCCGACCATGTGGATGTCGGAGACCTGCAGGACGCGCAGGGGGCGCATGCCGGACGGCAGGACGGGCACCGTCACCCTTCGCAGGCGGAAGGAGCGGGCCTCGAACCCCGCCGCGTAGGCCACACCGGCGGCGCCTGCCGCCGCGATCCCCAGAGGTACTCCGTATCGAGCGCGCATACCTCCATCGTGACAGACCCGGCACGGCACCCGAGCCACCCCGGTCCGTGACCGCACGATCCTCACCGCCCCTTAAGTGACAGGGCGTCGGGCCGTCCAAATGGGAGGGCGTCGGGGTGTCGGTACCTGCGACAATCAAACCCATGACCACGCTCAAGTCGAAGCTGCAGGAAGACCTCACGGCCGCGATCAGGGAGCACGACGAGCTCCGCTCCTCGACGCTCCGGCTGACGCTCGCCGCGATCACCAAGGAGGAGGTCGCGGGCAAGCAGAAGCGCGAGCTCTCCGACGACGAGGTGCAGAAGGTGATCACCCGCGAGGCGAAGAAGCGCCGGGAGGCGGCGGAGGCCTTCGCGCAGGGTGGCCGCGCCGAGTCCGCCGAGCGGGAGAAGGCGGAGGGCGAGGTCCTCGCCGCGTACCTGCCGAAGCAGCTCAGCGACGAGGAGCTGAACACCATCGTCGCCCAGGCCGTCGAGGAGGCGAAGGCGGCCGGCGCCGAGGGGCCGCGTGCCATGGGCGCCGTCATGAAGATCGTCAACCCGAAGGTCGCGGGCCTGGCCGAGGGCGGCCGGGTCGCCGCGGTGGTGAAGCGCCTCCTCGCCGGCTGACCGCAACCGCGGCAGGCAACGGAACGGCCCCTGATCGTCGTACCGGAGAAGTCCGGTCACGAACCGGAGAGATCCGGTTACGACGGTCAGGGGCCGCGGTGTCCTCAGGCCACGGCGTCAGCCGCGTCGGCCGCCGTTTCCGTTTCCGTTGCTCTGGCCCTGGAAGAGGTTGTCCGGGAAGGAGAACGTCGGCGTCGGGAAGGTGTTGCCGCCGTTGTTGCCGCCCGAGTCCTGGCCGCCGTTGGTCAGGCCGGCGATGAGGCCGCCGTTGTCGTTGCCGCCGTTCTTCCCGTCGCCGTTGCCGTTTCCCTTGTCCTTGCCCTTGTCGGGGTTAGGGATGTAGACGAGGTGGAACTCCTCCACCGGCTTGCCGTCCAGCGCGCCGTCCATCATGTCGCGCCAGATCGGTCCGGGGACCTGGCCGCCGTAGACCTTCTCGTTCCAGACGCCGCCGATGGTGATGTTCTTCATCTGGCGCTCGTGGGCCGGGTCGCCGACCCAGACCGCGCCCGCCATGTTCGGGGTGAAGCCGACGAACCAGGCCGCGTAGCGGTTGTCCGTGGTACCGGTCTTGCCCGCGCTCGGGCGGCTGTCGAGGCCGGCCGCCTTACCGGTGCCGTCCTCGACCACGCCCTTCAGCAGCGTGGTGACGGTGTCGGCGGTCTTCTCCGACATCGCGCGCGAGCAGGTCGACTTCGGCACCTCCAGAGACTTCTTCTGGGTGCCCACGGTCTGGGTGATCGACTCGATGGCGACCGGCGTGCAGTACATGCCGCGCGCGGCGAAGGTGGCGTAGGCGTTCGCCATCGTCAGCGGCGACATCTCCTGCGTGCCGAGCGCGATCGACGGGGCCTGCTGGATCTTCTTGCCGTCGGCCCGCTCCACGCCCATCTTCTGCGCCATCGTCGTCACCGGGCAGATGCCGATGTCGCTGATCAGCTGCACGTAGTAGGTGTTGACCGACTTGGCGGTCGCCTCCTTCATGGAGTACGGGCCGTGTTCGTCGGGGTTCTCGTTGGTGAGCTTGACGCCCTTCTCGTCCCAGGTCCTGCCGTCGCAGGCGGAGACGGGGGCGGGGTAGTCCATCTCGTACGGCGAGGAGTACTGCTGCGTCGCCGGCGTACCGCCCTCGATGGCGGCCGCGGCCACGATCGGCTTGAACGTCGAACCGGGCTGGTAGCCGGCGCCGCCGCCCATGTCCTTGTCGACGGACAGGTTGATCGAGGTCTCGTGGTCCTTGATGTTGATGCCGTACGGCCGTGACTGGCCCATCGCCAGGATCTTGCCGGTGCCGGGCTCCACGATGGTGGCGGCGGTGGCGACCTGGTCGCTCTTGTAGACGTGCTTCTTGATGGAGCGCTGGACGGATTTCTGGGACTGCGGGTCCAGCGTCGTGCGGATCGTCAGGCCGCCCTGGTTCCAGACCTTGGCCCGGGCCTCCTGGGTCTTGCCGAACATCGGGTTGGTCAGGAAGACCTCGCGCACGTAGTCGCAGAAGAAGCCGGCGCCCTTGACGGCGGTGATGCAGCCGTTCTTGGGCTTGCTGGGGTGAAGACCCAGCGGCGTCTTCTTGGCCGTGTTGGCCTCCGCCTGCGAGATGTCGCCCATGTCGGCCATGCGCTGCAGTACGACGTTCCGGCGCAGGGTGGCCTCCGTCGAGTCGTTGACCGGGTCGTACCGGGTCGGCGACTGGACGATGCCGGCGAGCAGCGCCGACTCCTGGACGTTGAGGTCCTTGGCGTGCTTGGAGAAGTACCGCTCCGAGGCCGCCTCGACGCCGTAGGCCTGCTCGCCGAAGAACGTGATGTTCAGGTAGTTCTCGAGGATCTTCTTCTTGCCCAGTTCCTCTTCGACCTGGATCGCGTACTTCAGTTCCTTGATCTTGCGGCCGAGGGTCTGCTGGGTGGCCTGGGCGACTTTCGTCGGGTCGTCACCGGCCTCCTCGATGAAGACGTTCTTCACCAGCTGCTGGGTCAGCGTGGACGCGCCCTGGGACACTCCGCTGCTCTGCACGTTCTTGTTGAGGGCGCGCAGCACGCCCTTCAGGTCGACCGCGCCGTGCTGGTAGAAGCGCGAGTCCTCGATCGCGACGATGGCCTTCTGCATGTACGGCGAGATGTCCTTGAGCTGGACGACCGTACGGTCGCGCGAGTACACGGTGGCGATCTGGCCGCCGTCGGCGTCGAGGATGGTGGTGCGCTGGCTGAGCGGGGGCGTCTTCAGGTTGGCCGGGAGCTCGTCGAAGCTCTCCACCGATCCCTTGGCGGCCAGGCCCAGCGCGCCCACGGCGGGCAGCGCGATGCCGGCCATGACGGCTCCCGCGAGCACACTGACACCGAGGAACTTGGCGGCCTGCTGCGTTGGGGACAGGCCACCGCCCGAGCGCTTCTTTGGCATGAGGGCAGCCTACGTTCTCAATCGCCGGACACACGTATATGCCTTGGCCTAAGCTGCTCTCAACTGTCACAGCAGTAGGGCCACGTATCAATACGTCCGGCGACCCCGAATCGTTCCGGAGGTTCCCCGACTTTTTTGGTGGGGGCGTGTCCGAATCCGCCTTGTGTGTCGGGCGGTGTCCGTTGTGACTCCATGGAACTGTCCCGTTTCGCCGGGAAAGTCACGTATGTCACCAGCTCACTCCCCCGGGTGATCTGCCGCTTACCCATAGTCCGTTCGGGCCATTCAAGATTGGGCCCGAAGGGGGTGTTGCGCTGTGCCCGCCTTCCGTAACGTCCTCAACTGGCGGCGGTGAATATGCCGCTGCCGCCGTGGGGGAGCCTCGATTCGGGAGAGGACGGCGCCGGTATGGGCTGGGTAACCGACTGGAGTGCGCAGGCCGCCTGCCGCACTACCGATCCGGATGAACTGTTCGTTCAGGGAGCAGCGCAGAACAGGGCCAAGGCGGTGTGCACCGGATGCCCGGTACGCACCGAATGCCTGGCCGATGCGCTGGACAACCGCGTCGAGTTCGGCGTGTGGGGAGGCATGACGGAGCGGGAGCGCCGCGCGCTGTTGCGCAGGCGACCCACCGTGACCTCCTGGCGCCGGCTGCTCGAGACGGCACGTGTGGAGTACGAGCGGGGCGTGGGCATCCTGCCGCTCGACGACGACGAGGTGTACGAGAACTATGCGGCGGTGAGCTGAGGGCACCCCTCGGCTCAGTCGACGGCAGTCTCGGGCAGCTCCGGCCGGTTGGCCGCGAGCCGGTCACCGATGTCCCTGAGGCCCGCGAGGTCGTGCACATCGCCGGGCAGCGCGGCCACTTCGGCCACCGCCACCTCGGGGTGGAGCGCGGTGAAACGGTCGCGCGTGCGCTGCTCGCGGGAGAGCAGTTGCATACGTTCGGCGTGCAGCTTCAGCAGGCGCGCGGTGAGCCGCTCGACGCCCTGGGCGCCCTCGGCGCCCTCGTCCTCCTGAGCCGGACCGGGGGAGTTGGTCCTGGACACGGGGGGGTCGGCGGGCCGGGTCGCCCCGGACGCGGAGGGCCCGGACGCGGGAGATTCTGAACTGCCGTACGTGTCGGGAGAGTTACGAAGTCCAGCTTTCCCGCCGTCCTGATCGACAATGCGGGGCTCCACAAGATTTTCCGCGGCGCCGAGCGCGCGTTCGGCCGACAGCCGGTCGGCGCCGCTGCCGTGGACCCGGTTGAGCACCAGTCCGGCCAGCGGCATGTCCTCGGCCGCCAGCCGCTCCACGAAGTACGCGGCCTCGCGCAGCGCGTCGCGCTCCGGGGCCGCCACCACCAGGAACGCCGTCCCGGGCGCCTGCAGCAGCTTGTACGTGGCGTCGGCGCGCGTGCGGAACCCGCCGAAGGTCGTGTCCATCGCCGCGACGAACGTCTGGACGTCCTTGAGGAGCTGACCGCCCAGCAGTTTGCCGAGCGTGCCGGTCATCATCGACATCCCGACGTTCAGGAACTTCATCCCCGCGCGCCCGCCCAGCTTGGCCGGCGCGGTCAGCAGCCGGATCAGCCGGCCGTCGAGGAACGACCCGAGCCGCTTGGGCGCGTCCAGGAAGTCCAGCGCCGAGCGGGAGGGCGGGGTGTCGACGATGATCAGGTCCCACTCGTCCCGGGCCCGCAACTGCCCCAGCTTCTCCATCGCCATGTACTCCTGCGTGCCGGCGAAGCCCGCGGACAGCGACTGGTAGAACGGGTTCGACAGGATCGTGGCCGCGCGCTCGGGGTCCGCGTGCGCCTCGACGATCTCGTCGAAGGTGCGCTTCATGTCGAGCATCATCGCGTGCAGTTCGCCGTCGCCCTCGACGCCCTTCACGCGGCGTGGCGTGTTGTCCAGCGAGTCGATGCCCATGGACTGGGCGAGCCTGCGCGCCGGGTCGATGGTCAGCACGACCACCTTGCGTCCGCGCTCGGCGGCCCTGAGGCCGAGTGCCGCCGCGGTCGTGGTCTTGCCGACTCCGCCCGAGCCGCAGCACACCACGATCCGCGTTGCCGGGTCGTCCAGCAGCGGGTCGACGTCGAGCACCCGCGCGGGGGAGAGGCGGTGGGGTCGGACGCTCTCCTGGGCGCTTGCCGAATCCGGACTCATGACATCCCCTGCTTCCGACTTGTGCCCCGGTTCATGACGGGCCCTGCTTCCGATACGTGCCAGCGGTTCATGACCGGCCCTGCTTCCGACCTCGGCCTGCCTTCGACCTGTGCGCGCTTTTGACCTCTGCGCGCTTTCGGCCTGGGCCCGCTTCCGACCTGTGCCCCGATTCATGACCGGCCCCCGCTTCCCACTCGTGCCGCCGGTCATGACAGGTTCTGCTTCCGCAGCTCCCTGGCCAGCTCGTACAGGCCCGCCAGGTCCATGCCCTCGGCGAGCAGCGGCAGTTCGTGCAGCGGCAGGCCCAGTTCGGTGAGGACCGAGCGCTGTTCGTGCTCCAGCGCGTACCGCTCGGCGTACTCCTCCGCCTGCCGCAACAGCGGGTCGACCAGCTTCTCGGCGTTCCCGCCGCGCCGCGCGCCACCGAGACCCGCCGCCGACAGCGCCTTCGCGACGGAGGAACGCGGCACGCTGCGGACGAGTTCCAGGTCCGTGCCGTCCAACACCTCCGGGCGCACCATGTTGACGATGATCCGGCCCACCGGCAGCTTCGCGGCGCGCAGTTCGGCGATCCCGTCCGCGGTCTCCTGGACGGGCATCTCCTCCAGCAGCGTCACCAGGTGCACGGCCGTCTCCGGCGACTTCAGCACCCGCATCACGGCCTGTGCCTGATTGTGTATCGGCCCTATCTTCGCCAGGCCCGCCACCTCGTCGTTGACGTTCAGGAAGCGGGTGATGCGGCCGGTGGGGGGCGCGTCCATGACGACGTAGTCGTAGGTGAAGCGCCCGCTCTTCTCCTTGCGCCGCACCGCCTCGCACGCCTTGCCGGTCAGGAGCACGTCCCTGAGGCCCGGGGCGATGGTGGTGGCGAAGTCGATCGCGCCGAGCTTCTTCAGCGCTCTGCCGGCACCCCCGAGCTTGTAGAACATCTGGAGGTAGTCCAGAAGGGCCAGTTCGGGATCGATGGCGAGGGCGTACACCTCCCCGCCCCCGGGAGCGACGGCGATCTTCCGCTCCTCATAGGGCAGCGCTTCCGTCTCGAAGAGCTGCGCGATGCCCTGGCGCCCCTCGACCTCGACGAGAAGCGTCCGCTTCCCCTCGGTCGCGAGGGCCAGCGCGATAGCGGCGGCGACCGTGGTCTTTCCGGTCCCGCCCTTGCCGCTGACGACCTGGAGCCTGCTCACGTCTTCGAGCCTAACCAGTACGCCCGCGACCTACGCGCCAGCCTGTGGATAACAGCGGATACAGTCAGCCACATGACCAAGTGGGAATACGCAACCGTGCCGCTGCTCGTCCACGCCACGAAGCAGATCCTGGACACCTGGGGCGAGGACGGCTGGGAGCTCGTCCAGGTCGTGCCCGGGCCCAACAACCCCGAGCAGCTGGTGGCCTACCTGAAGCGGGAGAAGCAGTAATGGGCGCGGTCGAGGAGAGGCTCGCCGAACTGGGCCTGACGCTTCCCGAGGTCGTCCCGCCGCTGGCTGCGTACCAGCCGGCCGTCCAGTCGGGCGTGTACGTCTACACCGCCGGCCAGCTGCCGATGGTGGAGGGCAAGCTGCCCGTCACGGGCAAGGTCGGCGCCGAAGTCACGGCAGAGGAGGCCAAGGACCTGGCCCGCACCTGCGCCCTGAACGCCCTGGCGGCCGTCAAGTCCGTCACCGGCGACCTGGACCGGATCGCGCGCGTGGTCAAGGTCGTCGGCTTCGTCGCCTCGGCCGCGGACTTCACCGGCCAGCCCGGTGTGGTCAACGGCGCGAGCGAACTGCTCGGCGAGGTTCTCGGCGACAAGGGCGTGCACGCGCGCAGCGCGGTCGGCGTGGCGGTGCTCCCGCTGGACGCGCCGGTGGAGGTCGAGATCCAGGTCGAGCTCGTGCCGTAACGGCCGCTCTGACCTCGGGGGACCTCTCGAACATTCGCGCACCACGGGATAGCCTCCGCCCATGGCGAATGGGCAGTGGTTTCCGCAGGACTGGCCGGAACGCATCCGGGCGCTCGCCGAGGGCACCCTCACTCCGGTCGTCCCGAAGCGCGCGGCGACCGTCATGCTCCTGAAGGACACCGACGGCGGTCCCACCGTCCACATGCTGCGCAGACGCGCCTCCATGGCCTTCGCCGGAGGCGCGTACGCGTATCCGGGCGGTGGCGTCGATCCCCGGGACGACGAGCGCCAGATCCGCTGGGCGGGCCCCACGCGCGCGTGGTGGGCGAACCGGCTCGGCGTCGACGAGGCGGCCGCGCAGGCGATCGTCTGCGCGGCCGTGCGGGAGACGTACGAGGAGGCGGGCGTCCTGCTCGCCGGGCCGTCCGCGGACTCCGTGGTCGGCGACACCACGGGCGAGGACTGGGAGGCCGACCGCGCGGCCCTGGTCGCCCGCGACCTCTCCTTCGCCGAGTTCCTGGACCGCCGCGGTCTCGTCCTGCGCTCGGACCTGCTGGGCGCCTGGACGCGCTGGATCACTCCCGAGTTCGAGACCCGCCGCTACGACACCTGGTTCTTCGTCGCCGCTCTGCCGCACGGCCAGCGCACCCGCAACGCCTCCACGGAGGCCGACCGGACGGTGTGGATCCGGCCTCCGGAGGCCGCAGACGGCTACGACAAGGGCGAGCTGCTGATGATGCCGCCCACCATCGCGACCCTGCGCCAGCTGGCCCCGTACGCCACGGCCGACGAGGCGCTCGCGGCGGCCCCGGGCCGTGACATGACCGCCGTACTGGCGCGGGCCCGGCTGGCGGACGGCGAGATCGTGCTGTCCTGGCCGGGCCACGACGAGTTCACCAAGCACATCCCGACCGGTGGAGCCCCCGCATGACCGATGCAGCAGCCCTCCCCGGCCGGCCCCGCGGCGGGGTCTCCTCCGGGCCCGCCACCGCGCGGGCCGTGAACGTGCTGGCGCCCAACGCCTCGCCGATGACCCTGGACGGCACGAACACCTGGATCCTCGCCGAGCCCGACTCCGAGCTCGCGGTGGTCGTCGATCCCGGTCCGCTGGACGAGGGCCATCTGCGCGCGGTCGTCGACACCGCCGAGAAGGCCGGCCGGCGCGTCGCGCTGACCCTGCTGACCCACGGCCACCCGGACCACGCCGAGGGTGCCGCGCGCTTCGCCGAGCTCACCGGCACGAAGGTACGGGCCCTGGACCCGGCGCTGCGGCTGGGCGACGAGGGGCTGGGCGCGGGGGACGCGGTCACTGTCGGCGGCCTGGAGCTCAGGGTCGTACCCACCCCCGGGCACACCTCGGACTCGCTGTGCTTCCATCTCCCGACCGATCAGGCGGTCCTGACCGGCGACACCGTCCTGGGCCGCGGCACGACGGTCGTGGCGCACCCCGACGGCCGTCTCGGCGACTACCTGGACTCACTGCGCCGGCTGCGCTCCCTGACGGTCGACGACGGCGTCCACACGGTCCTCCCCGGTCACGGCCCCGTCCTGGAGGACGCGCAGGGCGCCGTCGAGTTCTATCTCGCCCACCGCGCCCACCGCCTCGCCCAGGTCGAGACGGCCGTCGAGGACGGCTACAGCACCCCGTCCGAGGTCGTCGCCCACGTCTACGCCGACGTCGACCGCTCCCTGTGGCCGGCGGCGGAGCTGTCGGTGCGCGCCCAGCTGGACTACCTGGAGGAGCACGGCCTGATCTAGGGCCCGTCGACAGGACCTCAGGGCCGGGGAGTCTTCACGCCGTGCACGCGCGCGTACTCGTCGGCGAGCCACGGTCCGAGGTCGTCGACGTACGACCGCAGCACGGCCGGATCTCCGGTCGGCTCGTGGCCGAGCAGCGCCGCCGCGCGCATCTGCTCGGCCCGCTCGGGGTAGTACGCGGCGAACACCTCCGCCATCTCCGTCAGATCGCTGGTCCAGCCGCCCCAGCGGGGCATGACGAGCGTGAACCCGGTGCGCACGAGATGGCGTGACATGAACCGTACGAGGGGCCTGCGGGCCGCATCCGTGTCGTCGGCGTCCGCGATCCGCCGCCGCCAGCGGGGCAGCAGCTCGGCGAGGTCGCCGTTGGTCTCCCGGGCGAGCCGGGAGTCGGGCCGGTAGCGCGGCAGGTACTCGGCGAGGTCCTCCCCGAGCAGCGGGGTGCACATACAGGCGACGAACCACCCAAGGTCGTACGTCTCCGCCGCGCTCAGCAGCCGCGCCCGGCCGTACAGCAGCGTGCCGACGCCGTCGATCTGCGGGAACTCCTTGTCGAGCGCCTCGCCCAGCGCCCGTACGGCGTCGTGGTCCGCGTCGGCCGGCTCCTCCCGGAGGGCGACCAGGAGATCCAGGTCGCTGCGGCCCGTGCGCGCGGTGCCCCGCGGGACCGACCCGTAGAGGTACGCGCTGTGCAGCCGCGCCCCGAAGAGGTCCAGCAGCCGGTCACGAGCGGCGGCGACGACGGGGCGGAAGGCGTGCGGGACGCGCCCGAGGGAGCCCTCGCGCTCGATGTAGCCCTGGGGATCGAGGCCCTTGGAGAGCACGTTGTCGGACATGGCTCCACTACATCAGCCGGAGCTCCCTCAGGAGCGTCAGCGAGACCGCTTGGCGAGCCTCTCCACGTCCAGGAGGATCACCGCACGTGCCTCCAGGCGCAGCCACCCGCGCTGGGCGAAGTCCGCCAGCGCCTTGTTGACCGTCTCGCGCGAGGCGCCGACCAGCTGGGCCAGCTCCTCCTGCGTGAGGTCGTGGACCACGTGGATGCCCTCCTCGGACTGCACGCCGAAGCGGCGCGAGAGGTCCAGCAGGGCGCGTGCCACACGGCCGGGGACGTCCGAGAAGACCAGGTCGGACATCTGGTCGTTGGTCTTGCGCAGCCGCCGCGCGACGGCGCGCAGCAGGGCGCCGGCCACCTCGGGCCGTACGTTCAGCCAGGGCTGGAGGTCGCCGTGGCCGAGACCGAGCAGCTTGACCTCGGTCAGCGCGGTGGCCGTGGCGGTGCGCGGGCCCGGGTCGAACAGCGACAGCTCGCCGATCAGCTCGCCGGGGCCGACGACGGCGAGCATGTTCTCGCGGCCGTCGGGGGAGGTGCGGTGCAGCTTGACCTTGCCCTCGGTGACGACATAGAGCCGGTCACCGGGGTCGCCCTCGTGGAAGAGCGAGTCACCGCGCGCGAGGGTCACCTCACTCATGGAGGCGCGGAGCTCCGCGGCCTGCTCGTCGTCGAGCGCCGCGAAGAGCGGGTTCCGCCGCAGAACGTCGTCCACGAGTTCTCTCCTTGTCGACCTGCTCAGGGGATCTTGCTCCCCCTCGGTACCAGGGGTCCGTGTTCCCCATCTTGCCGGACGGTCCAAACAGTGTGATCTGTCACAAGGATGCCGCACAGGTGTCCCGGGGTGGGCGGCAGGGGTCCAATTGGCGGCCGATCCCCTGGGTCCGGGGCGGATGTCGGTGGCGGGCTCTAGGCTGGCCGGGTGTCCAAATCGCCGGTGAGAGCACAGGCCAAGGGGGCTGGGCGGGTGGTTGTACGTCGTGATTCCGCTATGGGCGAACAGAACTCCGGTGGCGGAAAGAAACCGGCAAAAGTGACAGAAGCAGTTCCGGTGAAGAAGGCGGCCGCGAAGAAGGCCGTGAAAAAGTCGCCTGTGAAGAAGGCGGCTGTGAAGAAGGCGGTGGTGGCACCCAAGAAGGCGACCGCCGCGGTGCAGGCCCCGGCCGCGAAGACCGTCGCGCCTCCGAAGGGCGAGTCGCACACCGCCCTCGTGCGCCGTGCCCGGCGGATCAACCGCGAGCTCGCCGAGGTGTACCCGTACGCCCACCCGGAGCTGGACTTCGAGAACCCCTTCCAGCTGATCGTCGCGACGGTCCTGTCGGCCCAGACCACGGACCTGCGCGTGAACCAGACGACACCGGCCCTGTTCGCCAAGTACCCCACCCCCGAGGACCTGGCCGCGGCCAACCCCGAGGAGGTCGAGGAGATCCTCCGCCCGACCGGGTTCTTCCGGGCCAAGACCAAGTCGGTGATAGGGCTGTCGAAGGGGATCGTCGAGCAGTTCGGCGGGGAGGTGCCCGGGCGGCTCGAAGACCTCGTCAAGCTGCCCGGTGTGGGACGCAAGACCGCTTTCGTGGTGCTCGGCAACGCGTTCGGGCGCCCCGGCATCACCGTGGACACGCACTTCCAGCGGCTGGTCAGGCGGTGGCAGTGGACCGCGGAGACCGACCCGGACAAGATCGAGGCCGCCGTGGGAGCGCTCTTCCCGAAGAGCGACTGGACGGACCTGTCGCACCACGTGATCTGGCACGGCCGCCGCATCTGCCACGCCCGCAAGCCCGCCTGCGGCGCCTGCCCCATCGCCCCGCTCTGCCCGGCGTACGGCGAGGGCGAGACGGACCCCGAGAAGGCGAAGAAGCTCCTCAAGTACGAGAAGGGCGGCTTCCCGGGGCAACGCCTCAATCCCCCGCAGTCCTACCTGGACGCGGGCGGCAAGCCGGCACCCCCGCTGGGCGCCGGATGACGGGCCTCGCCGTGCCCGCCCCCAGGAGTGGGGCTCGGGTCGGCCGGGCTCCGGGAGCATGCGCGAACCGGCGCTCTGCGGTGGGCGGGGATCGAGGTCAGGGTCCGGACCGTTTCCGTGGTCCGGTCGTCGGGGACCCGGACCTGGGCCCAGGGGTGGTCCTCGGGGTGATCTCAGGGTCGTGGCAGGAACGGGCGAGGGGGTCGTGGGCGTTGGACGGGCAGGACGACGGGGGTGGCGATGACGCGCACGAGTGATACGCAGGGCGGGGCGGTGACGATCAGCAAGGAGGGGCTGCCCGACTGGCTGGACCCGGTGGTGCGGGCGGTGGAGACGGTTCAGCCGCTGCAGCTGAGCCGCTTCCTGCCCCCGGCCGACGGGGCGGGCCGGCAGTCGGCGGTGCTGGTGCTGTTCGGCGAGGGAGAGCGCGGCCCCGAGCTGCTGCTGATGGAGCGGGCCAGCTCGCTGCGCTCGCACGCCGGCCAGCCCTCGTTCCCCGGCGGCGCCCTCGACCCCGAGGACGGCGATCCGAATGCCGACGGGCCGCTGCGGGCCGCTCTCCGCGAGGCCGAGGAGGAGACCGGGCTCAACCCCTCCGGCGTCCAGCTCTTCGGCGTCCTGCCCAAGCTGTACATCCCGGTCAGCGGCTTCGTGGTGACGCCGGTGATGGGCTGGTGGCGCGAGCCGAGCCCGGTCGGCGTGGTCGATCCGAACGAGACGGCGCGGGTCTTCACCGTCCCCGTGGCGGATCTCACCAACCCCGACAACCGTGCGACGACCGTCCACCCCAGCGGCCACCGAGGTCCGGCATTCCTGGTCGAATCGGCCCTGGTGTGGGGCTTCACGGCGGGAATCATCGACCGCCTGCTCCACTACTCCGGCTGGGAGCGCCCCTGGGACCGCGACAAGCAGGTCCCGCTCGACTGGCGCTCATGACAGGGTGTCTGCCGTGCTGTGTCTTCCCGGGGGACATCCCCCGGACCCCCGGCTGACCTGTGGTGACCGCGATATGACGAGGCGAGGCTCGAACCGGTGAACGTGCTGGACATCCTGTTGCTGGTCGCCGCCGTGTGGTTCGCGATCGTCGGCTACCGGCAGGGCTTCGTCGTCGGCATCCTGTCGGTGATCGGTTTCCTCGGCGGCGGTCTCGTCGCGGTCTACACGCTGCCCGTCATCTGGGACGCCCTGACCGACAACGCCGAGGTGAGCACGACCGCCGCCGTGGTCGCGGTCGTCGTCGTGATCGTCTGCGCCTCCGTCGGGCAGGCCCTGACCACCCACCTCGGCAGCAAGCTGCGCCGGTACATCACCTGGTCCCCGGCCCGCGCCCTGGACGCGACCGGCGGCGCCCTGGTCAACGTCGTCGCGATGCTGTTGGTCGCGTGGCTGATCGGCTCCGCCCTCGCCGGCACGACGCTGCCCACCCTGGGCAAGGAGGTCCGTAACTCCAAGGTCCTCCTCGGCGTCTCCCGGGCGCTGCCCACCCAGGCGAACAGCTGGTTCGCGGACTTCTCCTCGGTCCTCGCGCAGAACGGCTTCCCGCAGGTCTTCAGCCCCTTCGCGAACGAGCCCATCACCGACGTCCAGCCGCCCGACCCGGCCCTCGCCAACAGCCCCGTCGCCGTTCGCGCCAAGCAGTCCATCGTCAAGGTCGTGGGCACCGCCCAGAGCTGCGGCAAGGTCCTCGAGGGCACCGGCTTCGTCTTCGCCGACCGCCGCGTCATGACCAACGCGCACGTGGTCGGCGGCGTCGACGAGCCCACCGTCCAGATAGGCGGCGAGGGCAGGACGTACGACGCCAAGGTCGTCCTGTACGACTGGCACCGCGACATCGCCGTACTGGACGTGCCGAAGCTGAAGGCGCCCGTCCTGAAGTTCTCGCCCACGGCCGCCGAGCGCGACGACGGAGCGATCATCGCGGGCTTCCCGGAGAACGGCTCGTACGACGTCCGTGCCGCACGGGTACGGGGGCAGATCCCCGCCAACGGCCCGGACATCTACCACCGGGGCACCGTGCACCGCGACGTCTACTCGCTGTACGCGACCGTCCGCCAGGGCAACTCCGGCGGCCCGCTGCTCACCCCCCAGGGGGAGGTGTACGGCGTGGTCTTCGCGAAGTCCCTCGACGACCCCGAGACCGGATACGCGCTCACCGCGCACGAGATCCAGGAGGACATCGTCAGGGGACGTACCGCGAACCAGCAGGTGGACAGCGACAGCTGCGCCCTCTGAGGAGTCGTGCGGGGTGCGGAGAGGGCGTCAGCCTCGAGGGTGACGCAGCCGTACCGAGACCCAGCGGGCCCGGCGGCGCAGAATGCGCGGGATGCCCACCCGGAGATCCGTGCCCGCCAGCTGCGGCGCACCGCCTCGTTGGTGGGAGCTCAGACCATTGGCCGAGCGGCGAGTGCGTGCTGCGTCACTGTAGTCGTGCGTCCAGCCCATACCCCGACGTGTGCCCCTGCCCCAAGGTCGATAACCGTCACCAGAGCCCCCAATTGGCCTATGCGCCGGGCAAGTGGCTGTTCGTAGAACAGGCGTTCAGATCCGGATACCGGGCGCATCGGAACGGTCACCGATCGGGCTCGGGATCCTTCAGCCAGTTGACCAGTTCCGCGGTGAAAGCCGCCGGGTCCTCCTCGTGCGGGAAGTGACCCAGACCGTCGAACAGGCGCCAGCGGTACGGGGCTTCGACGTACTCGCCGGAGCCGGCCGCGCTGCGGGTGCGCATCACCGGGTCGAGGGAGCCGTGCAGATGGAGGGTCGGCACCCGCAGCGGGCGCTTCATCCGGCGGTTGAACTGGATGCCGTCCGGCCGGGCGATCGAGCGCACCATCCACCGGTACGGCTCGATCGAGCAGTGCGCCGTCGACGGGATGCACATCGCCCGGCGGTAGACGTCCAGCACCTTGTCGTCCGGCACCTGCGGCCCGGACCACTCCCGGATCAGCTCGGCGACGAGCGCGCCGTCGTCGGCGGTCAGCTGCCGCTCCGGGATCCACGGCCGCTGGAAGCCCCAGATGTAGGAACCGGCGCGTGTCTGGCGGACGTCCGCGAGCATCGCCGAGCGCCAGCGCCGCGGATGCGGCATCGAGGCCACCGCGAGCCGCCGTACCAGCTTGGGCCGCATCACGGCCGCCGTCCACGCCAGATACCCGCCCAGGTCGTGGCCGACCAGCGCGGCGTCCGGCTCGCCGAGGGAGCGGATCACCCCGGTGATGTCGAGCGCGAGATTGGCCGGGTCGTAGCCGCGCGGGGTGCGGTCGCTGCCGCCGACTCCGCGCAGGTCCATGGCGACGGCCCGGTAGCCGGCCTCGGCCAGCGCGCCGAGCTGGTGCCGCCAGGTCCACCAGAACTGCGGGAAGCCGTGCAGCAGCAGCACCAGCGGCCCGTCACCGGCCTCGGCGATGTGGAAGCGGGCGCCGTTGGCGGCGACCTCACGATGGGTCACCTTCGTCCCGTCGGGGAGGGCGTCCGGTCGTACCACCGAAGCGGGTTGCGCCGAAGGCGTGGCGGGATCCGTCATGAGGACGAGCGTGCCACAGCCTCGATGGCCGCGGGGGCGCGGTCCTCGATCGCCGGGGTCTCGGGCCGCGGATGCGGCTTGGCCTTCTGCAGGACGCCCGCCGACTCCTTCATGGAAGCGGCCACCTTCTGCGGTCCCTTGCTCTTCTTCGCCTTCTTCGCGAAGATCACGCCGACCAGGGCGAGCAGCCCGGCGATCAGCACGTTCGCCGCGAAGGACAGCAGAAAGCACCAGCCGAGGCTCCAGCCGCCCTGTCCGTTGTGACCGCCGGTCCAGGCCTGGATGCCGTACGCCAGCGCGAAGTTGAGCATCGGCAGCGAGAACACGAGGACCGCGGCGGCCACCGTGAACGCCCCGCCGCTGGTCGCACCCTTCTTGACGTCCTGCTTGAGCTGCGCCTTGGCCAGCGCGATCTCGTCGTGCACCAGCGCCGACATCTCGGCCGTCGCCGAGGCGAACAGCTGACCGATGCTGCGTTCGGTGCCGACCGGGCTGCCGTCGGGTGCGCTCATCGCCGTCTCCCTCTTCTGCCTGACTGCTGTGGACGGATCCATGTGTACGGACGATCCGTTTGTACCGTCCCGTCAGATCATGCCGGACGGCCGTCCTCCTCGCCCGCCCCGCCCGGCACTTCGGCGGGCGCGCGTCGCTCTGCGGCCTTCTCCTCGGCGATCCGCCGGTGCTCGGCCGCCTTCCCCTCGTAGATCGCGGCCATGCGCAGGTGGTACGCCGGATCGTCCTGCTCGTAGATGTCCGGGATGCCGTCGAGATCCTCGTCCCGCTCCTCGGCCTCGCACAGCCTGCGGTACTTCGCGTTGCGGATCTTCAGCAGAACGGTCGCCAGCAAGGCCGCGATCAGGGACCCGGAGAGCACGGCGGCCTTGACCTCGTCGGTCAGTACGGCGTTCCCGGCGAAGGCCAGTTCGCCGATGAGCAGCGACACGGTGAACCCGATCCCCGCGAGCGTCGCCACCGCGAACACGTCGGCCCACTGAAGGTCCTCACTGAGCGAGGCCCTGGTGAAGCGTGCCGTCAGCCATGTCCCGCCGAAGATCCCGACCGCCTTGCCGACGACCAGCCCGAGGACCACGCCGAGCGTCTCCGGCTTGGTGAACACATCGCCGAGCGCTCCCCCGGAGACGGCGACACCGGCGCTGAACAGCGCGAACAGCGGTACGGCGAGCCCCGCCGACAGGGGCCGCACCAGATGCTCGATGCGCTCGCCGGGGGAGTGCTCCTCGCCCTCGCGGCGGTGGCAGCGCAGCATGAGGCCCATCGCGACACCGGCGATGGTGGCGTGGACGCCGCTGTTGTACATCAGCGCCCAGATGACCACGGCGAGCGGCACGTACACGTACCAGCCGTGCACGCCCTTGCGCAGCAGCAGCCAGAAGACGGCCAGGCCCACGACCGCGCCGCCGAGCGCGGCGAAGTCGATGGTGCTGGTGAAGAAGACGGCGATGATCAGGATCGCGAAGAGGTCGTCGACGACGGCGAGCGTCAGCAGGAAGGCCCGCAGCGCGCTCGGCAGCGACGTGCCGATGACGGCCAGGACCGCGAGCGCGAAGGCGATGTCGGTGGCCGTGGGCACTGCCCAGCCCTCGAGGGAGCCGTGTCCGGTGAGGTTGGTGAGGGCGTAGACGAGCGCGGGTACGGCCATGCCGCACAGCGCCGCCACGACCGGCAGGGCGGCGGCCTTGGGGTCGCGGAGATCGCCCGCGACGAGTTCGCGCTTGAGCTCGATCCCGGCGACGAAGAAGAAGACCGCGAGAAGGCCGTCCGCGGCCCAGTGTGCGACCGAGAGGTCCAGGCCGAGGGCCGCCGGGCCGAAGTGGAAGTGGCTGACGCTCTCGTAACTGTCGTGCAGCGCGGGGATGTTGGCCCAGACCAGCGCGGTGACCGCGGCCAGGAGCAGCAGCACACCGCCGACCGTCTCGGTGCGCAGCGCGTCCGCGACGAAGGTGCGCTCGGGCAGCGAGAGCCGTCCGAGGACCTTGCGGGCGGTGGGGGTGCGGGGCGCGGCCACGGGGGGAGACCTCCGGTCGGTGGGCAGGACGGAACGCTTGCCGACCAGACTTCCCGGCACACCTGAGGGTGGAGCTTTGCTTAGTTTACCTAAAAGTGCAGCCGAGGGGAATCCGGCGATTCCCACGTTAGGCATGAAAAGGGCACCCGGCGCGCTCGGCGCCGGGTGCCCGCTTCTCGTCGTGCTCAGTCCTCGCTGGGTGCCGCGGGGAGCTTGGCCTGGATGAGGTCCATCACCGTGGAGTCGGTCAGCGTCGTGACGTCACCGAGCTGACGGTTCTCGGCGACGTCGCGCAGCAGCCGCCGCATGATCTTGCCGGAGCGGGTCTTGGGCAGCTCGGCGACCGGCAGGATCCGCTTGGGCTTGGCGATCGGGCCGAGGGTGGTTCCGACGTGGTTGCGCAGCTCGGCGGCCAGGTCCTCGGTCTCGGCCGCGGTGCCGCGCAGGATGACGAAGGCGACGATGGCCTGCCCGGTGGTCTCGTCGGTGGCGCCGACGACGGCCGCCTCGGCCACGGCGGGGTGGGAGACGAGGGCGGACTCGACCTCGGTGGTGGAGATGTTGTGCCCGGACACCAGCATCACGTCGTCGACGCGTCCCAGCAGCCAGATGTCGCCGTCGTCGTCCTTCTTGGCGCCGTCACCGGCGAAGTACCTGCCCTCGAAGCGGGACCAGTAGGTGTCGAGGAAGCGCTGGTCGTCTCCCCAGATGGTGCGCAGCATGGACGGCCACGGCTCGGTGAGCACCAGGTAACCGCCGCCGCCATTGGGGACCTCTTTCGCCTCGTCGTCGACGACGGTCGCGGAGATGCCGGGCAGCGGGGTCTGCGCGGAGCCGGGCTTGGCAGCGGTGACGCCGGGCAGCGGCGAGATCATGATCGCGCCGGTCTCGGTCTGCCACCAGGTGTCCACCACCGGGGTGCGGTCGTGGCCGATGTTCTTGCGGTACCAGATCCACGCCTCGGGGTTGATCGGCTCGCCCACCGAGCCCAGCACCCGCAGGCTGGAGAGGTCGAACTTCGCGGGGATGTCGTCGCCCCACTTCATGAACGTACGGATCGCGGTCGGCGCCGTGTACAGGATCGTCACCCCGTACTTCTGCACGATCTCCCAGAACCGGCCCTGGTGCGGGGTGTCCGGCGTGCCCTCGTACATGACCTGGGTCGCGCCGTTGGCCAGCGGCCCGTAGACGATGTAGGAGTGCCCGGTGACCCAGCCGACGTCGGCCGTGCACCAGTACACGTCCGTCTCCGGCTTGAGGTCGAAGACGGCGTGGTGGGTGTAGGAGGTCTGGGTGAGGTAGCCGCCGGAGGTGTGCAGGATGCCCTTCGGCTTCCCCGTCGTACCCGAGGTGTACAGGATGAACAACGGGTGCTCGGCCTCGAACGCCTCCGGGGTGTGCTCGGTCGGCTGCCGCTCCACCAGCTCGTGCCACCACACGTCCCGGCCCTCGCTCCAGGCGACCTCCTGGCCGGTACGGCGCACCACCAGCACGTGGTGGACGTTGCCGGCCTTGGCGATCGCCTCGTCCACGGCCGGCTTGAGCGCGGACGGCTTGCCGCGCCGGTAACCGCCGTCGGAGGTGATGACGACCCGCGCGTCGGCGTCCTGGATGCGGGTGGCCAGCGCGTCGGCGGAGAAGCCGCCGAAGACGACGGAGTGCGCGGCGCCGATGCGGGCGCAGGCCAGCATCGCGACGGCGGTCTCCGGGATCATCGGCATGTAGATCGCGACCCGGTCGCCCTTCTGCACACCGAGCTCCAGCAGCGCGTTGGCGGCCTTGCTCACCTCGTCCTTGAGCTCGGCGTAGGTGATGGCGCGGCTGTCGCCGGGCTCGCCCTCGAAGTGGATGGCGACCCGGTCGCCGTGACCGGCTTCCACATGCCGGTCCACGCAGTTGTAGGCGACGTTGAGCTCGCCGTCCTTGAACCACTTGGCGAACGGCGGGTTCGACCAGTCCAGCGTCTCGGTCGGTTCCTTGGCCCAGGTCAGCCGGCGGGCCTGCTCGGCCCAGAAGCCGAGCCTGTCAGCCTTGGCCTGTTCGTACGCCTCCGCCGTGACATTGGCGTTCGCGGCCAGGTCGGCGGGGGGCGCGAACCTGCGTTCTTCCTTGAGCAGGTTGGCCAGGCTCTCGTTGCTCACGGCATCTGCCTTTCCCAGGGTGTCCGTTGTGTCCCAGGCCACAGCTCATCAGACCCGGGGGCCCGATGACAAGGGCCGACCGAGAATTGGTTTAGACCTGTCGTCCAGGCTGGTCGACGAGGCCGCCCCGAGGGCCGTGACCCGGGTCATCCGTACCCACGGAGGCCGGCCGGGCGGGGTTCAGCGATGTGCTGCCCCTCACACCCGCCCGGCCCTCCGATCAGGCGGACAGATCCGTCACCCCCACATGGTCGAACACGTGCTCCTCACCCGTCTCGGCCAGCAGATACGCCTGCGCCTCAGCCACATGGAAGTACATCCCGTGCAGTTCCAGCTCCCCTTCCCGCACGGCCCGAGCCACCGACGGATGGGCGCTCAGGTGCTCCAACTGCTGGACGACATTGGTCAGGCACAGCTGCTCGACCGCGTCGGCCGGTGCCCGGCCGGCCAGCCGGGCCCAGGGCCGGCCGTCGTCGGCCATCCGCTCCAGACTCGGCAACCCGTGCCGCAGCCACCGCTGGAGCGGTGTCCGAGCGCCCGTGGGCTCGGAGTTGAGCAGGGCCTGCATGGCCCCGCACCCGGAGTGCCCGCACACCGTGACGGACCGCACGCCCAGGACGTCCACCGCGTACTCGATCGCGGCCGCCACCGAGTCGTCGCCGCTCTCCTCGCCTGGCGGCGGCACGAGATTGCCGACGTTGCGCACCACGAACAGGTCACCCGGACCACTGGAGGTGATCATCGACGTGACGAGCCGCGAGTCCGCGCAGGTGAGGAACAGCTGGGACGGCCGCTGCCCCTCCCGGGCCAGCCGCGCCAGCTCTCCCCGCACCAGCGGTGCGGTGTTGCGCTGGAACGCGCTGATACCGCGTGCCAGTTGGTGACCTCCGGAAGCGCCGGTGGTGTCGGCGTCTGCGGACGCGCCGGGTGTACGCGAACCGGGTCTACTGGCACCGGGTCTACTGGCACCGGATCTGTCGGCGCCGGATCTGCTCGCACCGGGGCCGCTCGGATCGGGTCTGCTCGGGTCGTCCGGGTCGTCTGGGTCGTTCGGTCCGTCAGGAGCGGCTGACGCACCAGGGGTGCCGGACGCGTCGAGAGTGTCGGACGCACCGGGTCGCGCACCGGGGGTGACGGACGCGTCGGAGGCGTCGGACGCACCGGAGTGCGGTGCGGTCCGTGGGGGCTCGCACTGGTGGTTGCGCCAGGGGGTCCAGGGGCGGCAGCGGCAGCCGACGGAGGGGGTCGAGGCGGCGGTTGACGGGGCTCCCGGCTCCGTCCCGAGGCCGGGCCGAGGTGTTGGAGGCTCGGCGTCGCTCAACCCCGTGCGACGGCCGGTGATGTCCGCGGTGCCGCCCTGTGCGGTGTGCGTGTTGTGCCAGTCCTGCAGTGACTCGTACGCCGCGTGGTCCATGAACGACCCGTCCAACTCCACGACGGCGTGCGCGCTGTGGGGTACGAGATGCAGGGCGCGGCTCAGCCGCGGTACCGCGAGGAACGTCAACTGGCCTCGGACATGTACGTGATGGACTCCTTCCTTCTCCTCGTGCGTGATACGGGTGTGGGCGAGGCGCTGCATGGCGACGGCGACGGCCACGGCGATCCCCAGCGCCACGCCTTCCAGGACGCCGAAGACCACCACGCCGAGGGTGGTGACGACGTACACCAGCACTTCGCGGTGGCGTGTCACCGTGCGGATGTGGTGCAGGGACACCATCTGGATGCCGACGGCCATCACCAGGGCGGCGAGTGCGGCGAGCGGGATGCACTCCAGGACCGGGACCATCAGCAGCGCGGCGATCACTACGAGAACGCCGTGCAGCATCGTGGAGTTCCGGCTGACGGCACCCGCCTTCACATTCGCCGAACTTCTCACCGCCACCCCGGCGACCGGCAGTCCGCCGAGTGCGCCGGAGACCACGTTGGCGGCGCCCTGTCCCAGCAGTTCGCGGTCGAGGTGGGAGCGGCCCACCCGGACTGTGAGGCCGGGCCGGGCGGCCGCAAGCTTGTCGACGGCGACGGCGCCGAGCAGCGACTGCACGCTGCAGACCAGGGTGGTGGTGAGCACGGCGGCGGTCAGGCCGAGCACCGGGCCCTCGGGCAGGCCGGCGAGGGCGTGGCTGCTCCAGGACGGCAGGTCGACCCTGGGCAGGGTGAGGCCGGTGAGCGAGGCGGCCGTGGTGGCGCCGGCGACGGCGACGAGCGGGGCCGGGATCGTGCGCAGCAGGCGCCCGGCCCGGCCGGGGACGCGCGGCCAGAGCAGCAGCAGGGTCAGGGTCAGTGCGCTGACGGTCACCGAGGCGGGCTGCAGCCCCGTCAACTGGGCTGGCAGAGCACGCAGGTTGGCGAGGACGGAGCTCTGCGGGGTGCCCCCGAGGACGATGTGCAGCTGGGCGACGGCGATGGTGACGCCGATGCCGGCGAGCATGCCGTGCACGATGGCGGGGCTGACGGCGAGCGCGGTGCGCGCCACGCGCAGGCAGCCGAGGCTGAGTTGGGCGAGACCGGCGAGGACGGTGATGGCGCAGGTGGTGCGCCAGCCGTAGCGGTGGATGAGGTCGGCGGTCACCACCGTCAGGCCCGCTGCCGGCCCGCTGACCTGGAGCGGGCAGCCGCCGAGCCGGCCGGCGACGATGCCGCCGACGGCGGCCGCGACGAGGCCTGCCTGGAGTGGTGCGCCGGTGGCGAGGGCGATGCCCAGGGACAGCGGGAGGGCGATCAGGAAGACCGCGATCGAGGCGGATACATCGGCGCCCGCGACGCGGAAGCGACGGTGCGGGCCGGGTGGTGGGCTGTGGGGTGGGTGGACGCGCGGGGGCCGATTCGGGTCGGCGGCGCGGGTGGGGGCGCAGGCGGACATGGTTCCCGTCTCCTCCGGGGCAGCGCGGTCGCGGATCAGGTGGTCCCCGCCCGGGGCGGGGTCGGAACGCGGCCGTGGGTCACGGCGTACAGCGGGATGGATCAACGCTCGGTAAATGAATCGTAATTCAGAGTAAAGGGCAGGCATAGACTTTTCTGGCAAATGGTGTATTAGCTCACCTGAATGAGTGAAGTGGGCATTTCATCGGCTTGTCGTACTAATTCCTTCTCGGCTCCGTGCGACCTTGACGGCGCTGTCGGGCCCGCCCGGCACATCGCCAGAAAACGCCCTTACCGGCGTCGGTCTGAGAGAAGGAAGAAGGTGGGCGGAAGATGGCCGCCACCCAGAGGATCGCCACCGGAGCAGTGATCGCCGCAGCCTGCGCCGCGTCGCTCGCCGGCTGCGCGATCGGCACCAACGGCTCCAAGCCGGGTGCCTCCGGTCCCCAGAAGGCCAGGCCGGCCCAGGCGCCGGGCAGTGTGGTCCGACTGATCGGCGACGGCTCCACCGCGTACACCGGAGCGCAGCCGCACCTGCCCAGACCGGAGCGGCTGATGCCCGGCCAGAAGCCCCCGCAGTTCGTTGTCTTCTCCTGGGACGGCGCCGGTGAGGACAGCCAGAAGCTCTTCTCGCACTTCCGCGAGGTGGCCAAGGCCAACCACGCGACGATGACGTACTTCCTCAGCGGCGTGTACATGCTCCCGGAGGACAAGCGCGACCTGTACAAGCCGCCGCAGCACTCGCCGGGGCGCTCCGACATCGGCTTCAACGACGAGAAGGGCATCGCCGACACCGTCAAGCAGCTGCGCCTGGCCTGGCTGGAGGGCAACGAGATCGGCACCCACTTCAACGGCCACTTCTGCGGCAAGAACGGCGGCGTCGGCGAGTGGTCGGTCGACGAGTGGAAGGACGAGATCGCCCAGGCGAAGCAGTTCGTGAAGTCCTGGAAGACCAACGCCGAGATGAAGAACGCGGCCCCGCTGCCCTTCGACTACGACAAGGAGCTGATCGGCGCCCGCACCCCCTGTCTGGAGGGTCAGCAGAACTTCGTGAAGGCCGCGAGCCAGCTCGGTTTCCGCTACGACACCAGCGGGGTGAACGAGCAGGTCTGGCCGAAGAAGAGGGAAGACCTCTGGGACCTGTCGATGCAGCTGGTGCCCTTCCCCGGGCACTCCTACGAGCAGTTGACCATGGACTACAACTTCATGGTCAACCAGTCCGGCACCCGGACCCAGGGCGACCCCGCCAAGTTCGCCTACTGGGGCGACCAGATGCGGGACGGTCTGCTCGCCGGTTTCAGGCGCGCCTACGACGGCAACCGAGCGCCCCTGATCATCGGCAACCACTTCGAGTCGTGGAACGGCGGCACCTATATGCACGCCCTCGACGACGTCATCGAGAACGTCTGCAACAAGCCCGAGGTGCGCTGCGTCTCCTTCCACCAACTGGCCGACTGGCTGGACGCCCAGGACCCGCAGGTTCTCGCGAAACTGCGCGGCCTGAACGTCGGGGAGGCCCCGAAGCAGGGCTGGGCGTCCTTCCTGTCGGGCCGCCCGGCCCCGGCGCCGAAGGGCGTGCCCGGAGCGCCGGCGGCCAAGCAGTAGCCAACCCGAGGGCGGTCAGGCGGTTGCCGCCAGGCTCTCGCCCAGCACGAAGCCGGGGTCGACCTGAGCCGCCAGGTCGGCCCCGGTGCGCGCGTTGCCCCATGAGTCGGCGTTCTTCAGATGGAAGTGCACCATCTGCCGGGTGTAGGTCTGCCAGTCACGCAGTTCGTACGTCGCGTCCGCGGCGACCTGAAGCGTGCGCAGGGCACGTCGGTTGACGTCCTCCAGCAACTCGAACCGGGGCGGACGGCCCTTCTCCATGGCGCGTACCCAGTCCGAGTGCCCGACGGTCACCAGCAGGTCGTCCCCGACCTCGGCGCGCAGGAAGTCCAGATCGTCCTGCCCCTGCACCTTGTTGCCGACGACCTTCAGGAGGACACCGAAGTCTCGGGCGTGCTCCTTGTACTGGCGATAGACGGAGACCCCCTTCCGGGTCGGCTCGGCCACGAGGAACGTGATGTCGAAACGGGTGAACATGCCGGAGGCGAAGGAGTCCGAGCCCGCCGTCATGTCCACCACGACGTACTCGCCCTGCCCGTCGACCAGGTGGTTCAGGCACAGCTCCACCGCTCCCGTCTTGGAGTGGTAGCAGGCGACCCCCAGATCGGCGTCGGTGAAGGGGCCGGTGACCATCAAACGGACGGCGCCGCCGTCGAGTTCCACCGGCCGGGCGCAGGCCTCGTACACCGGGTTGTCCTCGCGCACCCGCAGCAGCCGTGAGCCCTCGCCGGGCGGGGTCGTCTTGATCATCGTCTCGGCGGAGGCGATGCGGGGGTTGGTTCCGCGCAGGTAATTCTTGATCAGGGGCAGCCGGTCGCCCATCGCGGGCAGCGCGGCGGCCTCCGTCTCGTCCAGGCCGAGGGCGGGTCCCAGGTGCTGGTTGATGTCCGCGTCGATCGCGACGACCGGCGCGCCGCCGGCCGCGAGGTGACGGACGAACAGGGAGGACAGGGTCGTCTTGCCGCTGCCGCCCTTACCGACGAAAGCAATTTTCATGTTCACGAAGAGTAGTGGTGAGATAGCTGTATGTGGCAGACGGGCGTGAAGAAGACCACTCATTCGTGGGGCACGCGCGCGGGGTGGCTACTGTCGTACTCATGAGTACGACAGGCGCGACCGCCGATCCGCTCGCCGCCCTGGGCTCGCTGCCCGGCGTGGCCGAGTCCGTGGAGTCCGTGCGCAAGGCCGTGGACCGGGTCTACGGGCACCGGGTCATGCGGCGCCGCAGCAACGAGATCACCTCCGAGGCGGCGCTGCGGGGCGCCCGCGGCTCGGCGGCGCTGTCCGGCGCCGACTGGGCACTGGAGGAGGTGCGCCGGCGCACCGACTTCAGCGGCGACGGGGACGCGCGCGTGATGGGCGCGGCCCTGAGGCTCACCGCCGAGGCCGGACAGCTGCTGTCCATCTGGCGCCAGTCGCCCCTGCGGGTGCTGGCCCGGCTGCACCTGGTGGCCGCCGCGACCAACGGGGACGAGGTGGGGCGGCCACGGCGGGCGGGCGAGTCCGTCGACGAGCCGTTGGTCGAGCTGCGGCTGCCGGACGCCGACGAGGTGCACGGCAGGCTGGAGGGCCTGTCCGAACTGATCATCGCCGGCAGCTCCGCCCCCGCCCTGGTGACGGCGGCCGTCGTGCACGGCGAGCTCCTCGCGCTGCGCCCCTTCACCTCCCACAACGGCCTCGTGGCACGCACCGCCGAGCGCATCGTCCTGGTGGGCAGCGGCCTCGACCCGAAGTCGGTCTGCCCGGCGGAGGTGGGCCACGCCGAACTGGGCCGGGCGGCCTATCTGGCGGCGCTGGAGGGGTACGTCTCCGGAACGCCGGAGGGGATGGCCGCCTGGATCGCGCACTGCGGGCGGGCGGTCGAACTGGGTGCGCGCGAGTCGACGGCCGTGTGCGAGGCACTGCAGCGCGGGGCGGCGTAGAAGGCTTGGAAAAAAGAGGTGCGGCGGTACGAGGACTCGTACCGCCGCTGGCATGCTCACCGGGTTACCAAGCGTCCTCGATATGTTGCCCATCAGGTCGGGAACTTTGCCCGTCACCTGGTGCGGCTGGCCCGTAATCGACGGGTCGACGTCGCGTGGGTGCCCGGTGTTCATGCTCGGTCCGTGGGGCCAAATGCGTTGTTTAAGGTGATCCTCTCGGATGTCCTTGGTCTCGCGGGCCGTGAACCCTTTGTACTCCAGGCGTGATGCAAGCGGAACCCCCGCCCGCGCTTCTTTACTTTTGGTCTCAAATCAGTTTCAAACGGGCGCCAGTTGTCACACGGGTGTCGCCCGTCGCCTGCTCGCGTACCAGACGAAGCCGGCAGTGGCGGCCGCCGCGCCGATCGCCGCGACCGCGACAAGGGCCGGACGGGGCGGTACCGAGAACGTCGGAATCCGCTGCTTGAGCCGGACCGGGCGGTGGAAGTCCAGAATCGGCCACCCGCGCGCGAGTGCCTCGCGGCGCAGCGCGCGGTCCGGGTTGACGGCGTGCGGGTGGCCGACGGCCTGCAGCATCGGCAGATCGGTCGCGGAGTCGCTGTAGGCGTAGCAGCGTTCGAGGTCGTACCCCTCGGACTCGGCCAGCTCCCTGACCGCCTCCGCCTTGGTCGGGCCGTACGCGTAGTACTCCACCTCGCCGGTGTAACAGCCGTCCTCACCCACGACCATACGGGTGGCCACCACCCGGTCCGCGCCCAGCAGTTCGCCGATCGGCTCGACCACCTCGGCGCCCGAGGTGGAGACGATGACGACGTCGCGGCCGGCCGTGTGGTGCTCCTCGATGAGGGAGGCGGCCTCGTCATAGATGATCGGGTCGATCAGGCCGTGCAGGGTCTCGGCGACGATCTCCTTGACCTGCTGGACGTTCCAGCCGCGCACGAGCTGGGAGAGGTACTCGCGGGTCCGTTCCATCTGGTCGTGGTCCATACCGCCGACGAGGAAGACGAACTGGGCATAGGCGGTGCGCAGGGCGGCTCGGCGGTTGATCAGGCCGCCTTGGTAGAAGGACTTGCCGAAGGTGAGCGTGCTCGACTTCGCAATGACCGTCTTGTCCAGGTCAAAGAAGGCCGCTGTGCGGGGCAACGAGTGGTTTTCCACGACCCCGAGCATAGGCGCAGCCCATTCGGCGTAAGGTGGGCGCGTGGGTTTGCCTGAGAGGGCTCTCGGGTACACCATGGAAGTCACGGATCGTTCGCGACCGTGCTAACCCGGTCCGGCTCCTCCCCCCCCGAGTCGGCCGTGGAGACGACCCCCGCTCTCCCCCCCGGCGGGGGTCGTCGCATGTCCGGGTGGGTTTTTCCTCTCTCTTCGCTCTCGTACGGCTGTCCTGGTGCCGCTGCGGAAGCCCATTCGCCATGCTCATGACTCATCACTCACCGTAGTCGTCAGGCTGCTCTGCGGATGTCGTACGTGGATCCGTGCAGGGGTCACCGGTATGGGTGACGGCCATATTCACAACCGCCGACTTGTCCACAGTTATCGACCAAGATCCACACGATTTCCGGGATCGCTGCACCGTGATTCCAGCGCGTCCCGCACGGCCCGAGTTCATGACGGGTTCCGGTTAGTCGGGCGGGTTTGGCCGGTTCGTATCGGCCGTTCATATGGAGGCCGCTTGCCGGTTCTTCAGATGTTTGGGAATCGCGGGGCCGCAGGGGCCTTCGCGAAAGACACAGCGAAGGGGGATGGAGCACGTGACCGGAGCCGTCACACACGACCCACCGCCCGCCGTCCCGGGGCGGCAGGCCAAACCACTCATCGTCACGGAGGACGTCGATCTGCTCGACGACCTGCTGCGGCTGTGCGCCGCGGCGGGAGCGACACCGGAGGTCCACCACTCCGTCCCGGAGCGCGCGGGCAGCTGGGAGGCCGCACCGCTCGTCCTGGTCGGCGACGACGCCGCGCGGCGGGTGCGCGGGGCCGCGCGCAGAAGGGGAGTGGTGCTGGTCGGCCGCGACCAGGACGACTCCGGGGTCTGGCGCCGGGCCGTCGAGATCGGCGCGGACCACGTCCTGATGCTGCCCGACGGCGAGCAGTGGCTGGTCGACCGAATCGCCGACGTCGCCGAGGGCGTCGGCCGGCCCGCCCTCACCGTCGGCGTCATCGGCGGACGCGGTGGGGCCGGGGCGTCCACGCTCGCGTGCGCCCTCGCCGTCACCTCCGCACGTGAGGGACTGCGCACTCTGCTCGTGGACGCCGATCCGCTGGGCGGCGGACTCGACGTACTCCTCGGCGGCGAGAGCGCGGAGGGACTGCGCTGGCCCGCCTTCGCCGCCTCGCGCGGAAGGGTCGGCGGCGGCGCCCTGGAGGAGTCGCTGCCGGAACTGCACTCGCTGCGGGTGCTGAGCTGGGACCGAGGGGACTGCGTCGCCATCCCGGCCCAGGCCGTCCGTGCGGTGCTCGCCGCGGCCCGACGCCGCGGTGGCACGGTCGTAGTCGACCTCCCGCGCCGCATCGACGACGGGGTCGCCGAGGCCCTCGCCCAGATCGACCTCGGCATCCTCGTGGTCCCCGGCGAACTGCGCGCCGTCGCGGCGGCGGGCCGCGTCGCCTCGGCCGCCGGGATGGTCCTGCGAGACCTGCGCGTGGCGGTACGCGGCCCGTACGCACCCGGCCTCGACGACCGGGAGGTGGCCCGGCTGCTCGGTCTGCCCCTGGTCGGCGAGGTGCCGGTGGAGGTCGGACTGGTGCGACCCGGGGAGGGCAGGACACCGCCCGGAGCCGCCCGGCGCGGCCCCCTGGCGCGCTTCTGCAAGGAGTTCTGGGAGCGGGCGCTGATGGAAGCGGGTGCGGCGTGAGCGCCTCTTCGGGACTCCTCGACGGAGTCCGCCAATGGCTGGTGGAGAGCGGGGCGGAGCCGACGCCCGCGCGGGTGGCGCAGGCCCTGCGGGAACAGGGGCGAGTGCTGGGGGACGCCGAAGTCCTCGGTGCGGCCGAGCAGTTGCGGTCCGAACTGGTCGGCAGCGGCCCCCTGGAACCGCTGCTCGCCGATCCCTCCGTCACCGACGTCCTGGTGTCGGCCCCGGACCGGGTGTGGGTGGACCGCGGCGGCGGCCTGGAACTGACCTCGGTCGCCTTCCCGGACGCCGCAGCCGTACGACGCCTCGCGCAACGGCTCGCCGCGGTGGCCGGACGCCGGCTGGACGACGCCCGGCCCTGGGCGGACGCCCGGCTGCCCGACGGCACGCGTCTGCACGCGGTGCTGCCACCGGTGGCCGTGGGCTGCACCTGTCTTTCACTGCGAGTGGTACGACCCCGGGCGTTCACGCTCGACGAGTTGGTCGCGGCGGGCACGGTACCGCCGGGCGGGGACCGCGTGCTGCGGGCGCTGATCGAGGCCCGGCTGTCCTTCCTGGTCAGCGGGGGCACGGGCAGCGGCAAGACGACGCTGTTGAGCGCGCTGCTGGGGCTCGTCGGACCCGGTGAGCGGATCGTGCTCGCCGAGGACTCCGCCGAACTCAGGCCGGACCATCCGCACGTCGTCCGGCTCGAGACCAGACCCGCCAACCAGGAGGGCGCGGGGCTGGTCACCCTCCAGGACCTGGTGCGGCAGGCGCTGCGGATGCGGCCGGACCGGCTGGTCGTCGGCGAGGTACGGGGGCCCGAAGTGGTGCATCTGCTCGCTGCGTTGAACACCGGCCACGAAGGCGGCTGCGGCACCGTCCACGCCAACGCGGCCGCCGACGTCCCCGCCCGCCTGGAGGCGCTCGGTACGGCGGCCGGGCTCGACCGGGCCGCGCTGCACAGCCAGTTGGCGGCCGCGCTGTCGGTGGTGCTGCATCTCGTACGGGACCGGGCGGGACGGCGCCGCATCGCCGAAGTACACGTGCTGGAGCGAGACCCGTCGGGCCTGGTCCGGACGATGCCGGCGCTGCGTTGGGGCGTGCGGGAGTTCGAGCGGGAGCGCGGATGGGAGCGGCTGCGGGGGCTGCTCCACGGCGAGATGTCGGGAGGAGAGGGGCACGGGGTGTCGGGAGGAGAGGGGCATGGGTGAGATCGCCATGGGGGCCGCCGTGTTGTGCGTCGGCGCCGCGGCGCTGCTGCTGGGCGGCTGGCATTCCGGGGCGCGGCGGGCGCAGTTGCTGCTCGCCGGTGGCGGGGTGGTGGGAACCGGGCCACCGTCCTGGCGGGAGATCGCCGGGTGGCTGCGGCGGACGCGCGGACGGCTCGGAGCCGAATGGTGGGTGCTGGCGGCGGGGTTGGCGCTGGCGGTGCTGGGGGCCTCGGTGCTGCCGATCGTCGCGGGGGCGGCCGGGGTGCCGTTGGCGCGGCGAATCCGGGTGGCCAGGCAGGTCCGCCGGGCACGGGAGTCACGCGGGAACGCGGTGATCGCGCTGTGCTCGGCGCTGGCGGGTGAGGTGCGGGCCGGGCGGCAGCCGGGAGAGGCGCTGCTGCGTG
This sequence comes from Streptomyces sp. NPDC006476, assembly GCF_040612015.1. Classification (NCBI taxonomy): domain Bacteria; kingdom Bacillati; phylum Actinomycetota; class Actinomycetes; order Kitasatosporales; family Streptomycetaceae; genus Streptomyces; species Streptomyces sp. NPDC006476. The sequence continues at coordinate 141,905 of NZ_JBEXPK010000019.1, read as the reverse complement.
CCGCGCGGGACTCCGGGGGACTCGGCGAAGCCCAGGCGGCGGTGCTGGCGGCCGCGCGGTTCGGCGGCGACGTGCCCGACGCGCTCTCGGGCGCGGCCCGGCAGCAGGGCGCCGAAGGCCTGTTGGGGCTCGCGGCCTGCTGGCGGGTTGCCGTGGACCAGGGCGCGGGCCTCGCCGCCGGACTCGACCGGCTCGAAGCGGCGTTGCGGGCGGAGCGGGACCAACGTGCGGATCTGCGCGCCCAGTTGGCGGGCGCCCGCTCCACGGCACTGATGCTCGCGGGACTGCCGGTGCTCGGCCTCCTCCTGGGCACGGCCCTGGGCGCCGACCCCCTCCACGTCCTGCTGCACAGCGGCGCGGGCCTTGGGTGCCTGCTGATTGGCGGCCTGCTGGAGGGGCTGGGGATGTGGTGGGCGCTGGGGATCGTACGGCGGGCGGGGGCGGCGTGAGGGCGGGGGGCTGGCGAGGCGTGCGGTGGCGAGGTTGGTCGTCGGACGGGTTCCGATGCGTGGGCGGAGCTGGACGGGACGGGGAGAGGGGTCGGTGTGAGCGCGGATGTTGTCCACAGGCTGGGGGTGACGGTGGGGATCGTGGTCGTCCTCGGATGGCTGCTGCGGTGGCTGGAGGCGGTGCGGCGGGAGCGGAGAGTGCGTCGGCGGCTGGCCGGGCTGGTGTCCGCCGTGGAAGGAGCGGTGGACGGGCCTCGGTTCGAGGTCGGTGAGGTCGCACGGAGGTGGGCGCCGGTAGCCGGGGTGGTGGCCGCCGGGTGGGTGCTGGTCGGCGGAGTGGCCGGGTTCGCGGTCGGGTTGGTCGTAGGGGCCGGGCTGTGGTGGTGGCGCCGTCGGCAGGGTGCGGTCGCTGTCGCGGAGGCGGTCGACGCTGCCAAAGCGGCCGGGCAACTGCCGCTTGCCTCCGATCTGTTGGCGGCCTGCATCGCGGCGGGGGCCGCTCCGGTGTTCGCCGCGCAGGCGGTGGGCGAGGCCCTGGGCGGAGTGGTCGGTGACGCGTTGGCACGGGGCGCGGCCGAGGTACGGCTCGGGGGTGAACCGGCGGAGGCGTGGCGGAGGTTGGGCGCTCTGCCGGGTGCGCAGCCCCTGGCGCGGCTCCTGGAACGGGCCGACGTGTCCGGTCTCCCGGCCGCCGCACCGGTGGCCCGGCTGGCGACCGAGGCCCGCGCCGACTGGGCCCGCGCCGCGACCGAGCGAGCCAGACGCGCGGCCGTCATGGTCACCGTGCCGGTGGGGCTGTGCTTCCTGCCCGCGTTCATCGCGGTCGGCGTACTGCCCGTGGTGATCGGGCTCGCGGGCGGGGTGCTGGGGGGAGGAGGTGGCGGCTGACGGTCGTGCAGCAGGCAGGTAGCAGCAAGTAGCAGTCGAGCAAGTACTCGAGCAATCAATCGAGCAATCAGTCGAGCAACAGGAACGAACCTCACGGGGGTTGAGATGTGCAAGGTGGTACGGGCGCGGCTGCGCGCCCTGGTGTGCAGGGTGCATGCGGTGCGGAGGGACGCGGGAATGGTGACCTCCGAGTACGCGATGGGGATCGTGGCGGCGGTGGCGTTCGCGGTGGTCCTCTACAAGGTGGTGACGAGCGGGGCGGTCAGCGCGGAGCTGCAGGCCATCGTGAAGCGGGCGCTCGATGCGCGGATGTGAACGGCGTGACACGGACCGTGGGTTCGTGACGGCGGAGTCGGCCGTGGTGCTGCCCGTGCTGGTGATGTTCGCTACGGCCCTGGTGTGGGGGCTGCTCGTGGTGGCCGCGCAGATCCAGTGCGTGGACGCGGCACGCGCCGGGGCACGGGCGGCCGCCCGTCAGGACCCGGCCGGCGCGGTCGTCGAGGTGGCCCGCGAAGCCGCCCCGCGCGACGCGTCGGTCACGGTCAGCCGGGAAGGCGACCAGGTTCGGGTCACCGTCGTGGCGAACCCACCGGCGCTGGACGGGCTGCCCTTCGAGGTACGCGAGGAGGCCGTGGCGTCGGCGGAGGAGATGGTGGGGGTGAGGGGACCGTGACCGGCGCGTTCGCTCGACGCCGACGGGGCGCGGCGGCCGCGCGGGAGCCAAGGCACGGGCCTACGGTTGACCGGCGCTCCTGCGGCCGCTCAGCCGGGGCCGGGGGTGCTGATCGTGATGTCTGGAGCCGTCGGCATGACGACCGTGGATCCGCCACCGTCTGGAGCGTCGGTGCCATCGCCGTGTTGTGTGTGGTGTTCGGGGTCGTGCTCGCCCTGGGGCAGGCCGTCGTGGTCCGGCATCGGGCGGCCGGTGGCGCGGATATGGCGGCGCTCGCCGCGGCGGATCACTGGGCTGACGGCGGTGCGGCGGCCTGTGCCCGGGCCGATCAGGTGGCTCGGGCACAGGGCGTGCGGCTCGTGCGCTGTGTGATCGTGGGCGAGATCTCGGACGTGACGGCGGCTTCGGGAACGGGCCCGTTCACCGCGGAGGTCAGGGCACGGGCGGGCCCTGCGGAGCCGAACCCGGCGCCCACTCCTCCACCGGCACGCCGGCCCCCTCCGGCACCCCCACAACCCCATCCCCCGGCTTCTCCTGCGGTGCCCCCCGCAACAGCACCGTGAGGAGTCGTACCGCGCCCCTCTTGTGGAGTGGGTCGTTGCCGTTGCCGCACTTGGGGGACTGGATGCAGGACGGGCAGCCGGCGTCGCACTCGCAGGAGGCGATGGCCTGACGGGTGGCGGTGAGCCAGGTGCGGGCGGTGTGGAAGGCCCGCTCGGCGAAGCCCGCACCGCCGGGGTGGCCGTCGTACACGAAGACCGTAGGCAGGAGCGTGTCGGGGTGCAGGGGGATCGACACGCCGCCGATGTCCCAGCGGTCGCAGGTCGCGAAGAGGGGCAGCATGCCGATCGACGCGTGTTCGGCGGCGTGCAGGGCGCCGCCGAGGATCTCGGGGTTGATGCGGGCCTCGTCGAGCTGGTCCTCGGTGACCGTCCACCACACCGCGCGTGTGCGCAGCGTACGAGGAGGGAGGTCGAGTTTCGTCTCGCCCAGGACCTCACCGGTGATCAGACGCCGGCGGAGGAAGGAGACGACCTGGTTGGTGACCTCGACGGAGCCGTAGCACAGGCGGCCCTCGCCCCAGGGGATCTCGGTGTCGGTCTCCAGGACGGAGATGGACGTGGTGTCCCGGGCGACCGTCGAGTAGGGCGGGTTCGCCTCCGAGACCAGGGCGACGGAGTCGTCCAGGTCGAGGGAGCGCACCAGGTAGGTGCGGCCCTGGTGGAGGTGGACCGCGCCCTCGTGCACCGTCGTGTGCGCCGCGCCCGCGTCCACGGTGCCCAGCAGACGGCCGGTGCCCGCTTCGACGATCTGGACCGGGCGTCCGCCCTCGCCACGGATGTCGGTGAGGTCGGCGGCCCGTTCCCGGCGGGTCCAGTGCCAGGCCTTCGTGCGGCGGCGCAGGAGCTTCGCGGCCTCCAGTTGGGGCAGCAGGCTCTCGGTCTCGGGGCCGAAGAGATCCAGGTCCTCGTCGGTCAGGGGCATCTCCGCCGCGGCCGCGCACAGGTGCGGGGCGAGGACGTACGGGTTGTCGGGGTCGAGGACCGTGGATTCCACCGGCTGGTCGAAGAGGGCCTCGGGGTGGTGGACGAGGAAGGTGTCCAGAGGGTCGTCGCGGGCCACGAGGACGGCCAGCGCGCCCTGCCCGGCGCGCCCGGCGCGGCCCGCCTGCTGCCACAGGGACGCGCGCGTGCCCGGGTAGCCGGCGATCACCACGGCGTCCAGGCCGGAGACGTCGATGCCGAGTTCGAGGGCGGTCGTCGCGGCGAGGCCCAGCAGTTCGCCGGAGTGGAGGGCCTGTTCCAGGGCGCGGCGCTCCTCCGGGAGGTAGCCGCCGCGATAGGCCGCGACACGCCGGGCGAGGGAGCGGTCGACCTCGGCGAGACGTTCCTGGGCGATGACCGAGATCAGCTCGGCGCCGCGCCGGGAGCGGACGAAGGCGACCGAGCGCACGCCCTGCACGGCGAGGTCGGTGAGCAGGTCGGCGGTCTCGGCGGTGGCGGTTCGGCGGACCGGGGCGCCCTTCTCGCCCCGCAGCTCGGTGAGCGGGGGCTCCCAGAGGGCGAACAGCAGCTCGCCGCGCGGGGAGGCGTCGTCGGCGACCTCGACGACCGGGAGGCCGGTGAGGCGGCGGGCGGCGACCGCCGGCTCGGCGGCGGTGGCGGAGGCGAGGAGGAAGACGGGAGAGGCGCCGTAGCGGGCGCAGAGGCGGCGCAGCCGGCGCAGCACCTGGGCGACGTGGGAGCCGAAGACACCCCGGTAGGTGTGGCACTCGTCGATGACGACGTACTTCAGCGACTTCAGGAAGGAGGACCAGCGGGGGTGGGAGGGGAGTATCCCGCGGTGCAGCATGTCCGGATTGGTCAGGACGTAGTTGGCGTACTGGCGGATCCACTCGCGCTCCTCGAACGGCGTGTCGCCGTCGTAGACCGCGGGACGCACCGCATTTCCCAGAGGATGTGAAAGTTCCTTCACGGATCGGCACTGGTCGGCCGCGAGCGCCTTGGTGGGGGACAGGTAGAGGGTGGTGGCACCGCGGCCGTTCGGGGCCTCGGAGCCCTCCAGGAGGGTGGAGAGGACCGGTACGAGATACGCCAGGGACTTGCCGGACGCGGTGCCGGTGGCGACCACCACCGAGTCGCCGTCCAGGGCGTGCTCGGCGGCGATCGCCTGGTGGGCCCAGGGGTGCTCGATGCCGCAGGCCTGCACGGCCGCGACGACCTCCGAACGAATCCGGTCAGGCCAGACGGCATGCCGACCCTCGCGCGGGGGCAAGTGCTCCGTATGAGTGATGCGCGAAGCCCGGCTCGGCCCGGAGGCGAGCCGGTCCAGGATCGTGCCCGGTGCGAGCCGGGACACGGGGTCCGCCGGGGATCGATCGGATCGGTGATTCTTGGCCATCGGCACCGAGTGTGTCACTGGCGTGACGGACAATGGGACCAAGGCGTCGTGCACGTCTGCCGTAAGTGATTGAATGCCATCGCGGCTGGCGAACCGTTCCGGGGGCTCTGCCGAGGTGTCCCGAGGGGCGACCGCTCGAGTAGCAAGGTGCTGGAGGATCCGTGGACCTGTCCCTGTCGACCCGTACCGTCGGCGATCGTACGGTCGTCGAGGTCGGTGGCGAAATCGACGTATATACCGCGCCCAAGCTGCGCGAGCAGCTGGTCGAGCTGGTGAACGACGGGAGTTTCCACCTCGTCGTCGACATGGAGGGCGTGGACTTCCTCGACTCCACCGGGCTCGGCGTGCTGGTCGGCGGCCTGAAGCGGGTACGAGCCCATGAGGGCTCACTGCGCCTGGTCTGCAACCAGGAGCGCATTCTGAAGATCTTCCGCATCACCGGCCTCACCAAGGTGTTCCCGATCCACACCTCGGTCGAGGAAGCGGTGGCGGCGACCGACTGACCACCGCCCCATGGAGCGGGAAGGGTCCGCTCCCGGGACGGAAGATGTACCGACAGGGGGTCCGGGCTTTCGGCGGCCCGGTCCCCCCACAGCACGCCCGTAGTTCCGAGGGGGACGCATGGCCACCGTTGAACTCCGCTTCAGCGCGCTGCCCGAGCACGTCAGGACCGCCCGACTGGTGGCGGCAGCGGTGGCGCGCAGGGCCGGAGTCGACGAGGCCGTCCTCGACGAGGTCAGGCTCGCCGTCGGCGAGGCATGTTCCCGTGCCGTCGGACTACACCAGAGCGCCGGCATCACCACGCCGGTGCAGGTGAAGCTGATCGAGGAGGAGAAGCAGTTCTCCATCGAGGTCGGTGACGAGGCCCCGCACTCGGTGCCCGGAGACCGGGCACCAGGGTCGCTGGGTGACGATGTGGAGGCCGAGGAGGACGAGATGGGCCTCGCGGTCATCAGCGGCCTCGTCGACGACGTAGAGGTCAGTGCGGGGGAGAACGGCGGGTCGATCCGGATGACCTGGCCGACCACTCCGCCGGTCGCGGTACTCCCCTGACCCCGCCCTCGTACCAGCTCAACGACACCTGAAGATCACCGGAAGACCGCCTGAAGGGCCCTGCTGAGCAGGGCCCTTTCAGTTTTTCCGATCACCCTTGGAATTCGTGAATGAATTCACGATCAATGAGGTGATAATTCGATCAAGCGGCAATGCGGCCGTCAATGCCTTTGGGGCGTTACCTCTTTCGGGTTCCCTGGCGTGACGTCGATCATTTGCTGAGGAGCATGTGAAGGCTAATTCCGTTTCCCGTGCTCTGTTTTGATCAGGTCGGGGTACCTAGAATCCGTCCACATCTTGAGCTCAGCCCAAGCGTCAAGGAGGACGAATGGCGGGGCTTTCTACCCCTCATGAGTTGGACCACCCCACAACCTTCGCAGCCGCAGTGCTCACCGACGACAACCGGATCATCGTGACGATCATCGGGGTCGTCGCGCTGGCCGCGCTCGTGGTCGCGGGCATCCTGGTGCGCCAGGTGCTGGCGGCGGGCGAGGGCACCGACAGCATGAAGAAGATCGCGGAAGCGGTCCAGGAAGGCGCCAACGCCTATCTGGGACGCCAGCTGCGCACGCTCGGCGTATTCGCCGTCGTCGTGTTCTTCCTGCTCTTGCTGCTGCCCGCGGACGACTGGAATCAGCGCGCAGGCCGATCGGTGTTCTTCTTGATCGGCGCCGCGTTCTCGGCGGCCACCGGTTATATCGGCATGTGGCTGGCGGTGCGCAGCAATGTGCGTGTTGCCGCGGCGGCCCGGGAAGCGACGCCGGCGGAGGGTGAGCCGGAAAAGGATCTCACCACCGTCTCGCACAAAGCCATGAAGATCGCTTTCCGCACGGGCGGCGTCGTCGGCATGTTCACGGTGGGGCTCGGTCTGCTGGGCGCCTCCTGTGTGGTGCTGGTGTACGCGGCCGACGCGCCGAAGGTGCTCGAGGGCTTCGGCCTCGGAGCCGCTCTGATCGCCATGTTCATGCGTGTCGGCGGCGGCATCTTCACCAAGGCCGCCGACGTCGGCGCCGACCTGGTCGGCAAGGTCGAGCAGGGCATTCCGGAGGACGACCCGCGCAATGCCGCGACCATCGCCGACAATGTGGGCGACAACGTCGGCGACTGCGCCGGCATGGCGGCCGACCTCTTCGAGTCGTACGCCGTGACCCTGGTCGCCGCGCTGATCCTCGGCAAGGTGGCCTTCGGTGACTCCGGGCTCGCCTTCCCGCTGATCGTGCCGGCCATCGGCGTGATCACGGCCATGATCGGCATCTTCGCGGTCGCCCCGCGCCGGGCCGACCGCAGCGGCATGTCCGCGATCAACCGGGGCTTCTTCATCTCCGCGGTGATCTCGCTCGGGCTGGTGGCGGCGGCCGTTTTCATCTATCTCCCGGCCAAGTACAGCGACCTCGACGGCATCAGCGACGCGGCGATCCGGGCCAAGGACGGCGACCCGCGCATCCTCGCGCTCGTCGCCGTGGCGATCGGCATCCTGCTGGCTGCCGTGATCCAGCAGCTGACCGGCTACTTCACCGAGACCAACCGCCGCCCTGTCATGGACATCGGCAAGTCCTCGCTGACCGGCCCGGCCACCGTCGTCCTCGCCGGTATCTCGGTGGGGCTGGAGTCGGCCGTCTACACCGCCCTGCTGATCGGCCTCAGCGTCTACGGGGCCTTCCTGCTCGGCGGTACGTCGATCATGCTCGCGCTGTTCGCGGTGGCGCTGGCCGGCACCGGTCTGCTCACCACGGTCGGCGTGATCGTCGCCATGGACACCTTCGGCCCGGTCTCCGACAACGCGCAGGGCATCGCCGAGATGTCCGGCGACGTCGAGGGCGCCGGCGCCCAGGTGCTCACCAACCTGGACGCCGTAGGCAACACGACGAAGGCCATCACCAAGGGCATCGCCATCGCCACCGCCGTCCTGGCGGCGTCGGCGCTCTTCGGGTCGTACCGGGACGCGATCACCACGAACGTTCAGGACGTGGGCGAGAAGCTGACCGGCAAGGGTGCCCCGCTGAGCCTGTCCCTGGACATCTCGCAGCCCAACAACCTCGTCGGCCTCATCGCGGGCGCGGCGGTCGTCTTCCTCTTCTCGGGGCTGGCGATCAACGCGGTGTCGCGGTCGGCGGGCTCGGTGGTGTACGAGGTGCGACGGCAGTTCCGCGAGCACCCCGGGATCATGGACTACAGCGAGAAGCCGGAGTACGGCAAGGTCGTCGACATCTGTACGAGGGACGCCCTCCGGGAGCTGGCCACACCAGGTCTGCTCGCCGTGATGGCGCCCATCTTCATCGGGTTCACGCTCGGCGTCGGCGCGCTGGGGTCCTACCTTGCCGGTGCGATCGGTGCGGGTGCGCTGATGGCGGTGTTCCTCGCCAACTCCGGTGGCGCCTGGGACAACGCCAAGAAGCTCGTCGAGGACGGTCACTACGGTGGCAAGGGCAGTGAGGCCCATGCCGCGACGGTGATCGGCGACACGGTCGGCGACCCCTTCAAGGACACGGCAGGGCCGGCGATCAACCCACTGCTGAAGGTCATGAACCTGGTGTCGCTCCTCATCGCACCCGCGGTGATCAAGTTCTCCTACGGCGACGACAAGAACCTCGGGGTACGGATCGGGATCGCGGTCTTCGCCCTCATCGTCATCGTCGGGGCGGTCTACGTCTCCAAGCGGCGGGGGATCGCCATGGGAGACGAGGAAGGAAATTCGGAGCGAGCGTCCAAGTCGCCGGACCCCGCGGTGGTTTCGTAGACGGTCTTATGGCGCTCCACTTCAAGGGGCGGGCGGGAGGCGCGGGTTGACGCGTCGACCGCCCGTCTTCGTCTGTGCGCCCTACTGTGTGCAGGCTCACGGTGAGCCTTCTCTCGCCTGGTGCAAATGGATTCAAAAAGGTCTTTAGTGGACGCTCGGCATGGGGTTGCCGTCTGTGCGGCGTGTATGTTCCGGGGCCGAGAGCCATGGAAGGGACCAAACCGGTGAACAAGAAGCTCGCGGCCGCACTGTCCGGCGGTGCGGTACTGGTACTGGCGCTGTCGGGATGCAGCAGCAGCAACAACAACGACAAGCTGGACTCCTGGGCCAAGCAGGTCTGCGACGGCGTACAGCCGCAGGCCAAGAAGATCGAGGCCGCCAACGCCGCGATCCAGAAGGAGACCTCGGACAACAGCACGCCGGAGCAGGTCCAGCAGACCGACGCGCAGGCCTTCCAGGACATGTCCGACGCCTACAAATCGATCGGGGCCGCGGTGCAGAACGCCGGGGCGCCGAACGTCGACGACGGGGCGAAGAAGCAGCAGGACGCGGTCAAGGAACTCAACGACATCTCCGCGTCCTACGCCTCGCTGAAGGCGCAGGTCGACAAGCTGGAGACCAAGGACCAGGCCAAGTTCGCCGACGGGCTCAAGGGCATCGCGACCTCGCTGGACAAGCTGAGCCAGAGCGGGAACGACGCGCTGAAGACGCTCGAGGAGGGCGAGGTCGGCAAGGCGATGGCGAAGCAGGAGAGCTGCAAGGCGGCCTCGGCGACGCCCTCCTCGGCGGCGACGGGGAGCTGAGCCGGGGCTGCGGACGGTCGCCGCTGGCCGCCACAATGGGGGCGTGAGTATCTCCGGCCTGCCCGCCCTGCCAGCCTCCGACCGTCCCGACGTCGCCGCCCGGCTGCGGGACGCCCTGCTCGGGGCGTCCTTCACCGCCGACGGCCTGCTCGACCTGCTCGGCGCGCCCGCGTACGCGGCGCTGGCGCGCAGCGAGACCGTGCCGGCGCTGCGGGCGACGCGCGGGGACACCCCGCTCGAGGTGCTCGTACGGCTGTTCCTGCTACAGCAGCCCGTGCCGCACGCGCGCGTGGAGGCCGTTCTGCCGCTCGACGCCTGTCTGGAGAGCGGGTGGCTCGTCCCGGCGGGCGTGGACGAGGTGGCCGCCACCGTGGACGTACGGCCGTACGGCGGGCCCGACGGCGAGGACTGGTTCATCGTGTCCGACCTGGGCTGTGCCGTCGGCGGCGCCGGTGGCATCGGCAGCCGCGAGGAGGGCGTCGTCCTCGGCGTCGGCGGCGCCTCCACGACCCTGGCGGGCATCACCGTCCGTACGCCCGCCTCCAGCGCCCTGGACCTCGGCACGGGGTCCGGCATCCAGGCGCTGCACGCCTCCCGGCACGCCACGCGTGTGACGGCGACCGATCTCAACCCACGCGCGTTGCACATCACCGCGCTCACCCTGGCCCTGTCCGGCGCCCCCGCGGCCGATCTGCGCGAGGGCTCGCTGTACGAGCCGGTGCTGGACGACGAGACGTACGACCTGATCGTCTCCAACCCGCCCTTCGTCATCTCGCCCGGCGCCCGGCTGACCTACCGGGACGGCGGGATGGGCGGGGACGATCTGTGCCGCTCGCTCGTTCAGGGTGCGGGGGACCGCTTGAACGAGGGCGGGTTCGCGCAGTTCCTCGCCAACTGGCAGCACGTGGAGGGGGAGGACTGGCAGGACAGGCTCAGGTCGTGGGTCCCGCGCGGCTGCGACGCGTGGATCGTGCAGCGCGAGACGCAGGACGTCACGCAGTACGCCGAGCTGTGGCTCAGGGACGCCGGTGACCACCGGGGCGACTTGGCCGAGTACCAGGCGCGGTACGACGCGTGGCTGGACGAGTTCGAGGCGCGCAAGGTGAAGGCCGTCGGCTTCGGCTGGATCACCCTGCGCAGGACGGGCGCCGCCGTGCCTTCCATCACCGTGGAGGAGTGGCCGCATTCGGTCGAACAGCCGCTCGGAGAAACGGTGCGGACGCACTTCGACCGCGTCGACTACCTGCGCTCGCACGACGACGCGGCCCTGTTGGAGGGGCGCTTCCGGCTCGTCACCGAGGTCGTCCAGGAACAGGTCGGGCTGCCCGGTGCCGAGGACCCGGAGCACGTCGTGCTGCGCCAGCACCGGGGCATGCGCCGCGCCACCAAGGTGGACACGGTCGGCGCGGGCTTCGCGGGCGTGTGCGACGGCTCGCTGAGCGCCGGCCGCATCCTGGACGCCATCGCCCAACTGGTCGGCGAGGACCCGGTGTTGCTGCGCGACCGGACACCGGCGCAGATCAGGCTGCTGGTGGAACAGGGGTTCCTGGAGCCTGCGGAGTGACCGGCGTGCCGCAGGTCGCTCATGGGAAGAGCTCGCACCCCTGATGGCTCTGCGTCCGATCTGCCGCGATTTACGGGATTGGTGACGAAAAGTACTCCTGTCAGTGGTGCATGCGACGCTACTTTCTAGAGACAGGCTCCACGCGTCCTCGGGGGAGGCGCGCTGTCTCGGGGGAGGCGCCATGGCGGGGGACACGCCGGAACACGGCCAGGGCCGGATGATCAACGGACGGTACCGGCTGCTGCGCACGCTGGGCGCGGGCGGCATGGGCCGCGTCTGGCTCGCCCACGACACCGAACTGGCCTGCGAGGTCGCGGTCAAGGAGATCGCGCTGCCGGACCTGCCGGTGGACGGGGACGAGACGGCGCAGCGCATCGCCCGGGCCCGCAGCGAGGCCCGGCACGCGGCGCGGCTGCGGGGTCATCCGCATGTCGCCACGGTGCACGACGTGGTGGTCCACGAGGGGCTCCCGTGGATCGTCATGGAGTACGTCCCGGACGCGGTCGACCTCCAGGCGGTGATCCGGAGTTCGGGCCCGCTGCCGCCCGCGCGGGTGGCCGAGATCGGGCTCGCCGTGCTCGACGCGCTCACCGCGGGCCATCGCATCGGCATCCTCCACAGGGATGTGAAACCGGCCAACATCCTTCTGGCGCCGGACGCTTCGGGCGACGCCTACGCGCGCGTGCTGCTCACCGACTACGGCATCGCCCTCATGCCCGAGTCCCACGAACCCCGGCTCACCGCGACCGCGGGGATCCTCGGCACACCCGGGTACCTCGCACCCGAGCGCGCGCGGGGCGAGCCGCCCACCCCGGCCGCCGACCTCTTCTCCCTCGGCGCCACGCTGTACGCGGCCGTCGAGGGCCGCGGCCCCTTCGACCGCCACGGCGACTACGCCACCCTGACCGCCCTGCTCGGGGAGGAACCGACCCCGCCGGCCCGCGCGGGCGAACTGGCTCCCGTGCTCCACGGGTTGCTGGTCAAGGACCCGGTGCGCAGGTCGGCGCCGGAGACGGTCCGTCCCGCCCTGGAGAAGGCGCTGCACCAGTCCGCGGCACAGGCACCGGCGAAGGGATTCGGCCCACCGCAGGGATACGCGGCGGGTGCGGCACAGGGCGGTCCGCCTCCGCCCGGGTACGGGGCGTACGCGGCGCAGGGAGGTTCGTCCCCGGCGGGGTACCCGGGTGGCGCGCAAGGGAGTTCGTCCCCGCCCGGGTACGCGGGTGCCGCGCAAGGCGGTTCACCCGGCTCACCTCCGCCCGGGTACGGTGCGGCGCCGCCCGGATACGTGGCGAGCACGCCCTCGCAGGGCAGCACGCCGAACAGCCCACCGCCGCCGGGGTACGTGGCGGGTGGGATGCCTGCGGGGTACGCGGGCGGTGCTACGCCCCAGGGACATGGGGCGGGCGGCACGCCTCCCGGATACGTCACCGCAGGACCGTACGGCGAGCAGTCGCCCGTACCGCCGGGCGGACCGCACACGCCCGGGGCGCCGCAGACCCCCGACAACCCGCCGACTCCGACTCCGACTTCGCAGACGCCGGGCGGCCCGCAGGCCCCGGTGCCGTATCCGGGCTGGAATCCGTACGCGAGCAGCCCCACCGTCACGTACGCGGGAACCGGCGGCACCGGCGGCCCGGGGCAGAGCCCGGCGGCCGTACCGCAGCCCGGTGGCCCCCGGCGTTCCCGGCGGACCGTCGTCATCGTCGCCGCGGTGGCCGCCGTGACGCTCGTGCTCGGGGTCGGAGTGTGGGGCGCGGTGTCGCTGACTCGCCACGACAACAGCGCCCAACCACACAGGAGTCCGTCGGCGCGGTCGTCCCCGCAGCCGACCCCCACCGGGCCGGTGTACGTGTACGGCGAGCAGGTCGGCCTCACCAAGCCGCTGCAGGCCGGGGACTGCGTGAAGGCCGTGTGGTCGGGCGAGCCGTTCAAGTCGCCGCCCAACCTCGGGGTCGTGGACTGCGCGAACGACCTCCCCGAGGGCCAGGTGGTCGCGGTCGACTCCGCGGCCGACTACGCCGACGCGCGCGCCCACGGCGCCGACCGCTGCGCGCGCCAGAGCGAACCGCTGGCGCGGAGCCTCCCGGACGCGGGGTACTACGCCGTCGTACCGACCCGCCAGGGATTCGGCGCGTCCAGCGGCGGTACGGCCTGTCTCGTCCTCGGCCGGCACATACCCATCGGGGGCGAGGTCGGGCGGTTCCGGGACGCCGGGATCGACATGGCGGCGGCCCAGATGAGCGTCGGCGACTGCTTCACCTACCTGGAGGAGAAGGACACCACCCACACCTACCTCACCGACTGCGCACAGGCGCACACGGACCAGGTGATCGGCTTCGCCCGGGCCCCGGCGAACATGGACTTCACCACGGGCACCAAGAACGCCGAGAAGCTCTGCACCAACAAGTTCGAGTCGACCTGGTCACCCGGCTCCGGCCGGGCGATCATCGGCTGGTGGAACACCAAGGAGAACTGGAACCAGGGCTTCACCACGGTGATCTGCACGATGGAACGCGCCGACGGGGAAAAATCGACGGGACAGCTGACCCCGCCGCCGTCCGGCTCGGCGTGACGGTCCCGCTTGGGCAACGCATGGCGGTCCGGACTCCTGGCGTTCACCCCTGGTTCGCCCGCGCGTCTCCCGACGCTGCGAGCGTCCGGGTCCAGCACCCCCGCACGGAACGGCACGGGAAGGACCCACCATGGAGAGCGGTCCGGCGATCTTCACCGGCACGGTGTTCGCCCTGTTCGGAGCCGCCCTGCTGGCCTGGGTCGCCGTCCGGCTGCGGCACCGGCGGCCGGTCGCCCTCGGTGTGAGCCCGGTCGCATCCGCGGCCCTTGCCACCATCGCCGGCGCGGGCGCTGTCGCGGTCGGCGTCTGGTGCTTCGCAAGCGTCTGACGACGCGATCTCCCAAGCCGCGCGGAGATGGCCGGGAGTGACCGGTACGTGACGTTCCGCCCGCTGCCCGAATGCCGCTGACCACTCCGTGCGGCAGGAATGGCGCGACTCGGGTTACCGTTCGAGTGGCCGTTGTGGGCTTTTCCCGTTTGACACGGGGGCGGGATGTACCGTCACACTCCGCAGCGTCACCATGACACGACCCCGGGAGGAACGCCTGGGGAGGCCCCAGCGTCGACCGGAGAGAGAAGAGCGAAGTTGTCCCCGACCAGCGAGACCGCACACGGCGGCCGCCGACTCGTCATCGTCGAGTCGCCTGCCAAGGCGAAGACGATCAAGGGCTACCTCGGCCCCGGCTACACCGTCGAGGCGAGCGTCGGGCACATCCGCGACCTTCCCAACGGCGCCGCGGAGGTGCCGGAGAAGTACACCGGCGAGGTCCGCCGCCTCGGTGTGGACGTCGAGCACGACTTCGAGCCGATCTATGTCGTCAACGCCGACAAGCGGGCCCAGGTGAAGAAGCTCAAGGACCTGCTGAAGGACTCCGACGAGCTCTACCTCGCCACCGATGAGGACCGCGAGGGCGAGGCCATCGCCTGGCACCTGCAGGAAGTGCTCAAGCCCAAGGTCCCGGTCAAGCGGATGGTCTTCCACGAGATCACCAAGTCCGCGATCCAGGCCGCCGTGGCCAACCCGCGCCAGCTCAACCAGAAGCTGGTCGACGCCCAGGAGACCCGCCGCATCCTCGACCGCCTCTACGGCTACGAGGTCTCGCCGGTCCTGTGGAAGAAGGTCATGCCGCGGCTGTCGGCGGGCCGCGTCCAGTCCGTCGCCACCCGCCTCGTGGTCGAGCGGGAACGCGAGCGCATCGCTTTTCGTTCTGCCGAGTACTGGGACCTGACGGGCACCTTCGCGACCGGCCGCGCGGGGGATCCGTCGGACCCGTCGTCGCTGGTCGCGCGTCTGCAGACCGTCGACGGCAGGCGAGTCGCGCAGGGCCGCGACTTCGACTCGCTCGGACAACTCAAGAGCGAGCAGGTTCTCCACCTCGACGAGGCCAACGCCCGCGCGCTGGCCGCCGCCCTGGAGCAGACGCAGTTCTCCGTCCGCTCGGTCGAGTCGAAGCCGTACCGCCGCTCGCCGTACGCCCCGTTCCGTACGACGACGCTGCAGCAGGAGGCCTCCCGCAAGCTCGGCTTCGGCGCGAAGGCGACCATGCAGGTGGCCCAGAAGCTGTACGAGAACGGCTTCATCACCTACATGCGTACGGACTCCACGACCCTCAGCGACACCGCCGTGGCCGCCGCCCGCGCCCAGGTCACCCAGCTGTACGGCGCCGACTACCTGCCGTCGAGCCCGCGGACGTACGCCGGGAAGGTCAAGAACGCGCAGGAGGCGCATGAGGCGATCCGGCCCTCGGGTGATCGTTTCCGCACGCCCGCCGAGACCGGGCTGACCGGTGACCAGTTCAAGCTCTACGAGCTGATCTGGAAGCGGACCGTCGCCTCCCAGATGAAGGACGCGACCGGCAACAGCGTGACCGTGAAGATCGGTGGCACGGCCGCCGACGGCCGGGACGTCGAATTCAGCGCGTCCGGCAAGACGATCACCTTCCACGGCTTCTTGAAGGCCTACGTCGAAGGCGCCGACGACCCGAACGCCGAGCTGGACGACCGCGAGCGGCGGCTGCCGCAGGTCGCCGAGGGCGACCGGCTCACCGCCGAGGAGATCACGGTCGACGGGCACGCCACCAAGCCCCCGGCCCGTTACACCGAGGCCAGTTTGGTCAAGGAGCTCGAAGAGCGCGAGATCGGCCGCCCGTCGACGTACGCGTCGATCATCGGCACGATCCTTGACCGCGGTTACGTCTTCAAGAAGGGCACGGCACTCGTCCCCTCCTTCCTGTCCTTCGCCGTGGTCAACCTTCTGGAGAAGCACTTCGGGCGGCTCGTCGACTACGACTTCACCGCCCGCATGGAGGACGACCTCGACCGGATCGCCGCCGGTCAGGCGCAGTCCGTGCCGTGGCTGCGGCGCTTCTACTTCGGTGAGGGCGAGGGTGCCGGCGAGGGTGGCGCGGCCGACGCCGGCAACGGCGACGGGGACCACCTCGGCGGCCTCAAGGAGCTGGTGACCGACCTGGGCGCGATCGACGCGCGCGAGGTGTCGTCGTTCCCGGTGGGCAACGGCATCGTGCTGCGTGTCGGGCGCTACGGCCCGTACATCGAGCGCGGCGAGAAGGACTCCGAGGGCCACCAGCGGGCGGACGTGCCCGAGGACCTGGCCCCGGACGAGCTGTCCGTCGAGCTCGCCGAGGAACTGCTCGCCAAGCCGAGCGGCGACTTCGAACTCGGCGCCGACCCGGAGACGGGCCACCAGATCATCGCCCGGGACGGCCGCTACGGCCCGTACGTCACCGAGGTGCTCCCCGAGGGCACCCCGAAGACCGGCAAGAACGCCGTGAAGCCGCGTACGGCCTCGCTGTTCAAGTCGATGTCGCTGGACACGGTGACGCTCGAGGACGCGCTGCGGCTGATGTCCCTGCCGCGGGTGGTAGGCACCGACGCCGAGGGCCAGGAGATCACCGCGCAGAACGGCCGCTACGGTCCGTACCTGAAGAAGGGCACTGACTCGCGCTCGCTGCAGTCCGAGGAGCAGCTCTTCACCATCACCCTCGAAGAGGCCCTGCAGATCTACTCCCAGCCCAAGCAGCGCGGCCGGGCCGCCGCCAAGCCGCCGCTGAAGGAGCTGGGGACCGACCCGGTCAGCGAGAAGCCCGTGGTGGTGAAGGACGGCCGTTTCGGGCCGTACGTCACCGACGGGGAGACCAACGCGACCCTGCGCTCCGGCGACAGCGTCGAGACCATCACCCCGGAGCGCGGCTTCGAACTCCTCGCCGAGAAGCGGGCCAAGGGCCCCGCCAAGAAGACGGCGAAGAAGGCTCCCGCGAAGAAGGCGGCCCCGGCCAAGAAGACGACGGCCGCCAAGAAGACCGCGGCGAAGAAGACGACGACGGCCGCCAAGAAGACGACCGCCAAGACCGCGGCGAAGAAGGCCACGGCCGCCAAGTCCGCGGAGGAGTAAGGGCGTTCGGGACCCGGTCGGCGACGGCCGGGACCTTCACGTCCTGTTCGCGAAACGAACGCCCCGGTATCGCTTTGGTGTCGGGGCGTGCGCACGTGCGGCCGCGCCCCCCGGGCTGTCAGTCGGTCCCGATAGGCTGAAAGCATGACGCGAGCGGACCAGCCAACGGCCCACCACCCGGCCCCCGACGACGCCCTTGTCGCGGACTCCCGCGAGCGCGCCGTCCGCGCCCTGCTGCGCCAGCCGCAGCTGAAGCGGCTGTGGAGCGCCCACCTCGTGGGGTCCGTCGGCGACACCCTCGCCCTCCTCGTCCTGGTCCTGCTCGCCCTGCAGGCGGCGATCAGCGAGGGCTCCTTCGGCGGCAGCTACCGGGGCGTGGCGTTCGCAGTGGCGACCGTTTTCGGGGTGCGCATCCTGGCGACGCTGCTCTTCGGAGCGGTCCTGCTCGGCCCGTTGACTTCGCTCACTTCGCAGGAGGGTCCGCTCGACCGCCGCTGGACGATGGTCGGCGCCGACGCCGTCCGGGTCCTCGCGCTCATCGTCGCGCCCCTGTGGATCGACTGGACGCCGGACAACGCGCTGGCGATCCTTCTGGTCACCGCGTTCGTCACCGGCGTCGCCGAGCGCTTCTGGACCGTCTCCCGCGAGAGCGCCGCGCCGGCCCTGCTGCCGGCCCCGCCATTGGAGGGTGCGACGGTACGGCCGCTGCCGGACCACATGGACGCCCTGCGCCGGCTGGCGCTGCGCACGGCCTTCGTCGCGATCCCGCTGGCGGCCGTCGCGCTCGTCGTCACCGGACTGCTCAACAACCTGCTGGGCTCCGGGATCGCCTGGTTCGCCCAGCACCAGGCGGCCCTCGCCTCGTACGTGGCGGCGGGCCTGTTCGCCGCGTCCCTGTCCGTGCTGACCTACCTGGAGCTGCCGGCCACGCGCACCCCACGCGCGCGTTCCCCGCTCGAGGGGCTGCGCCGCCCGCGCACGGGCGAGGGCGTCGACAAGGGCCGCACGGGCGCGATCCCGCTGCTGGTGCTCGCCTGCGCCGCCGTCGCCGGAGCGGTCTCCGCGGCCGTCGCCGTGGCGGTGCTGCACGCCAAGGACCTGCACGGCGGCCCGGTGCTGTACGGCCTGCTGGTGCTCGCCCTGACCGGCGGAGTCGTCGTCGGCATCCGTACGGCGCCCAAGGTGCTGGTGTCGCTGTCGCGGCGCCGGCTGCTCGCGCTGGCCATCGCCTTCACCGGCGTCACGCTGCTGGCCGCGGGTCTCGTCCCGGACGTGACGACCGTCCTGCTCATCCTCGCCCTGGCGGGCATCGGCGCGGGCGTGGCCGCCAACACCGGGCACACCCTCCTCGACCAGGAGGCCGAGGACTACCGGCGCGCCCGCACGACCGAGCATCTGCACGCCGTCGTCCGCGTCTCCGTGGCGCTCGGCGCGGTCATCGCCCCGGTCGTGGCCGCGGGCATCGGACCGCACCGCCTGGAGAACGGCAGGTTCGTCTTCGCCCACGGCGGCGCCGCCTTCACCCTGATGCTCGTCGGCGCGCTGCTGCTGCCGGTGGCCGCGCTGGTGCTGGCCAAGGTCGACGACCGCTCCGGGGTCCCGCTGCGGCACGACCTGCGGGACGCGCTGCGCGGCGGCGACGACCCGGTGACGGCCCCCGCCGCGAACGGCTTCTTCATCGCCCTGGAGGGCGGCGACGGCGCCGGCAAGTCCACCCAGGCCGAGGCGCTCGCCGAGTGGATCCGGGCCAAGGGCCACGAGGTCGTCGTGACCCGCGAGCCGGGCGCGACGCCGGTGGGCAAGCGGCTGCGGTCGATCCTGCTGGACGTCTCCAGCGCCGGGCTCTCGCACCGGGCCGAGGCTCTGCTGTACGCGGCGGACCGCGCGGAGCACGTGGACACGGTGGTGCGGCCTGCGCTGGAGCGCGGCGCCGTGGTCATCTCCGACCGCTACATCGACTCCTCGGTGGCCTACCAGGGCGCGGGGCGCGACCTGTCCCCGACGGAGATCGCCCGCATCAACCGCTGGGCGACCGACGGCCTCGTACCGCATCTGACCGTCCTGCTGGACATCTCCCCGGAGATCGCCCGCGAGCGGTTCACCGAGGCGCCGGACCGACTGGAGTCGGAGCCGGCCGAGTTCCACGCGCGCGTGCGCTCCGGTTTCCTGACACTGGCCGCCGCCGACCCCGGCCGCTACCTGGTGGTGGACGCCGGCCAGGAGCCCGAGGCCGTCACCACCGTCGTACGGCACCGGCTCGACCAGATGCTGCCGCTGTCCGAGCAGGAGATCCGGGAGCGGGAGGAGGCCCGCAAGGCCGCCGAGGAGGAGGCCCGCCGCAAGGCCGAGGAGGAGGCCGCCCGCAAGGCCGAGGAGGAGCGGCTGGAGCGTGAGCGCCAGGAGCAGCTCGCCAAGCTGCGCGCCGAGGAGGAGGAGCGCAAGCGGCGCGAGCTGGAGGAGGCGCAGCGGCGCGAGGCCGAACGGCAGGCGGAGGAGGCCCGGCGACGGGCCGAGGAGGCCGCCCGGCGCGCGGAGGAGGAGCGGCAGCGGCTGCTCGCCGAGGAGAAGGCACGCGCCGAGGAGGAGGCCCGCCGCAAGGCCGAGGAGGAGCGGCGGCGCAAGCAGGCCGAGGAGGAGGCACGGCTGCGGGCCGAGGCGGAGGCGCTTCGGCTGGAGAAGCAGCGCAAGGCCGAGGAGGCGCTGCTGCGGGCCGAGGAGGCCCGCCGGCTCGCCGAGCAGGCCGCGGCCGCCGCGGAGGCGGGGCCCGAGCAGCCGACGGCGCCCGCGGTCGCGCCGGAGGCCTCGACCGTGCCGACGCCGGTGGTGACGCCGACGAACGCGTCGGGCGGACCGGCCGAGGAGACGGCCGTGCTGCGGCCGGTACGGGAGGACGGCGCCGGGGGCGCCGACGCCGACGCCGCGGCCGAGGGCCGTAAGCGCCCTGTCGGCGAGTCGGACTCCGAGGTGACGACAAAGCTGCCGCAGCCGCCGGCGCCGACAGGTGCCGCCGACGACACGGCTGTGCTGCCGCCTGTGGTGCCGGGTGCCGCTGACGAGACGGCCGTGCTGCCGCCGGTGCGTGAGGAAGGGCCCGCGGACCGGGTGCCGCCGGGATACTTCCGGAACGAGCGGGCGGGGGGTGCGCGGCCGGACGGGGGCGAGGAGCGTACGCGGGAGATGCCGCAGGTCGACGCGGAGGGGGCACCTCGGCGCCGCACCCGGTCGGACTGGGCCGAGGAGACGCCGCTCGACGACCTGCCGTCACTGGCCGACGAACTGCTCGGGCCGCACGAGGACGAGTACGACGAGGACCAGGGGCGGGGCCGGCGCCGCGGCCGGGGGCGTTGAGCGTTCTCGCCCGGTCAGCCCGGCGTGAGTGTCTTCCGGCTCGCTCGGTCAGCTGCGGCGTGAATGCCTGCCACCCTGCTCGGCGCCCCGTTGTCAGTGCCGCCCCCCACAATGGAACCCGCGACACGAACCGTGGTGGAAGGGCGGGGGACGCATGACGGTCTGGGACGACCTCGTGGGCCAGGAGAAGGTGGCCGAGCAGCTGGACGCCGCCGCTCGGGACGCCGACGCGCTCGTCACCGCGGTCGCCGCCGCCGCACCTCCGCCCGAGGCGTCGAAGATGACGCACGCCTGGCTGTTCACCGGGCCCCCTGGGGCCGGGCGGAACCAGGCGGCGCGGGCGTTCGCCGCCGCGCTGCAGTGCGTGTCGCCCGACCGCGCGCTCGGCGGATCACCGGGCTGCGGGTTCTGCGACGGATGCCATACGGCCCTGGTCGGCACGCACGCGGACGTCACCAGCGTCGCCGCCGTCGGCTCGCAGATCCTCGCCGAGGACATGCGGGACACCGTACGGAAGTCGTTCACCTCGCCGGCGAACGGCCGTTGGCAGATCATCCTGGTCGAGGACGCCGAGCGGCTGAACGAGAAATCGGCCAACGCCGTGCTGAAGGCGGTCGAGGAACCCGCCCCGCGCACGGTCTGGCTGTTGTGCGCGCCCTCCATCGAGGACGTCCTGCCCACCATCCGCTCCCGCTGCCGACACCTGAACCTGCTGACGCCGTCGGTGGACGCCGTGGCCGACATGCTCGTACGGCGCGAGGGCGTGGAGCCGGCCGTCGCCGCGGCCGCGGCCCGCGCCACCCAGGGGCACGTCGACCGGGCCCGCCGACTGGCCACCGACCCGGCGGCCCGGGCGCGCCGTGCCGCCGTGCTGAAGCTGCCGCTGCGGGTCGAGGAGATCGGCAGTGCGCTGAAGGCCGCCCAGGAGTTGGTGGACGCGGCCGCCGAGGACGCCAAGCAGCTCGCCGAGGAGATGGACGGCAAGGAGACCGAGGAGCTGAAGGCGGCGCTGGGCGCGGCTCAGGGCGGCCGGATGCCGCGCGGTACGGCGGGCGTGATGAAGGACCTGGAGGACAAGCAGAAGCGGCGTCGGACAAGAACCCAGCGCGACAGCCTCGACCTCGCTCTGACCGACCTCACCGCGTTCTACCGAGACGTCCTGGCCCTGCAGCTCGGCACGCGCGTGGCGTTGTCCAACGCGGAAGCCGAGGACGCCCTGGAGCGCCTGGCCCGCGGCAGCTCCCCGGAGTCCACCCTGCGCCGCATCGAGGCGATCGCCGCCTGCCGCGACGCCCTCGACCGCAACGTGGCCCCGCTGCTGGCGGTGGAGGCGATGACGATGGCCCTCAGAGCGGGCTGACCACCCAGTGCCGCGCGGCACCCCTGGGCGGAACAGCGCACGACACTCGCGGCTGATCAACGGAGGTTGACCATGTAACTCGTACGAGGCACGACGGGCACGCACGGCATCCGAGCAGCTGCACACGGTTACGCTCGCCAGATGCACATCAGGCGCAGCCCCCGTCCCCGCCGGCCCCGAATCGCCGCCGCTTCTCTCCTCGCCACCGCCCTCCTCGTCTCCGCCTGCTCCTCCGGAAGTACGACGACCACTGCGAGCGGTCCCGCCGAGGCGGCCCTGGCCGCGCTGCCGCAGTCGACGCCGTCCGCCCTGGCGCCGTACTACGAACAGAAGCTGAGCTGGCGCAGCTGCGGGGTGCCCGGCTTCCAGTGCGCCACGATGAGGGCGCCGCTCGACTACGCCAAGCCGGGCGCGGGGGACGTACGGCTCGCCGTCGCCCGCAAGAAGGCCACGGGCAAGGGGCGGCCGCTGGGGTCGCTACTGGTGAATCCGGGCGGGCCGGGCGGCTCGGCGATCGGCTACCTGGAGCAGTACGCGGGGGTGGGCTACCCGGCGGAGGTGCGGGCGCGGTATGACATGGTCGCGGTCGATCCGCGCGGGGTCGCCCGCAGCGAGCCCGTCGAATGCCTCAGCGGACGCCGCATGGACGCCTTCACGCAGACGGACACCACACCCGACGACACGAAGGAGACCGACGAACTCGTCGACGCCTACAAGAAGTTCGCCGAGGGGTGCGGGGCGCACTCCCCGGACCTGTTGCGGCATGTGTCCACGGTCGAGGCGGCCCGGGACATGGACATCCTGCGCGCGGTCCTCGGGGACCGGAGACTGACGTACGCGGGGGCGTCGTACGGGACGTTCCTCGGGGCGACGTACGCAGGGCTGTTCCCGGAGCGGGTGGGCCGCCTGGTGCTCGACGGCGCGATGGATCCCTCCCTGTCCGCCCGCCGGATGAATCTGGACCAGACGGCCGGTTTCGAGACGGCGTTCCAGTCCTTCGCGAAGGACTGCGTACGGCAGCCGGACTGCCCGCTCGGCACCAAGGGCACCACGCCGGCGCAGGTCGGCGAAAACCTCAGCGCGTTCTTCAAGAAGCTGGACGCCCACCCCATCCCCACCGGCGACGCGGACGGCCGCAAGCTCGGCGAGGCCCTCGCCACCACCGGCGTCATCGCGGCGATGTACGACGAGGGTTCATGGGGCCAGCTGCGTGAGGCGCTGACCTCGGCGATGAAGGAGAACGACGGCGCGGGCCTGCTGGTGCTGTCCGACAGCTACTACGAGCGCGACGCCGACGGCCGCTACTCCAACCTGATGTTCGCCAACGCGGCCGTGAACTGCCTGGACCTGCCCGCCGCCTTCTCCTCTCCCGACCAGGTCGAGAAGGCACTCCCCGCCTTCGAGAAGGCCTCCCCGGTCTTCGGCGAGGGCCTCGCCTGGGCCTCCCTGAACTGCGCGTACTGGCCGGTGAGAGCCACGGGCGAGCCGCACCGCATCGAGGCGAAGGGGGCGGCGCCCATCGTCGTGGTCGGCACCACGCGCGACCCCGCGACCCCGTACCGCTGGGCCCAGTCCCTCTCCCGTCAGCTCTCCTCGGCCCGCCTGCTCACCTACGTGGGCGACGGCCACACCGCGTACGGCCGCGGCAGCGACTGCATCGACTCCGCGATCGACACCTACCTGCTCGACGGCACCCCTCCGACCCAGGGAAAGCGCTGCTCATAGCCCCGCCGCACGCCCCGGGACCGCCTGCCCCGGGGCGTGGTCAGAGCACCACCCGAAACTGTGTAGACTTACCGATGTTGCTGATCGCACCATAGTGCGGTCGGCGCGCCGCCTTAGCTCAGATGGCCAGAGCAACGCACTCGTAATGCGTAGGTCTCGGGTTCGAATCCCGAAGGCGGCTCCGGTGATGGCCAGGTTACATAGCCAGTGACCTGGCCTTTTACCATTCTTTTGATCAACTTCTGGTCTACGCCGCTACCCGATCGGGCCCCGAATTGGCTCAATGGGGCCTGATCTGGGGCCCACGCGGGACCTGTTTGCCCCCATTTGATCGATTCGTCTTTTGTATCGCAAGCCGAGGCCGGAGCGGCGAGCATGTTGGGCATGACATCGGGCCCGTGTCAGTCGACATGCCATCGCCGCGTGCCCGACCGCCGCCTGCGCAGCCTTGAGCGTGAAGTCGACGGCGCGCCAGACTCTCGGCCTCGTGGCGGCCGTTTCAATCGCAACTGCCGCCGGAGGCCCGCCGGTTACGCCGCCCAAGTCCAGCTATGGACGTGTGGCGAACCGCCCATCAGGGCGTTTGTGCAGCCAGCCGCGATCGGCGAGCTTGGTCATCTTCGCCCGCAGCGGCTCCAACTTGCCGTGCACCGAGGCGTCCAGGCCCAGCCGCTCGCCGACCGCCCTGACCTGCACCGGGCTGTCGGCCTCCCGCACGAGGTCGATGGGCGGGGCGCTTCTCCGGTCATTGGTGGCCTTGCGTCGAACCGTCTTCTGTTGGCAGCTCGTGTCGGATCGGTGATCGCAAGTCATCGGACGTCGACGTGGTCGGTGACCCGCGTGCTTCTGAGGTAGTGGTTTCCGGTCTCGCGGCTGAGGGCTACGGCCCAGGTGCCGTCCTGCTTCGCGGTGACCATGCCGATGAGGTGGCCGTGTTTGTCGGTGCTCAGTTCGCAGGCGTAGTGGTACGTGCTGGATTGCCCGGCTGCTGGACGCGTTGCGGAAGGCGGGGACGCAGGAGCAGGTGGACGCCCTGACCGCACGCCTTCTCGCGGTGGGTCTCTTCGATCAGTTCATCAAAGATGATGCACGCAACTTGAAGCAGTTCCGGTTCGGGCGTGAGCCCTACGGGAGTGCGGCCCTTCCCTGGTCATGGGACGACCTGGAGTGATCCAACCTGGGCTCCAGGATGGGAACGCGTTGCCAAACATCACCACGGCGTCTGTACGCCCTCGGATAACGCTCGTGTGTGCCGGATCGCGGCCGGTGTCCGGACCGCCTGCTGCGGCGCGGCCTTCCAGGTCGTCGTCATGGGCAGTTCGGGCCGCCTGGCGGAGGAGGCGGCGGTCCTCCGCCGCGGCCGTGCGGTCCTGAACCCCTCATCCACGAGGGACCTTCTCCGGCGCCCTCAGCCGTAGTAGCCCTCCAGATCGGCGACGACGTCGACCGAGCCGAGCGCGTTGTGGATGCGGATGGAGCCGTCGGCCCCGACCGGGACCACGGCGAGGACCGGGCGGGTCTGGCCCGCGGTGAGGTTGTCGTTCGAGACGTTCGGCAGGGCGCCGTCGCCGTAGGCGGTCAGGTGGGTGGCGGCGGTCGGGGCGACGCCCGTGAGGTTGACCAGTACGGCGGTGGCTCCCGCCGGGACCTTGGTGAGCTTCACTGTGACGGTGCCGTTCGCGCCCAGCGGCTTCGCGGACGCCCCCAGACCCGTGCGGGTGTCGAGGAAACGGGTGGGGGCCGTCGCCACGAACTGCCGGCCGGCGGGGGCGAGCGGGTCGTCGAGTCCGTCCGCCTGGTAGTTGGTGTACAGCCCCTGGAGGTCGGCGATCAGCTGAACGTGCCCGGCACTGTTGTAGATGTGCAGCTTGCCGCCGCCCACGCAGGGAACGGCCAGGTTGGAGGCGGTCTGCCCGGCCCGGTAGTTGAGGGTGGACGTGGTCGGCCGGGCGGGGCCGACGCAGGACACGGTGATGTAGCCGCTGCTGGTGCCTCCGGTCACGGTGACGTCGAGGACCGCGCCGACCGTCGCCTCGCCCCGGGCGTACTTCGGCAGGGTGACGGACGTGGTGCTGCCCGGACCGACCGCTCCCTTCGGCGCGCCGGTGCCGTTGCGGGTGTCCAGCACCCGGGTCGGAGTCACCGGGGCCAGGCCGGTGACGTATGGGTCGTAGCTGCTGGGCTTGGTGGTGTAGTAGCCCGCCAGATCCGCGACGAGGTTCACGTTGCCGTGCGCGTTGTACAGGTCGACGTACCCGTCGGCGCCCACCCGCACGGTGACCAGGTTCGGATTGACCTGCCCCGCGAGGAAGTTGAGGTTCGAGGCGCTCGGGCGGGCGGTGCCGTCCGGGTAGACCGCCACATAACTGGGCGCCGTGGCGCCCGTGTCGGTGACGTTCAGGGTCACCGCCGTCACCCCGGACGACGGGACACCGCCCACGCCGAGGATCTTCAGCCGGACCACGCCGCCGGCACCGACGGCTCTCTTGGGCGCGCCCGTCCCGGACCGGGTGTCCAGCAGCCGTACGGGACCCTGGCCGACGAAGGCCGCGCCGACCACGGCCGGGTGCGTCACGGTGGCGGTGCGCCCGCCGGAGTCGGTGACCGTCCGTGTGACGGTGTAGGTGCCCGGCGCCTTGTAGGTGTGCTGCACCTGGTCGCTGTGGGCGGTGACGGAGACAGCCGCCGAGCCGTCGCCGAAGGTGATCCGGTCACTGCTGATGGGGTAGGGGTCGAAGCCGGTGTCGTAGGAGCAGTTCGCGGTGTCCGGCAGCGAGGGGACGTTCCAGCAGCCGAACGTCTGCGTGAGATCCGGCAGCGGACTGACCTGTTCCCAGTAGTCGGCCGAACCGACCCGCGTGCCGTCGGCCCTGTTCACCACCACCGAGGCCTCGATGCCAACGCCCGACGTGATCTGCGTGTAGGTGTGGGTGGCCGAGCCGGTCGTGGAGGTGACCGTCGTACCGTCCGCGAAGTCGAAGGTGTAGGTGAGACCGTCGAGCGGGTCCGACCACGGGTTGCTCAGCTGGGCGACTGCGCTGGTCGGGACACCGACGTACCCCTGGCCGACGCGGAGTCCGCTCACCGTGAGCGGGTCCTGGAACTCCGTGGCGCCCCGGTCGTCGGTCCCGGTGCCGGTGTTCGTGACCAGCGGGTCGTCGACCCGGGGGCGGCCGTTGACGTCCGTGGACAGCGCGCCGGGTGCGCCGGAGTCGGCCGAGTCGATGAGCGGTGAGTGCTCCGCGGGCAGCCCGCTCGCGGGGATCGTCAGATCCGTCTGGTCCAGGTCGTGGGCGCCCTGGCCGGTGCCCGCCCGGAACGTCTCGGCGGTGGCGTAGGCAGTGCCGGCCCAGTCGTAGTCCGTTCCGTTCGACGGCGGGTTGAACGCGTTGTAGTCCGCGGTGACCTGAGGGGCGGACGCGGCGTCCACCGTGAGTTCGGCGGTGGTGGTGGGGCAGGTCGTCGTGCCGTAGGGCAGGGCGACGGTGTTCTCCACCGACCCGGAACTGCCGTCGGTCAGGCTGATCGCGCCGCAGACCGTCCGGAACGTGTCGCCCGCGAAGTCGATGCCGGTGGTGCCCACGGCGGAGACACCGCCGTTGTCGAAGGTGTCGCCGGCCAGCGTGATGCTCCGTGCTCCGGCCGCGCTGCTGACGGCCGTCGGTCCGGAGCCCCGGTAGACCTTGAGGCGGGTGAGGGAGATGTCGGAGGAGGATCCGTCGATCGCGATCACCGCGGTGGCGCCGTCACCGATGTTGCCCTGTGCGGAGGCGGCGCGGTAGGTGATGTGCCGCGAGTCCTCGACGACCACGGCGCTCGCTCCGGCCGCGTCGGCGCGGACCCCGGCCATATCGACGTACCGGGCACCGGAGAAGGTGATCGCCGTGGCTGGACGAGGACCCGCCACGGTGACGGCCGAGGCGTCGCCGATCGCGCCGGCGGTGAAGGTGACGGGCGCGTCCGCGGTGCCCGTGGACCTGATGGTCACGGGTGCGTAGGACTTGCCGGTCTCCGCGATGCGCACGGTGCTGCCGGGCGCCGCGGCGTCCGCGGCCGGCTGGATCTGGCAGAAGGGCTCCGCCGCCGTACCGGGACCGGTGTCGCTGCAGCCGGCGGCCTCGTCGTTGACGTAGAACGTCGTGCCCGTGACGGCATCCGCGTGGGCGACGCCCGCCGCAGGACAGCCGATGAGCACAATCGCGAGGACCACCAGTGCCGGTCTGCGCCCCATGAACACGTCCCCCTCCGGACCTTCACGCTGGAACTGACGGGACAGTAGGCCAGGTTGGGGACGGCGGATGCCGGTGATCGGCCCAGGTCTCCCGAAACGCCGAAAGTTTGCACTAAGTTTGACTGGAGCGGGGGCCACGCGGACAAGCGCATTGGCAGGCTTTGGTGATCATCCCTGGATCTTTGAAGATCACCTCTTGACGTCGGAACGGAGATCGGGCCGCCATGCCTCCCCTCAGACGCCGGTTCCCCGCTGTCCCGGCCGCCGCCCTCGCGGCGCTCGCCGTGACCCAGGCGGTCATCGCTGTCCCGGCCGTCGCCGCGTCCGCGGCCGACGTGTCGACCACGCTGGCCGCGCGGACGACCTCCGTGCCCGGTGCGGACGACACGTCCGGTTCCGGCCAGGCGGTCGTCTGGCGTCAGAAGACCTCCGCCGACACCCGGCCCCACGGCTGGCTCGCCGTCTCCGGAGGCGCCCCGCAGGACCTCGGCCGCCTCGCCGACACCGACGAGACGGTGACCGTCCACGCGGTGTCCGTCCAGGACGGCGTGGTGGCCGCCGCCACCTCCACCGACCCGAACGGCGCCCTCGCCGACCACGTCACTCTGCGCCGGCTCGACTCCGGTGCCGAGGACGTCCTCCCGGTCGCCTACGACAGTTCCGGCGCCGCGGGCGACGAGCGCTACCGCGGACAGGCCGGCGACGGCATCCTCGTCCAGCAGCGCTACCAGGACGACTCCTCGGCCTACCTGGTGCGCCTGGTGCTCCGCACCCCCGGCGCCGCGGACCGGACCCTGCTCTCCGGCGACGAGCAGTACGAGGTCCGTGCCTCGGACGCGCACGGCGCCCTGGTGCTCCGGCGGACCGCACCCGGCTGGGACCACCGGATCGTGTACGTCGACTTCGCCACCGGTACGACGGTCACCCTGGCCGAGCCCACCACCGACGAGCTGCCGCAGGGCCTGGAGTTCACCCCCGAGCATGTCGGGGTCCTCGACGGGGCGACCCTGACCGAGTGGCGGCGCTCGGCACCCGGGGACGGCCCGTCGAAGGTCACCCTGCCCTACGACAGCGCCGTCTGGATCAGCGACGACACCCTCGCCTGGGCCCGGGCGACCGACGCGGAAGGGACGTGGGAGCTGTTCGCGATGGCCAGGGACGGCTCCACACCGGCGGCCGACCTCGGCGGGAACATCACCGGCCTCTCGGTCGGCGACGACGGCAAGATGCGGGTGAGCTTCGACCGGGACGACGTGGGCAGCGCGGTCCAGACCCTCACCGACGGCCGGATCTCCACCACCGCCGGTGACGCCACGCCGGTCCCCGCGGGCCCCGCCCGGCTGGACGCCCTCGCGCTGTCCGGCGGTGCGCTCTACACGTCCGACGACTCCTCCCGCCGCAAGGGTGTCCTGCTCCGCTCGAACCTGTCGGCACTCCCGGCGGGCGCCCGGGCGAGCGCGCCGTCCCGGGTGCTGGCCTACACCGCCGGCCTGGTGCACCGGACGCTCGCCGCCGCCCGCGGACGCGTCCTGGTCGAACAGGGCAGCCCCTACGAGCCGGGCCACTTCCAGGTGTACGACGCGAACGGCACCCTGGTCGGCACACCGCTGAACTACTACGACGTCTCGACGGTGTCCGTCGTGGACTTCGACGGTGAGCGTGCCCTGGTGTCGGACAAGACGACCGCGACCGACGGCACTCTGCTCCTCTACACCTTCGACAGCGGCAGCACACAGCGCGTCCCCGCCGGCTCCGCACTCGACGGCGGCGCGCTGTACTCCTCGGTGCGCAACGGCACCACGTCCACCTGGACGATCCGCCGCACCGACCTGGCGACCGGCGCCGTCACCACCGCCGCCACCGTGAACTGCCTTCCCGGCGGCCTCCAGGTGCGCGGCTCCCGGATCCTGCTGACCACCTGCGGGAGCGCCGCCTCCACCACCGGCCTGCTGCTGAAGGCGGGCAGCTCGGCCACCACCACGGTGGACGCCTCCGTCCACACGCCGATCCTCGGCACGGACGTTCTCTACACGTTCACCAAGGCCGCCGACAGCACCGCCGTCACCCTGAACGCCCAGCCGCTGACGGGCACTTCGACCCAGGCGCACCCCCTGTTCCCCCTCCCGGACAAGGCCGACTCCGCCGCCGCCGACCGGTGGGCGGTCGACCGCGACGCGCCCTGGGCGGCCTGGATGGACGGCACCGGCGTCACCCATGTGGTCTGGGCGGGCGTCCCCACCGCCGCCTCGTCCGCCGTCCCGGCCGGCTTCAGCCCCAACGGCGACGGAAAGACCGACACCTGGGCTCCCACCTGGACCTACAACCGTCCGGTGAGCTGGACCCTCACCCTCAAGTCCGGCACCGCAGAGGTACGTTCACTGACCGGCACGGCCCTCGACGGCAAGGTCGCACCGGCGTGGAACGGCACGACCCGGACGGGCGGCGCGGCCGAGGGTGCCTACACCTGGACGCTGACCGCGCATGACACGGTCACCGGCCGGGCGGCGGCCGACATCACCGGCAAGGTGAGCCTGCGCCGGACGGCCCCCGCCGCCACCGTCACCTCGCCGGCCGTGGCGAGCAGCGCGGCGACCGCCGCGGCCGTGCCGGTCAACTGGTCGGCGAAGACGGCGGGCGTGACGTCGTACGACATCGGATGGCGCGTCACCACCCGCGACAGCGCGGGTGTCTGGAAGCTCGGGCCGCTCCAGACCTGGCGCACCGGCACCACGGCCACCTCGGCAATCTTCGGCAAGGCGGGCAGCCCCGTGAAGCCGGTGGCCGGACTCACCTACCGCTTCTACGTCCGCGCCCACGACGACGCCGGCCAGACCGGCGCCTGGAGCGCGGCGGCAACCACCGGCATCCCGGTCGACGACCGTGCGACGGCACTCCGTTACACGGGCACCTGGCGCTCGGTGACGACGACCTCCGCCTGGGCGGGCACCGAACGTGTCTCCGCCGCCAGGGGGGCGTACGTCTCCTTCACCGCGGACGGCACCCTACTTCGCGTCATCGCGACCCGGACGTCCGACGGCGGGCGCTTCGCGGTCGTGGTGGACGGGAAGACGGTCGGCACGGTGAACACCTACGCCGCCAAGGCCGCCTACCGGCAGGTGGTGTTCACCCGCACCCTCGGCACCACGATCAAGCCCCACAAGGTCCAACTGCGCATCCTGTCCGGCACCACCCCCACACGATCGACGGTGACCCTGGACGCGGTGGCGGTCACCCGGTGACTGGCAGCCATGCGATGGCCGCGGCGTGAGTTCCCTGCGCTTGCTGTTATGGTCATGACCACTGTGCATGGGGGCACCCGAGGGGCTCCGTCGAGAGGCCCAGGAGGCGACGATGGCCCGTCGTACCACCGCCCGTTGCGTTGTCGCGGTGTTGGCGGTTCTCACCGTCACCGTCACCGTCACCGCCGGCCCCGGCCCCATCGCCGTCGCGGCCGACGCGGACAACGCTGTCGGGCGGGCCTCAGTCGCGACGGAGAAGGTCTTCCAGGCGGACCGGTATGTACCCCGCCGGGACCGGATCCACAGTGCGGGCCCCGCGGGCTATCTGCATGCCCAGGAGGGGCGTTCGGGCTACCTGTGGACGTCGTACGCCACCGGAACGACGACCGAACTGGGCAATCTGTCCCAGCTCGAACTCCCCGCCTACCTGGGGTCGTCGTCCGACGTCGTTGCCGATGTCGTCTCGCCCACGCAGAAAGTCGTCCTCAGGGACCTGTCCGCCGGCACCACCACTGACATCGCCATCACCCACGGCACCTACTGGGCCACCTACGGCACTCATGTGCTGACCCAAGCCCGGGACACCGACGGCAACCGCGTGCTGTGGCTCTACGGCGACGGCGCGCCCGCCGACGGCACCCCCGTCGCCGCATGGCCCACCGGCATCACGGCCAACTTCAGCGTTCTGGGCGGCGACAGCGGCACCGCCGTCATCGGCTACGGGCTGGCGAACGGCGAGCGCCACCTGGCACTGGTGGACCTGGCCGCCGCGAGGGTCACCGGCGACGTGACCGTCTCCGTCACTCCGACAGCCGTCGCGCTGAGCGCGGACCGGCTGGTCTGGTACCGCTCCGACGGCGCGGTGGCCCACGTGCTGGACCGCGCCGACCTCTCCGCCGCCGAGACGACGGTGGCCCTGCCCGGGACGGAGGGCACCCCGTACGCGGGCATCGCAGGCCGCTGGCTGGTGGTGGCCCGTTCCGTGCCCTCGGAACCGCACGACATGGTCGACACCTCCGGTGAGCGGCTCACGGCAGTCCCGCTCACGGGGGGTGATCCGGTCACCCTGCTCCGGCACGCGAACACGTCCCTCGTCCCGGCGCCGGACGGCAGCCTGCTGGCCGTGGGCGGCACCGACGCCGGGCACTGGGCGGTCCGAAGGATCACCGACACCGGGGCGGACACCCCGACGCTGACTGAGCTGACGGCCGTGGCGCCGGTGTCCGCGAAGATCAGCCGGCTTTCGTTGCAGAACGGACTGCTGGCCACCGACGAGGCCGACAGCACGTTCCTGGGCGCCTACTACACCCGGCGGATCGCCGCCGACGGAACGCCGAGCGCGCCGACCTGGCAGACCTGGGACAACCGCGGGACGGGCCCGTACGCCACCGGTGACGGACAGGTGGTGACGTTCATGGGCGAGCCCGACCCCAACGGCCCTGGATCGTACGTTGAGTCCCTCGACAACCAGAAGGGCTTCTTCCTGCCCTCGGGCTCCGGAACCGTCCTGGACATCACCGGCCGTTACGCGATCGTCAACGGCTCCTCTCCGGCCAGGCAGTACGTCGGCGACCTCGGCGTCTACACCGACCTGCAGCCCGTCGTCACCCGCCCCGTCACGGCCGCCTCCGTGTGGGGCACCAGCCTGTGGACGCCGGGTTCCGGCACCGGTGTCGTCACCGCCAAGGACCTGAAGACCGGCAAGGTCACGGACACCGTCAGCACCGGCGCTCCCTGCGTCCCCACAGAGCTGCAGGCGGTCGGCCGCTGGATCTACTGGTCCTGCGGCCCGACCGCGACAGCGGGAGTCTGGGACCGTACGGCGAAGAAGAACATCCCCGTCCCGTCCGGCCAGGCGCTCCTCGGCGACGGCTACCTCGTCCGGCACGACACCGTGGCCGGGGCGCTCCTCCTCACCTCCTTCGCCGACGGCACCGCGACCACTCGGAAGATCGGCGACCTCGCGGCGGGCAACTCCAGCCTGCGGGGAGTGACTTGGACCGTGGACAAGTTCGGCGGACCCGCGGCCTACGTCGACGCGGACCAGCGGATCCACCTGGTGCCCAGCGGGGTCGCCGCCGAGCCGCTCTCGGCCGTCGAGTCGGAGGTCACCAACAACGCTGGGGAGAGCAGCGCGGACCGCAGCCCGTGGTGGCAGTGGCGCGGGCTGCTGTCCAAGCCCGCCACCTCCTGGACGGCCACGGTCACCAGCAAGGCCACCGGCGCCGTGGTCCGCACGCTCACCGGCGCAGAGGTGGACGGCACCCTGACCGCGCGGTGGGACACACGGAACACCGCGGGCGCGCTCGTCTCCAACGGCACGTACACCCTCAGGCTCACCGCCCCGCCCGCCGACGGTTCGGGGCCGGCGCTGACGGTGACCAGGACGGTGAACGTGTCCAACGGAGCAGCCGTACGCCACGACTTCAGCAACAACGCCTCATGGGCGCCGGACGGAACCGGTGACGCCGTGACCCTCTCCTCCTCCGGAGTCATCAGCTACCGACCGGGCAACGGGAAGGGCGGCTTCGGCGCCGCCATGCCCGCCTCGGGCTGGCCCTCCTCCGTGACCCTGGTCCCGTTCGGCGACCTCGACGGCGACCGCCGCAACGACGTCCTCGTCCGGTTCAGCAGCGGTGAACTGCGGGTGTACCGGACCATGCGCGGTCAGGCCTTCCTCACGAGCACCCCGCACACGTCGCTGGGCACCGGCTGGAACCAGTACAACCTGCTGACCTCGCCCGGCGACATCACGGGCGACGGCCGCCCCGACCTGATCGCGCGCAAGGCGTCGACGGGAGAGCTGTTCCTGTACAAGGGCACGAGCGCGGGGAAGCTGTCGGCGAGGGTCAAGATCGCGGGGAACTGGTCGGGTTACAAGAAGATCGTGGGCGTCGGCGACTTCAACGGCGACGGCCGCGGTGACCTCCTCGCCCAGGACCGCTCCAACACCCTCTGGCGCTACGACGGCAACGGAACCGGCGGTTTCAAGTCCCGTGTGAAGCTGGCCTCGGGCTGGGGCGCGTCCTACAACGCCATCATGGGCGTCGGCGACATCACCGGCGACGGCAAGGCGGACATCGTCTCCCGCGACACCTCGGGCAACCTGTGGCGCAACACCGGGAACGGCGCGGGGTCGTTCGGCGCCCGCACGAAGATCGCCTCGGGCTGGCAGGCGTACAAGGCCGTGCTCTGACACCCGGCAGGCCGCCATCGATCACGAGAGGTCGGGCGCGGGGCCCAGAATGGTGAAGCAGTCTGCGGCGAAGCCGACCAGGCAGGACGCCCATGTCGTCCAGAACGTCGCCCACGCCAAGTTAGGGACTCCTTTCATCACAAGGTCGGTGCGTTGGAGGTGTTTTCGCCTTCCGGTGTTGCGCTGGATTACCCCCTCGGCTGGCGCTCGGAGCGTCTGTCGGCTGGGCGTCTCTGGGGCCAGGATGGGGCCGGAAGGATGGTGAAACCCCGTGAATGATCACTGCGTCCCGGGTATGTGCATGCCTTCTGACCTGCATAGACGGTGAGAAGAGGGGTCACCGGTGAACCACGGGGCAATGATCTTGCGAGCTCGTAATGCGTAGGTCTCGGGTTCGAATCCCGAAGGCGGCTCCATGGTGAACCCCAGATCGATCCTTCGGTCTGGGGTTTTTCTTTTGTTGGCCAGCAAGTCGCCGTGATCTCGGTCCAGGCACGCGACCGGCGTGCAGTCGCGCTCGCGAAGACGGCGATGATCAACCGGCAGGTTCGGCTGCTCCGGTGGAAGGCAGTCCTCACTCGGCGCTTCACGGGAGCCACATGGCTTGCTTGAAGAGTCCCAAATCTTGGTAATGCGGAGTCGGCTGCGCTCGGCCGCTGCTGGCTGGTTCTCGCTGCGGGGACGGGCGTCGATGTCTGCATTTGCATGGTCTTGAAGTGTCATGGATGCCAGAAACATCAAGCGCAACTACAACTACCCGCCCGTGAGCGGCAAACAGCCCCATACTCTGACCAAGGTCGACACCACGGGTCCCAACGGTGTCGCCCACGACACCTACACCTACGACGCCGCGGGCAACACGCAGAAGCGGACCATAAGCGGTGACAAGCAGACCTTCACCTGGGACGCGGAAGGCCACCTAGCGCAGGCGACCAAACCCGACGGCAGCGGCGGCACCAAGACCACCTCCTACGTCTACGACGCCGACGGCAACCGCCTGATCACCCGCACTGACACGGACACCACGCTCTACCTCGGCAGCACACAGATCACCCTGGCCAAGGGCGCCACCACACCGAAGGCGACCCGCTACTACGACCTCGGCGGCGGCAACCAGGCCGTCCGCACCGACGACAACAAGCTTTTCTTCCTCATCGGCGACCACCACGGCACATCCCAGCTCGCCATCAATGCAGCCGACCTGACCCTGCAACAGCGCCGCTCCACCCCCTTTGGCGCAGCGCGGGGCAAAGCGCCGACAAGCTGGCCGGGCGACAAGGGCTTCGTGGGCGGCACCCAGGACGCCGGCACGGGCCTGACCCATCTCGGCGCCCGCGACTACGACCCGGCCACCGGACGCTTCCTGTCCGCTGACCCTGTTCTGGCCGCGGCGGATCCGCAGCAGATCAACGGTTACAGCTACAGCGACAACAGCCCCGTCACCCGCTCCGACCCCCCCGGGCTCGAAAGCTGCGGCCCGAGCAATCCCGGCTGCTCCAAGGACAACATCGACAGCATCAACCACACCGGCAGATACCACTCCGCCCGGGGCAACAACAAGTCCACGAAATCCAGCGCCACACCAAGTCCGGTATGCACACCGCCAAGGACGGCCAGCCGATCGTCCAGGGGGTCAGACTCCCCACGAGGAAAGAACTCCTGGCCCGCTATGCCGTTCTCGACCCGCGCCGCACCACCTACAGCCAGTATCTTGCGCGTTTCGCCACGGACCTGTGCTACATCAGGGACGACAGGAACGGCGGCTTCTGCGACACCGCGAAACAAGCAGGACTGCTGCCCGGCCCCCAGAACGACCCATGGGGCGTCAAGGCCACCATCCACTGCATCACCGGACGCGGCGACATGCAAAATTTCCCCCTGGGCCGATCGTCAAGCAGGTCGAGCGTCTCGGTGAGGCGCAGAAAGACTGATGGCGCGCGGCCGCCCAGCGCTGTCTGGCCGGCCTCATCCGCGAGGCGACCCCGGAAGGCCCCGTGGAGCGTGACGCCTCCACCCCGCCCTAACGCCAGGCCGCATGCCAGGCGTACGCGGACTTCCGCGACAGCCGCAGGGCCCGCGCCACTTGCGCCGGCCTCAACCCCACCGCGAACATCTCGGCGGCCTGGAACCGCACCCGCTCCCGCCGGGCCCGCTTTACCGCGGTCAGGCCGCCCCCGTCGGGATACCCCATCCCACCGGCATACCCCCAACCCCTGAAGCCGCCGTCACCCCGAAGCGAAAACCTCAGTTGTAGCGGTCTCACAGTGACTTCCGCTCGGTCCCTCGGCCGCTCGAGGGCATCGCTGATCGTCGGGCGGCAGTCTCGCTGGCGGGCCGGTGAGGCTTCCACTGTTGAACAGTCGGTGGACAGACGCCTTTGGACGGTGCATCACGGGGTGGCATGAGGCAACCTGTCCCGCATGCTCTGATCAGGCAGAACATCATGGGCGGCACTGGCTCACCACTGCGCAGCCCGTGTTCGAGGGCCGCGCCGCGCTGGAGGCCGTCCGCCGCGACAGGCAGGACGGCGGCGAGCAGGGCACGACCGTCAGCCGGGGGCCGCCGCGGCCCACAACTAGCGCCGTCGCTGTATCGGCCTGTGTCATGGACGGCATGTGGGTGGTCGGGGCGCCCAGGATGCCGCCCGTTCCTCAGGGGGCCGGAGAACGCGGGGTGGATGGGTCGGCGTGCCTCATGTGGCGGTGCGCAGCTTCGCGTCAGTGACCGCTGTGATGGCCTCGGCCGTGACGCCGGGGGCGGTCTCGACGAGGAGCTGCGTCCGCGGGGGCGGCGGGAGATCACCTGGGGGAGCTTTCCCGCCTTCCAGTAGCCGTCGAGGACCTTGAGCAGGCGCTCATGGTCACGGAAGACCTCGGCGATACGGTCGCCGTACTGCTCAAGGAGCGGGTCGCTGTCGACCATCTTGCGGCCGGCGCCCGTGAAGGAAGACGAGTAGGCATGAGAGTTGCCGCACCACAGGTAGTTGATCCAGGAGGGTTCGCTCCGGCCGTATGTCGTGCGGCGGTAGAGGCGCATCGACCAGGGGCAGGTGCAGTTGGGTGCCGAGCGCCTCCAAGTGGTGCTCGGCGTAGGGGCGGATCGCTGTTCCTCCTGTCGGGTCCTTCGGAACCTCGGACCGGACGGCCTCGGTGAACTCGGCGGGCAGTCCGTGGAGGTGGTCGACGATGTAGTGGATGATCAGGTTCGGGAGCCGATAGGTGATCCCCGCCGGCTCCGTGGTCGCCGTGTGCCGGCTGCACTCCCCGCAGAGCGTGCACGTGTGCAGCCTCTGCTCTGGTGCCGCCGCAGCGAACCGAGATCGATGATGTTCACGAGCCGATGATGTTCACGAGCCCGCCTCGGAAACCTCGTCGACGGGCCCCCACCGACCAGGTCAGGTCAGTGCCGATTCACGGCGTATCGTCACGGCGGTCCTCGTCATCGAGGATGGACCAGCCCCTCGTCGTCATACGGCTTCGCAAGTCCTCGATCCTTCGCCGGGAGGGCTTGTTGCCTGCGCAGGCATCGGCGGCTTCGTTTCGAGCGACGTGTGGATCCAGGCCCAAGGCCCCGTGCACGGCCACTCCCAGATTCCTCTCCGACAGCACGTCGGACAGGATCACCAGGAGGGGGTAGTAGTCATCGTCATCGACCCCGCCGGGAAAGACCTCGACGAGTTCTCGCACGACTTCCGCCAACTCGGGGTTGTCCTCCAGCATCAGTCCCCTTCCAGGGACTCGGCGGATGGACAATGGCGTCGAACAATCAGCGTCCGCGGGGGCGGCGGGAGATCACCTGGGGTAGTCTGCCGGCTTTCCAATAGCCGTCGAGGATCTTGAGCAGGCGCTCATGGTCGCGGAAGACCTCGGCGATCCGGTCGCCATATTCCTCGAAGAGCGGGTCGCTCTCCACCATCTTGCGGCCTGCGCCAGAGAAGGACGACGAGTAGGCATGGCAGTTGCCGCACCACAGGTAGGTGATCCAAGCGGGTTCGGTCCGGCCCAGCTTCTCTCGGTGGTAGATGCGCATGGAGACATGGCCGCAGATCGGGCAGGTACGTTCGGTCACGGGCAGGTGCAGTTGGGCGCCGAGCGCTTCAAGGTGCTGCTGGTCGTAGGGGCGGAGCATGGACTTCGGCCTCTCTGAAAAGTAGGGACGGGCACCGTCCGTGCGGCCGGCCGTGGTGGGAGGCGATCCGACCACGGCCGGCCGGACGGTGGTTCAGCTCAACGAAGCGGAGCCACGTCGGAGCCACGCGGCGGTCCGGCAAGGCATCAGCCGCTGCCGGATATCTTGCGCCACATCATCTGGCCGAAGTCCTCGGCGTCCTCCTCCTCGCCCTCGTCACCGAAGTGCGCCATCCGGTTCTGATGGTAGGTCTCGTGGAAGAACGTCACCACGGCCTCCTTCATGTTCCGCAGACCCTTGTCCGACATCTCGATGATCGGCTTGCCGTTCACGCCGCGGTTCGGGCGCGGCCGGTAGTGAGGGGCGCCGGTGATCCCGTGCGGACTGTTGCCCTCGGCCAGGTTTCCGTTCCGGTGGTCGATGATCCGCTCCGTGTAGACGACGTCGTACTTGTCCCACTCGGAACGGTAACCGGCACGGGCCAGGTACTGCTTGAGCCTGCTGAGGCTCACGACCGGTCCCACCAGGTACGAGTCCGGCTGGCCCTTCGGCTTGCTGCGGTAGGCGTTGCCCTGCTTCGGCTCGGGTGCCGGGGCCGGCTCGTCACCGCCGCGAGCGGGTGACTTGCCGCTGCCGCCCGGCTCCTTGCCGCCCTTGCCGGTGCCGGACTTGGGTGTGGACGGCGCGTCACCGGACTTGGGCGTGGTGGGTGCGGGGTCGGCCGGGGTGGTGGTCGGCAGATCGCCCGAGAGCAGCCTCTTGACGGCGGTGACGATGCTGTCGCCCTCCGCCACTGCGACCCTGATCGCCTTGACGGCCTTGACTCCACCGCTGATCAGCTTGTAGGCGCCGTAGCCGTCCACGGCGACAGTGCCGACCAGGCCCGTCCACTGACCAGCGACGTACGAGGTCGAGCCGGAGTCGACGCCGAAGAGGTTGGCCAGCGGGTGGTCGTCGACGTAACCGGTGTGGCCGAGCTGGAACGGGGTCTCGTTCGAGTAGCCCGTCCAGCCGTTGAACCACGGATTGTCGCCGTTGACGATGCTCGCGAACCCGTTCCAGCCGTCGGAGAGCTTGTTGACGCTCCACTGCCACGGGTCGCCGACGAAGCTGTCACCAACGCCGCAGAAGAAGCTGCCGATCGAGCTGCCCCAGCCCGAGTACCAGGCCAGGCCGTTGGGGTCGCTTCCCGAGACGGGGTTGCCGGCCCCGTAGCCGTAGCCGCCCATCTGGTTCGGGTCGTCGCTCTCGAAGACCGGGTCGACCGACAGGAAGCGGCCGGTGACCGGGTCGTAGTTCCGTGCCCCGAGGAGGTTCAGACCGGAGGTGGTGTCGGCGGGCTTGCCCAGGTAGCCATGGTTGTCGGCCCAACCGGTCGGGGCAGGGCCGCGCGGGTTGCCGTACGGGTCGAAGGCGCGCCGCGTGATGGCCAATGTGCTGCCGTCCACCTGGAGTTGGGCGGTGCCCTGTGGGGTGGTCGGCTGGTAGCTGATCTGGCCCTTGCTGGAGCGGACCGTCACCGTGCCGTCGGGGGCGCAGTAGTAGCGCAGTCCGGTGACGGCCTTGGTGGAGGTGTCGAGGGTCAGCTGCTCGTTGCCGCCGAAGAGGTAGAGCGTGTTGCCACCGGGCCCGCGCTGGATCAGCAACTCGCCGTCGGCGTCGTACAGGTAGCCGGTCTTCTTGCCGTCGGTGGTGGTCGCGGAGGTCAGGCCCTCCTCGTCGTACTCGATCCCCTGGCTGCCGGGGCGGGCTCCGGTGGTGGTCCGGGTCTTCGTGTTGCCCGCGTCGTCGTACTCCGGGGTCTGCACGGAGGTGCCGGTGGTGGGGTTGCGGGTGGTGACGGTGGACACCGCGTTGGGCCGCTTGGCGGGAGCCGTGCCGGCGCCCGGGTAGGCGAACGTCTGGGTGGTGTCATTGGCCGCGTTGCCGGTCACGTCGTGCGCGACCTGCTGGGTGCGGTCACCGAGCTGGTTGAACTGCCAGTCCGTCCAGTACGGGGCCGGTCCTCCGATGGTCGTGGGGGACGGGGTCGACGTGGCGCACCGTGCGAGCTGGCCCGCGGTGGCCTTGGTCAGGCCCTTGGTGTCCGTCCAGGCGGTGGTCAGCCGGGCCTGTGCGTCGTAGGCGAAGCACTGGGTGTCGGCGGTCCGGTCCGTGCCGCCGCTGGAGCGGATGTCGGAGACCGCGGTGATGTTGCCGGCCTGGTCGTAGCCGTAGGTGGTGTCCGAGATCGGGTTGGCGGTGTTGGTCTGGAGGGTGACCCGGTTGGTGGCGAGTCGCCCGGTCGCCTGGTCGTAGGTCTGCGCGGTGCGCAGCTGCTTGGACGGGGTGCCGACGGTGGTCTGGAGGACCTCCCCGAGCGGGCTGTAGTTGACCGTGGCGACGTACGGCCGGCTGGGCGTGCCCATGCTGACCAGGCCGCCCTGGAGGTTGTAGCCGTAGCCGACGGTCTCGCCCGGCAGACCGCCGTCGGCGCCGTACGTGGTCGTTGCCAGCAGGCCGACGTTGTCCGTGTAGGAGGCTTTGGCGGTGTAGGTACCCGCCAGCGGGCCCTCGGCGTCCGGGATCACGGTCGAGGTGCTGGTCGGCTGACCGATCGCGTTGTACGAGTCGATCTTCTGGACGTAGGCGCTGCCGTCCTTGCCACCGACGTAGCGGATGGACGCTACGGGTCGGCCCTTGCCGAGCTCGTCGTAGGTCCACTCCGCCAGCAGCTTGGACGGGTCCGTCGTGCCGTCACCCGAGTACTCGGCCTTTCGGCGGCCCAGCAGGTCGTAGGCGAAGGACAGGGTCTGCTTGCGGGCGTCGGTGGTGCGATCGAGTCTGCCCAGGTCGTCGTAGTGGGAGGTGGAGGTGCCGGAGTCGGGGTCGGTCTGGGAGACCACCCGGCCCTGGAGGTCGTAGTCGTAGGACCAGGTGTTGCCCACCGAGTCCTTGACCGTGTCGATCTGTCCCGTGGGCGTGTAGGAGTAGCGGGTGGTGATGTCCGCGGTCGCCGCCTTTTCGGCGGTCCCGGTCGACCAGAGCACGGCGTTCGACGCGTCGTACACCGCGACGTTGTCGTCGGACTGCACCTTCAGGTAGCCGCCGGTGTGGCCCGAGGTCCGGCTGGACCACAGGGTGTTCTTGCCCGTTGCGTCCATGACCGCGAAGTTGCCGTCGGCCTGCATGACGGCGTACGCGCCCGGCTTGCCGGCCGTGTTGGACGACCACAGCACCTTGTCGCCGACGAGCGAGGTGAGCACCAGGTTGCCGTCGGCCTGCATGGCCAGCCGGACACTTGCGGAGACCAGCGAGGTGCCCGAGGCCAGCTTGCCGCCGCCGGTGAGTTTGCGGTCCGGCGTGGTGTCGCGCACCACCCTGGACGTGGTGCGGCCGAGGGCGTCGGTGTAGGTCGTGGTGGCCTTGCCGCCCTGCAGCGGGGTGGTGTCGACCCGGTCGATGCCCCGGTAGTCCGCCGACGACTGGAACAGGGTGCTGGCGAACGACACCATCGTGTGGGTGACCGGTCTGCCCTGCCCGTCGTACGACGTGCGCGTCACCGACGGGCCGGTGCGGTTGGTCTCCGCCCACATCGTGCTGCCCGGGGCGTGATCCGCGTCGGAGTACGCCGCGATGTTGGAGACAGTCCACCCGTGCGAGTCGTAGTACGTCGAGGAGATGAGCCGGCCGGCCGAGTTGTCAGCGGTGGTCGACTGCGTCTGGCGGGGCTGCAGCGTGCCGTCGTAGATGGTGACGGAGGTGCTGTAGGAGCCGTCCTCGCGCAGGCTCTTGGTGGTGACCGAGGACGGTGTGGGGTTGTCGCCCGCGCCATGGACGTCGTAGCTGTAGATCTGGTCCGGGGCGTCACTGCCCTTGTCGCGGCCGGGGGACCAGACCTTCTCCCGCCGTCCGAGCGCGTCATAGGTCGCGTCGGTGACCTGCTTGTTGACGTCCACCGCGTGGGTGACCGAGCCGCGGCCCGGGGACACGGTGCTGGTGGCTGTCCACTTCAGCGGGTTCGTCGTGGACAGCGTGGTGGGCAGGATGCCCGAGGCCGGCTCGTACGACGAGGTCGTGGTGTTGCCCGCCGCGTCCGTGTTCGCGACGACCCGCCCGTACTTGTCGTACGACATGCCGCCGAGGGTCTGGTACTTCGGGTCACCGTTCGCGTCGTAGGAGGTGACCGCCTGGGTCGCGGTCACCAGGCCGAGCGAGTCGCCGTTCTGGCCGAGTCTGCCCAGGGTGCCGATCTTGTCGACCGAGCCGTCACCGTCGTAGAAGATCCGCTTGTCGGAGAGGGTGGTGTCTTTGCCGGGGGCGGTGCCGCACGGGCCGGCGACACTGATGGTCTCCTTGGGGTAGACCAGCATCATCGGGTTGTCGGCGGGCGCGTCGGCGTAGGTCGTGGTGGTGCAGGTCTCCTGTGCGGGCTTGGAGATGTCGCCCTCGTCGTCGACCTTCCAGGTACGGCCCTTGTCGTCGAAGGTGGTGCTGGAGCGGGTGGTCCGCCAGGTGCCGTCGGAGAGCAGCCCCATCGTGCGGGACGAGGTCGCCGCGATCTGACGTGCCGTCATGTCCGGCAGCGTGGAGAGCTTGTCGGGTTTGGGGTCCTCGGACGTCCACGCCGTGCGGTCCCGGGAGGCGGTGACCTTG
The DNA here is from genome assembly GCF_040612015.1 of Streptomyces sp. NPDC006476. Classification (NCBI taxonomy): domain Bacteria; kingdom Bacillati; phylum Actinomycetota; class Actinomycetes; order Kitasatosporales; family Streptomycetaceae; genus Streptomyces; species Streptomyces sp. NPDC006476. The sequence goes on along the minus strand of NZ_JBEXPK010000019.1, from coordinate 98,988 downwards.
GAGGTGGGCGGGTCGGTGAGCGTGCGGCCCACGACGGTGCCGCCGGCCTTGGTGTAGGTCAGCGCCTGGTACGGGGTGCCGGCCAGCCAGGGGCTGTCGGTGATCTCCTCGTCCAGGGCGTTCTTGACCTTGACGCTGCGCTTGGACCCGTCGGCCTTGTAGTCGCCGTCCATCCCCTGGAGGTAGGAGACGGTGCTCTGGGTGACCGGGTCCGGTGCCGCGCCGGTGGTGGTGGTGACGGTGCGGAAGCCCCGGAAGTCGTTCCAGGTGCGGTGCTTGTCGTCGGTCAGGTCGGAGTCGTCCCGGTGCCAGGCCGCGCCGCCGCTGTAGGTGTAGTTGGTGACCTTGGCGGGCGAACCGGCCTTGGTGCGGTCGCTGTCGGTGACCTGCGCGACCAGTGTCTTGTTGAACCAGTCCTTGATGGGCTCGATGCCGCCGGGCGTGTTCCAGTACACCGGGTAGCAGGCCATGGTGTTGCTGTCGGCCGAGTCCGGCATGTTCTTCTTCTCCCGCGAGCACTCCGGCGCGCGGTAGGTGACCGCGACGGACTCACCGGTCTCGGTCTGCACGCTGGAGATCCGCGGGTGGAACAGTGGCGGGGCGGCCGGGGTCAGGCCGTCCACACGGTTGTCCATCTCGATGCCGGCGAAGGTGACGGGGTCGAGGGAGATCGGCTTGTCGCCGCCGGCCGAGGTGTCCTCGCCGGTGTGGACGATGGAGGACAGCCACATCACCGACTGGAGCGAGCCGGTGCTCTTCGGGTCCTGGGTGTTGCCGGTGACCGGGTCGTAGGTGCCGCCCGCGTCGGAGAACACCTGCTTGAGGTCGTAGCTGTCGACGTCCCGCCAGCCGGAGGCGGTCCGCACCGAGGTGTCGATGCCCTTGAGCCGGTAGGTCGACCAGAAGGTCGGGCCGGACGTCAGGCAGACACCGTCGGTGTCGTCGTCCTTGGGCTTGTTCTTCCAGTCGGACTCGCAGTGCAGGTCGTAGGGGGTGTCCGGCCAGTCCTTCGCGGTCTTGGAGGAGAGGTTGTCCGTCTTGCAGACCGTGTCGGAGGTGGTGCAGCGCTGCGCGGTGCGGAAGATCACCTTGGCGGCCGGCTCGCGGCCCGCCCTGGCGTCGGCGAGCTGGTAGCCGTACGAGATCCGGGTGAGGTGCCCGCCGCGGACGTACTTGGTGATCTTGCCGCCCTTGTCGTCCTTGGCGACCTGGCCGTAGCCCATGTTGTAGTAGTTGGACTCGGTCGCCCAGTCGTAGCGCTGGACGTTGCCGTGCGGGTCGACGACGAAGTCGAGGTTGAACCGGTAGCCGACCGGCTTGTCGCACTGCGAGTCGTCGCCCTTGTCCGAGTCGTGGCAGGGGTCGCCCGACTTGGGGTGGTAGACCGGCACGCCCCAGGCGCTGTCGGTGGCGTCGTCGCCGGTGGTGCCGGGCGCGTGGTTCAGGCCCAGGTAGTAGGCGGTGCCGTCGGTCGTGGTGACCTTGAAGTACTCGCCGTCCCACAGGCCGTTGGCCGCTCCGGTGAGCCGCTGGATCCTGGTGCCGTCATCGGCCTGGAGGTGGTACTCGCCGTCGGAGTCGCGGACCAACTGACCGTTGTGAGTGCCGAGTTGGATGGTGGCGTTCCAGCCGCCCCAGCACTCGTCGCCGGAGTCCTCAATCCCCTGGTCCTTGCAGCTCTTGTAGGAGCGCTCGATGAACCCGGGGCTGTAGGACCAGCCGTCGCCGACCCAGGAGGACTGGGAGTTGCGCGCCGAGGTCTCGCCGTCGACCGACTGGGAGTCGTAGGACAGGCCGACGTTGGGCGCCTCACCACCGAGGGAGGGCGGAACGGTAATCGGGTAGTTGTACGTGAAGGCGCCCGACGCCGAGGACGACCAGGCGCCCGAGGCGGACAGCGAGGTGGCGCCGAAGTCGCCCTGCGAACCCTCGCTGCCCGCCACCGCCGCGACCGCCATGCCCGAGGAGGAGGCTAGGGCGGAATGGCCGGAGGGGGCGGCGAGCCCATCGGTCGGCTTGGTGGTCGCGGCCGGCACGGCGACGGTGCCGGTGACCTTGCCGGCTTGAGGGTCGTTGACCGATTCCAGCGGGGTGCGGGTGCGGCAGGCCGCGATCTGAGGTGTCGTCAGGGCGCAGGCGGGCATGGCCACCAGGTGCAGCCGGGAGGCCCAGCCGCCTCCGTAGGCCTGCTCGACGGCGGCGTAGTCCACCGAGACGGAGACGCCGCCGGCGCCGGTGCCGTGGTCGGCGCGCGCCAGGCCGACGAGCAGGCCGTCGACGCCGGCCTTCTTCGCCTGTGCGCGGTCGGCGAGTCGTACCCGCACCGACCGGGCCGCCTCGACCGGCGTGCCGTGGCCGACGAGCGCGCGGGCGCCTGAGTCGATCGCCGACGGTGCGGCGGGCGACAACGAGACCGGCAGCGAGGAGGCATGCACCTTGCCGGGCGTGGCGGCCGCGCACCGGGCGCGCCTTGCCGAGGCCGACGGTGGCGGTGCCGCCCGCAGGCCATTCGGGTGCCTTCACCTGGTGCCGGGCGAGCTTGTGGGCGCCGGGCGGTGGGCTGGGCTCCCTGGCGCCGGGGCCGTCCGCGGGGTGCCCCGGGACCTCGGGCTGCTCGGGCAGCGGATCGGCCGCCCAGACCTCGTCCTTGTACTGGTAGCCGCCGACCACGACGTCGGCCACGGCCGGCTGAACGGCCAGCGAGAAGGCGGTGGTCGTCGCGGCCCAGACCGTCACCCGCCGCAACCAGGCCCGTTTCCGGGCACCTTGAATTCCGCGCGGTCTTGCGCGCATGCGTGATCCCCCATGTAAGAAGTCCAGAAGCCAAACTGGTCAGTGGTCAGCTGACGGCTCGTCTGGTCAGACCGGAACCGTATTGCCATGTCATGTGCGCAGCAATACCCTTTCTCAGCGGTCACGCTCCTCACAGCCTTCACACGATCCCGCCACAGGTCATTCACAGCTGGCATGGCGGGACCAAGTGCCGCAATTCCGACATGCGACGGCCCTCGGGGGGACGCGCTCTGTGAGGAGGACCACAGTGGCGCGCCGGGGGTCGCCGCCCACGCTCCCCGAAAGGGCGATTCATGGGGGAAACGACCCGCGTCCGGAGTCATCCGGCGCGTTATCTGACATGCCGTCTGGCGCTGTCAGCGGCCGTCACCGGCCTGCTGCTCGGCGCCGTCGGCCCGGTCTCGGCGGCAGGGCCGCCCGCCTCGGCGGCCGCCGACGGCGGGGACGGCTCACCGCTCGCGACCGCCCGCGCCGAGGCGGCCAGGACCGGACGGCCGGTCACCGTCGACCAGTTGACCACTGAGACCTCGGAGACCGTCGCCAAGGCGGACGGCACCTTCACCCAGACCACGCATCTCCAGCCGGCCCGCGTCCGCAAGGACGGCGAGTGGACGGACGTCGACGCCGGCCTGGCCCGCAACGCCGACGGTACGTTCTCCACCAGGGCCACCCCGTCGGCGTTGACCCTCTCCGGCGGCGGCGACGGGCCGCTGGCCACCCTCGTCGACGAGGCCGGTCACCGGCTGTCGTACACGCTGCCGTTCCGGCTGCCGAGCCCGGTCGTCAGCGGTGACAGCGCTCAGTACCGCGAGGTGCTGCCGGGAGTCGACCTCAAGGTGACCACCACTGACCAGGGTGGCTTCCACGAGGTCCTGATCGTCCACGACGCCAAGGCAGCCGCCGACCCCGCGCTCGCCTCGCTCCGGCTGACCACCGGGACGAGCGACGGCGTGAGCGTCGACGCCGACCGGGACGGCGGGGTGACCGCCACCGCGGCCGACGGCACTGCCCTGTTCAGCTCGCCCACCCCGATGATGTGGGACTCGTCCGGGGCGCAGGTGACCACCCCGGCGCAGAAGGCTGCGGCCCGCCGCTCCGCCCGCGCGGCCGACACCCCGCCGGCGCAGGCCAACACCGGCGACACGGCCTCGACCGCGGAACAGCCGGGCAGCGGAGCACAGGTCAAGCCCATCGCCGTGACCAGTGAACCGGGCGCGATCACCCTCACCCCGGACGCGAACCTGCTCGGCGGGAAGGGCACGGTCTGGCCGCTCTACATCGATCCCTACACCAGCCCGATCACGAGCAAGAAGAGCCACTTCATCACCGTCAAGGAGGGCTGCCCCTCGCAGAGCCCGTACGACGACGCGCAGGACAACGGCGAGGGGGTCGGCTACGAGCACTGGCGGAACTGCTTCGGTCTCAACCGCGCGTACTACGAGCTGAACATCGGCAACCTCACCAAGTCGATGGACATCTCCAAGTCCGTCGTGCACCTGACGTCGACATACGGCGCCTCCTTCGACTGCGACAACGAGACGGGCGTACGGCTCGCCACGGTGAGCGGGATCAGCAAGAACACCGACTGGGACCACCAGCCGAAGCTCGCCGGCGACGGTTACATCGGTGGTACGCAGAAGGTCAAGAGTTCCAACATCAGCCAGCACTGCGGCGACCACGACGTCGACTTCGACGTCACGGGTCAGATCAGGAAGCTGGCGGGCAAGGACGACAGCTGGACCTTCGGGTTGTGGGGCAACGAGTCCAAGTCCTCCAGCAACTACGACTTCGTACGGTTCGCGACCAACCCGTACCTGACCACGGTGTTCGACATCGCCCCCTCGGAGCCGGACCGTCTGGGCACCACACCGGCCACCATCAATCCCGCCAGCAACGGCTGCGACGGCGCGGCCGACGGCTGGATCGGTGAGTCCGGGCTTGCCGGCGACACCTCCGACATCACGTTGAACGCGCATCTGAACACCGACATGAGCGGGGTCAACCTGCGCGCCCGGTACGAGGTGTGGGACACCAAGATCGCGGATGACGACGGCGGCTCCACCAGCAAGAGCAGGCCGGTCAGCGGCTGGGTCAGCGACGGCGGCACGACCCGGGTCAACATCGGCTTCGAGGTAGCGGACGGGCATCAGTACGGCTGGCACGTCAGGGCCGACGACAACAAGCTGATGAGCGGCTGGTCGCCGAACTGCTACTTCAAGATCGACCTCAGCGCGCCCAGCATCCCCTCCTTCACCGACTCCGCGGTCTTTCCGCCGCTCGGCGCCGACCAGGCGCCCACCGGCCACGCCGGCGACGCAGGCGTCAAGATCAAGGTCACCGCGAACGATCCGATGCCCACCGGCTGCACCCGGGGCAGCTGCGTCAGCAGCGGCATCGACCGGTTCGAGTACTCGCTGGACGCCAACATCCCCGGCAGCGGCGCGGCCAAGGTGGAGGCGGTCGCCGGCAGCGGCGGTACCGCCACCGCGGAGGTCCCGGTCGTGCTGAGCGCCTCCCAGTGGGGCGCGCACACGCTCTACGTCCGGGCGGTCGACAACGCGGGCAACACCCAGGGCACCGTGGGGCAGTACAGCTTCTTCGCCCCTTGGAACCCGAAGACCAAGGTCACCGCCGGCGACCTCGACGGAGACGCGGTCCCCGACCTCGCCGCTCCCACCCGCGACGGCGACCTGGACCTGGTCCGCGGCAACGCCGATCCGGCCGCTCCTCCCAGCACGATGTCGACCAAGGCACAGAGCCCGGACGGCACCGGATGGGACAACTATCTGGTCGCCCACCGCGGCACGGCCACCGGCAGCAATGTGGACGACCTGTTCGCCTTCAACAAGACGACCCACGAGCTGTACCTCTACGCCAACGACGCCGTCACCCCGGGCGGGACCGCCGGGCACTTCACCCTGACCCAGAACGTCGTTCCGATCCGCACCTCGGACTCCTGCCCCGCCAAGGGCTCGGACGGCACCTGGGACAACGTCACGCAGATCCTGGCACCCGGCAAGCTGGCCCAGTACGCGGACGTTCCCGACCTGATCACCGTCGACAAGGGCGAACTCTGGTACTACCCGGGAACCTTCCAGGCCGGCTGCAACCTCGGCCAGGGCGTGAGGATCGGCACCGGTGACTGGTCCGACACCACCCTGCTCGCCCCCGGCACCGTGGCCGGCGTCCCGGTCCTATGGGCCCGGGACAACGCCACCGGCGCGGTCAGCAGCTTCCCGCTGACCTTCTCCGCGGGAGTCCCGACCAGCAAGCTCGCCGCCCCGCGGCACGCGCCGCTGGTCTCCGGAGTGCTCGACACCGACAACAAGAACCTCTGCCTGGACATCGCCGGTTCCCGCACCGCCAACGGCACGGCGGCGCAGGTGTACACCTGCAACGGCACCGACGCCCAGAACTTCACCCTCGGCACCGACCACTCCGTGCACGTCATGGGCAATTGCCTGGATGTCACCAAGGGCGGCACCGACAACGGCACTGAGGTGCAGCTCTATCAGTGCAACAACACCGGCTCCCAGGAGTGGGTCCCAGGTCCGTACCCAGGAACGCTCAAGAACCCGCAGTCCGGCCGCTGCCTCGCCGACCCCGCCAGTAACCGCAACCCCCGCACCCAGGTCGTCATCTGGGACTGCAAGAACATCGCCGACCAGAAGTGGGCCGCCGACAACGGCAATGTTCTGCCCGCCGCCCAGCCGGTGCTCCCCGTCGGCGTCGGCGAGCAGGACTACCCGACCGTTGCCTCTCCGGGCGACGTGCAGGGCACCGGATTCCCGGCGCTCTACGCCGCCTCCCGCTCCGGCCGGATGATCGAGTACCCGGGTGCCGCGGCCGACGGCGGCCTGGCACAGTTCACCGCGCCGGTGAGCATCGGTCACGTCCACCGGCCCGCCGACTGGTGGAAGCTGGACGGCACCGCGGACACCGTCCGGCCCGCCAACGGCCTCACCCTGAACGGCGGTGCCTCCGTGACCGCCGATGCCGCGCGGGGCAGCGCGCTCGCCCTCAACGGCAACACCGGCTACGCGGACACGTCGGGACCCGTGCTCGACACCAGCCGCAGCTACACCGTCTCGGCCTGGGTCAACCTCAGCAGTCTGACCGCGAACTCCACCTTCGTCTCACAGTCCGGCACCAGCGCCAACGGCCTCCAGCTGTACTACTCCAGCGGCGCGCACGCCTTCGCCTTCGGCCACGCCCACGCGGACAACACGGAGGGCGACTTCACCAGTGCGTACGGGCCCACCACGGGGGTGCAGAGCCCGAAGACCAACGCGTGGTTCCATCTGGTGGGCGTCTTCGACGCCGACACACAGCAGTTGCGTCTCTACGTGAACGACGACCCGGCCGCCACCGCCGCCTACAAGGGCACGGTCTGGAACGCGAACGGGCCGCTGCAGATCGGGCGCCGGATATTCCGCGGCGGCTACGGGGAGTACACCGCCGGCAAGGTCGCCGACGTGCAGCTCTTCACCGAGGCACTCACTTCGGGCGGTGTCGCCTCACTCGGCAGGAACCGCCCGGTTCCCACCCAGCTCGGCTGAGTCCCGGGTGCTGTACACGGCGCCCCGCCCACCCAGGGCGAGGGGTGGGCGGGGCGCCGGGCTTGTCCTCTGGTGGCTCGCCTCCACGACGGGCCTCAGGACGACGCCCCAGGCGGTCCCGCAGGCGGCTGCACCCCGGCAGTGACCAGGTGCTGTCGTCATGGAAATGTGGTGCCGTGCTTGCGGTGAGTGGCGGGGGTATGCGGACTTGACTATCTCAGTCCGCCTCCCGGTTCTTCAGGCCGTCGATCATCAGGGCGATCGTGAAGTCGAAGCGGTCGTGGACCGTCCCGGCCGTGAGCTCGGTGGCGTAGCGCTTGGTGTGGGGGAACGTGTCGGGGAGCGCGGCGAAGCGGCGCAGGAGTTCGTCGCGGCTGACCACCCAGCCGTCGTCGCCGCGGCCGAGCCGGCTGCCGGCCAGGGAGACCTCGAGGCTGTAGGCGTTGACGTAGAGCATCAGGGAGTCGATCGCCCATGCCGCGGTCCTCGGGGCGATGCCCCCGGCGAGCAGGATGGCGAGCATCCCCTCGCTGAGGCGGAGCGTGTCCAGGTTGGACGGGGCGGCGGCGAAGGCCGCCCGGGAGATGCCCGGGTAGCGCAGATACTGGTCGCGCAGTCCGGCGCAGACGCTCGTGATCTGCTGCCGCCAAGTGGCGGGGTCCGGCTCGGGCAGCTCGATCTCGGCGCACAGCCGGCCGATGAGCAGTTCGTCCAGGTCCTCCTTGTTGACCACGTGGGCGTAGAGCGAGGACGGTCCGGTCTCCAGCGCGCTCGCCACGCGCCGCATCGTCAGGGCTTCGTAGCCCTCCCTCTCCACGATGCCGAACGCGGTGCTGACGATGGCGTCGACCGTGATCGGCTTCTTGCGTCCGCCGGACGGCCCCCGTCGGCCCGCGGGCGCTCCGGACCCCGTGCCGAGCTGGTGCCGTGCCGCGCGCCGTTCCTGCGGAGTCGGTGACATGCGGGCAGCCTAGCGCATCGACGAACAGTGTTCTGCATCACTAAGAACAGTGTTCGTATTGTTCAGAACGCCGATCGCGAGTAGAACAGTGTTCGTGTCCATCAACCAGCGCGAATCCCTCGCGCCCCCCGTCAGCACTCTGCCGCTGCGCACCGCGTGGCTCGTCCTGGTCGTCGTGGTCCTGGCCGACATCATGGATCTGGTCGACTCCAGCGTCGCCAACCTCGCCGGCCCCTCCATCCGCGCCGATCTCGGCGGCGGTCAGGTCACGGTCCAGTGGGTGCTCAGCGCCTACACCGCGGCCTTCGCCCTGGGCCTGGTCACCTCCGGGCGGCTCGGCGACCTGCTCGGGCGCCGACGGCTGTTCCTGCTCGGCATGACCGGCTTCACCCTGACCTCACTGGCCTGCGGTCTCGCCCCCGACCCCGTCTTCCTCATCTTCGCCCGCACCCTGCAGGGCCTGTGCGGGTCGGTCATGATCCCGCAGGGGCTCGCCCTGGTGAAGATCGTGTTCCCGCCCCAGCACCTGCGCAAGGCCCTGACGCCGGTCGGCCCGCTGATGGGCCTGACCATGGTGGGCGGGCCCATCCTGGCCGGCTGGCTGCTCCACCTGGACCCGTTCGGCAGCGGCTGGCGGTCGATCTTCCTGATCAACGTCCCGTTCGGCGTCGTCGCCCTCGCCCTCGGGCTGGGCGTACTGCCCCGGCGCGGCGGCGAGGACCCGACCGCCCGTCTCGACCTCACCGGCGTCGGCCTGCTCACCGCGGCCTCGGCCCTGCTGATCGTCCCGCTCATCCAGGGGCGCGAACTGGGCTGGCCCGTCTGGACGTACGTCATGATGGCCGCCGCCGTCGGTCTGCTCGCCCTCTTCGTCGTCTCCCAGCGGCGCAGCCGGCACCCCGTCATCACGCCGTCGCTGTTCCGCAAGCGCAGTTTCGTCGTCGGCCTGGTGATCGTGGCCGGGTTCTACGCGTCCCTCAGCGCCTTCGTCCTCGTCGTCAACCTGCTGCTCCAGCAAGGCATGCACTGGGCGCCGCTGCGCACCGGCCTCACCCTGATCCCCTGGGCCCTCGGCACCGCCGTCGCCGTCCTGCTCGCGGGCGCCGTGCTCGCCGAGAAGCTCGGGCGCGCCACCCTGCACCTCGGGCTGTCCGTCGCCGTCGTGGGCCTGTTGTCCCTGTGGTGGTCCGTCGCCCACTGGGGCACCGGCATCACCGTCTGGAAGCTGGCGCCCGCGCTGCTGCTCACCGGGCTCGGCTCGGGCCTGGTGTTCGTACCGCTGGTCGACTTCATCATCGGCGATGCCACCGCCGAGGAGGTCGGCACCGGGGCGGGCCTGCTCAACGCGGTGCAGCAGTTCGCCGGCGCGATCGGCGTAGCCGCCCTCGGCACGGTGTTCTTCGCCCGGGTCGGACACCCGTCCGCCGGCTCCTACCTCGCCGCCGCGGAACTCGTCTTCGGCATCGCGGCCGGGCTGAATTTCCTCACCCTGCTCCTGGTCGGCCTCCTCCCCAGGCACGCCCAACAGGCACACGGCTGAACGGGGGACCCGCCGACCTCGGTGAGTGGCCGTCGTACACCCCCTGCCCCCGCCGTGACGGCAAACGGGTGAGCCTGCCGTACGACGGATCAAGACTTGGCATACGAAACGGCGTACTCAGGAAGTCCTTACCGTGAACGGCTAGCATCGCGGCCGACGTTGCCGACGGCGGATGGGGTGAGCGCAATGGGGGACAGGGACGCGCCGAGGATCGCCGTCGCCGTGGTGACGATGGGCAACCGCCCCGACGAGATGGACGCCCTGCTGGAGTCCGTCGCCAAGCAGGACCTCGCCCCCACCAGGATCGTGATCGTCGGCAACGGCTGCCCGCTGCCCGACTACGCGGCCCGGCTGGCCCTGCCCGGCGAGGTCACCCTGCTCGAGGTCGACGAGAACCTCGGCTGCCCAGGCGGCCGCAACGTGGCGCTCGCCCGGCTGCGGGAGTTCGGGGACGTGGACATCGTGGTCGAACTGGACGACGACGGCCTCCTCGTCGACGCCGACGTGCTCAGCCGCGTCGCCCACCACTTCGCCGCCGACCCCCGGCTCGGCATCGTCGGCTTCCGCATCGCGGACGAGCACGGCGAGACCCAGCGCCGGCACGTGCCCAGGCTCGGCGCGGCCGACCCGCTGCGCGGAGGTCACGTCACCGGGTTCCTCGGGGGCGGGCACGCCTTCCGTACCTCGATGCTGGACCAGATCGGTGACTGGCCCGCGGCGTTCTTCTTCGCCCACGAGGAGATCGACATGGCGTGGCGGGCTGTCGACGCGGGCTGGCGCATCCTCTACGCGCCCGAACTCCTGCTCCAGCACCCCAAGACCTCACCGGCCCGGCACGCGATCTACTACCGCGTGAACGCCCGCAACCGCGTCTGGCTGGTCCGCCGCCGTCTCCCCCTGCCGCTCATCCCGCTCCACCTCGGCGTCTGGATGGCCGTGACAGTTCTGCGCAACCGCTCCAGGCCCGCCGCGCTGCGGGCCTGGTTCGGCGGTTTCGCGGAAGGTCTGCGGGAACCGGCGGGCGAACGCCGCCCGATGCGCTGGACCACGGTGTGGCGCCTGACGCGCCTGGGGCGTCCGCCGGTTGTGTGAGCGCCTGACGCGCCTGGAGGGTCCGGCCGTCGTGTGAGCGCCTCGCGTGCCTGACGCGGGGTGTCCGCCGGTCGTCCGAGCGGCGGTTCGCTCCCGGATGAGGACGAGCTGCGGCTCGCTCCCGGTCGAGGACGCGAACGGGGACGAGGACCCCGGTCGCTCACCTCCGCCGACCGGGACCCTCCACGTCCCCCGGATCCGGCCGCGGCGGCGTCACTCCCCCGAGCATCGCGTTCTTACGCGCGCACCCCCGGGCCGGCTCCGATGAAGTGATCACATCAGGTCGCGCCAACAGATCGCTAACATGTGGCCAACGGTCCTCCGCGCCACCGTCCGCCACCTGGCGTGAAGTCGCCGCAGGGCGGCCGCGATCGGGCCGAACGGCAGCGGATCCCGGAGGGAACCGGTCAAGGAAAGGGTGGCGGGAAACCGCCGTGCGGAGGGCGGAATTCCGCCAAGAACGGTGGGTAGTGGGTGGCCATGGGGGAGTGGCGCGAACTGAGGTTCGGACTGCTCGGCTCGCCGGTTCTGTACGAGGCCCGGGGCGAGGCGTCCGCCGAGATGCTGTCCGTCGGCAGCCCCAAGCTCCGTGCCCTGCTGGCCGCGCTGCTGCTGGACGCCGGCCGGGTCGTCTCCGTCGAGTCGCTCAAGGACGCGCTGTGGGGCGGAGCCCCGCCCGCCTCCGCACAGGCCTCGCTGCACAACCACGTGGCCCGTCTGCGCCGGCTGCTCGACGACCCCGAGCGGCTGCGGTCGGTGCCACCCGGATACGTACTCCGGGTCGAGCAGGGTGAGTTGGACGTCCATGTCTTCGAAGGCCACTTCGCCGCGGCGCGCGGCGCGCACGCCGCCCGCAACTGGGAGCGGGTCGTGCGCGAGTGCGCGGCCGCGCTGTCCCTGTGGCGTGGCACCCCGCTCAGCGGGCTCCCCGCCGAACTCGGTGGCTACTCCTTCACCCAACGGCTCCAGGAATCCCGTCTCCTGCTCCTGGAATGGCGTTACGACGCCGAACTCGCCGTCCCCGACGCCCGCCCGGACACCCTGGTCCCCGAACTGACGGCCCTGACCGCGGCCCACCCCCTCCGCGAGTCCTTCCACCGCCAACTGATGCTGGCCCTGCACCACATGGGCCGCCAGGCGGAGGCCCTGGAAGTCCACCGCGCCCTGCGCACCCGCCTGAGAAACGACATCGGCGTGGAACCGGGCCAGGCGGTGAGACAGGCCCACGTACGCATCCTGCGAGCCACCCGGATAGCCGCGGCCACGGACAGCGACCACGCGTCCGCGCAGGACCCCGCCGAGGATGCTGATGCTGCCTCCGCCATGCACTCACCCACGCAGGCGGCCACCGGCAACACCCCCACCCCGCACGTGTCCGCACCCGCCGCCACCGAAGCCACCCGCACTCCGCCCCCCTGCGCACCGGCCGCCACGCAAGCCACCCCCACCCCGCACGTGTCCGCGCCGGCCGCCACGCAAGCCACCCGCACTCCGTCCCTGTCCGCGCCCGCCGCCACCGAAGCCGCGCCCACCCCCCACCCACCCGCACCCGCCGATGTCGAGTCCGCCCCACAGGGGCCACCCGCATCCGACGACGAAAGCGTCACGGGTGGTGCGGGTGGGCACACAGACCCCGCCCCCAACCCACCCGCACCGGCCCAACTCCCCCCACCCCCCGCCCACTTCACCGGCCGCACCCCCGAAACCCGGGCCCTCCTCGACTCCGACGCCCAGCTCCCCCCACTGACCGTCATCACCGGCATGCCCGGCATAGGCAAGACCGCCCTCGCCCTCCATGTCGCCCACGCCCTGAAAAATCGTTTCCCTGACGGCCAGCTCTACATCAACCTGCACGGCGCCACCCCCGGCATGACCCCCCTCACCCCCACCCAGTCCCTCACCGCCCTCCTCCACGACCTCGGCACAGCCCCCCGGGACATCCCCGAACACCCCGACGCCGCCTCCGCCCTCCTGCGCACCCTGCTCGCCCCCACCCGTACCCTCCTGCTCCTCGACGACGCGGCGACCGCGGCGCAGGTACGCCCCCTCCTCCCCGCCGTCCCGGGCTGCGCGGTCATCGTCACCAGCCGGTCCCCCCTCACCACCCTGGACGGCGCCACCCGCCACCCCCTCACACCCTTGAGCACGCAGGAAAGCGCCGCCCTCCTCCGCGCCGTCTCCGGCCGCGACACCCTCGACGCCGCCCACCCTCTCGTGGAACTCACCGGCCGCCTGCCCCTGGCCCTGCGCATCGTCGCCGCCCGTCTGGCCGCCCGCCGCGCCCTGACCCCCGACACCCTGGCGGGCCAACTCACCGCCACGGGAAGCAGGTTGTCCCATCTGGAGTACGACGACCTCAGCGTCCGCCGCTCCCTCTCCGTGGCCCACGACTCCCTCGCCGCCTCCGACCGCGAGGCGGACCGCGACGCCGCCCTGCTCCTGCGCGGCGTCGGCGTCCTGGACCTGCCCACCTACGGCGCCCCGATCCTCGCCCGGCTCTCCGGCGTCGACGATCACCGGGCCGAGGCCGCCCTGGACCGCCTGGTCGACGTGGCCCTCCTCGAGGAGACGACGTACGGCCGCTACGCCCCGCACGACCTGGTCCGCGACTTCGCCCGCGAACTCTCCTCCGGCGCGCCGCGAGAGAACCCCGCCGACTTCGCGCTGCGCTGGTACGCCGCCGTGGCGGAACGCGCTCTCACCGCCATCGTCCCCGCGGGCCCGGACCAGGACGACCGCCGCCGGCCGACGGACACCCAGCCCGCGGACCACGCCCCCTACGTCGACACCCTCCCCGTCTTCGAGTCCTCCGGACAGGCCTTCGCCTGGGCCGACACGGAGCTGGAGAACGTCGTGACGCTGGTACGGCGCCACGCCGAGGACCCCGACCCGCGCCGGGCCGCGTACGTCTCCACCCTCGTCCGCCTCCTCTTCCCCTACGTCCACCGCAGCGGCCGCGTCGCCGAGATGGAGGTGCTCGGCCGGGCGGCCCTCGGGGTGGCCCGCCGGCTCGGCGACACCGCGGCGGAGGCGTACGCGCTGGGCGACCTGGCGGGCCTGCACTTCCTGACGGGCCGCCAGCAGCAGGCCTTGGCCCTCACCGACGAGGCGCTCGCCCTCTGGCGCCGGCTGAACCGGCCCTCCTTGATCCGCCGCTGCCTCAACAACCGCGGTCTGCTCCTCGAAGGCCTCGGCCGCTACGAGGAGTCCGGCCGCGCCCTGCGCCAGAGCCTTCACTACTCACGGCAGTTGAACGACCCGCACGGCGAGGCCGTCACCCACAGCCACCTCGGCAACCTCTACGAGCACACCGACCCCCGTGCCGCCATCGAGCAGCACCGGCGCTCCCTCGCCATCGGCGACGAGATCGGTGCCGTGATCGTGCGCCACTCCGCCCACTGCAACATCGGCTACGCCCACCTCACGCTCGGCGAACCGGCCGCCGCCCTGCCGCACTTCGAGGAGAGCCTGCGCATCCTCGGCGGTCACGGCGACTGGCACGGGGAGTCCCAGAGCCGCCTCGGCCTGGTCCGCGCACTGCGCCTGCTCGGCCGCACCGAGCGGGCCGCCGAGGAGTGCGAGCGGCTCCTGCGCCACGCCGACTCCCGCGCCGACCGCTACACCGCAGGTCTCGCCCGCCACCAACACGGTCTGCTTCTCAGCGCGTCGGGCCGCGACGACGAGGCCCGCGACCAGTGGCGGGCCGCCCTCGACGCCCTGGAGGGAACGGACGAGAAGGCGACCGTGGCCGAACTCGGTGAGCTGCTGTCCGACGGGTGCTGATCACTTCGCGTCGGCATAGCACTCCACCACCGCCGTCGTGAACGGAAACCGCACCGGTGTCTCGCCGAACGTCAGCCGCCCCGCCAGCGCGGACGCCTCCCGGATCGCGTCGACCACCGCCCGCGACTCCTCCTGCGGACAGTGCACGATCACCTCGTCGTGCTGGAAGAAGACCAGCTCGGCCGCCATGCCCGCGCAGGACTGGCGCAGCGCGGCCAGTAACAGCAGCGCCCAGTCCGCCGCGCTGCCCTGGACGACGAAGTTGCGGGTGAACCGGCCGCGCGCCCGCGCGTTGGTGGAGGCGTAGCCCGGCACCCACTCGGACCCGCCGCCGGACTCGGCCGGTTCGTCCTGCGGGATGCCCGCCTCCTCCGCGCCCTCGCCCGCCCCGACGGCCGGCGGACAGGTCCGCCCCAGCCAGGTGCGCACCAGCCGCCCCTCTTCGCCCGCGCGCGCCGCGTCGTCGACGTACGCCACCGCCTTGGGGAAGCGGCGTCTGAGCGCGGCGAGGTTCTTCAGTCCGTCGCCGGAGGTCTGCCCGTACACCGCTCCGAGCACGGCGAGCTTGGCCTGCGCCCGGTCGCCGGAGAAGGCCCGGTCGGACACCGACTGGTAGAGGTCGCTCTCCCGCCCGGCCACCTCCATCAGCCCGGGGTCGCGCGAGATGGCAGCCAGCACCCGCGGCTCCATCTGGTCGGCGTCGGCCACGACCAGCCGCCAGCCCGCGTCGGCGACGACGGCCCGCCGGATCACCTTGGGGATCTGCAGCGCCCCGCCGCCGTTGGTCACCCATCGGCCGGTGACCGTCCCGCCCGCCTGGAACTCCGGCCGGAACCGTCCCTCCCGCACCCAGTCCTGCAGCCAGGACCAGCCGTGGGCGACCCAGATCCGGTAGAGCTTCTTGTACTCGACGAGGGGCTTCACCGCCGGATGGTCGACGGACTCGATCTCCCACCGCCGGGTGGAGCGCACCTTGATCCCGGCCTGCGCGAAGGCCTTGATGACGTCGGCGGGCAGATCGGGGCGGACGCGGCGCCCGAAGGCGGCGGACACCTCGTCGGCGAGTTCCGCCAGGCGCCGGGGTTCGCCCCCGCCCGCGTAGCGATCGCCGAGCAGTTCGTGCAGCACCTGCCGGTGCACCTCGGCGCTCCAGGGCAGCCCGGCGTGGTTCATCTCGGTGGCGATCAGCATGCCCGCCGACTCGGACGCGGTGAGCAGCCGCATCCGCTCCGGATGCGCGGTGGCCTCGTGCCGGCGCTGCTGCTCGGCGTACACCTCGGCCAGGTCGGCGAGTGGCACCTGGACGGCCCGGGGTTCGAACAGCGAGGACTGGGAGCCCGGTTCGGCGGACCGGTGGGGCGGGTCGGGGGGTACGGGGCCGCCGCGCAGCCGGGCCAGGGCGGCGGCCGCCGAGCGTGGCTCGCCGTGCCGCCCCTCGTGGCCCAGCAGCAGGGTCTCGGCGTCCTCGACGTCGTAGCACCGCTCGACTCGCACCCCCGCGGCGAGCAGGCGCGGATACACCTCGGCCGTGGACCGCCACACCCATCGCGCGACCTCCGGCCGCCCCCGCACGGCCGCCGCCAGGTCCGGCTCGCGCCGCACGGGTCCGGCGAGCAGCCCGTCCGGGCCGAGGGGGGCGATCTCCACGCCACCGTCCTCGGCCGGAGCGAGCGCCCAGCGGTCGGTCATGGTTGCGAGTGTGGCAGGAGGGTCTGACAACGGCCTCAGCCCGCGGTGGGCGGGGCCTGCAGATATCCCTCCAGCAGCTTCGCCAGCTCGTTCTCCGCCGTCTCCTTGCGGATCCCGAGGCCGGACAGCACCCCGGTGCCGTGCTCGAACTCCAGCAGGGCCAGCAGGATGTGCTCGGTACCGATGTAGTTGTGGCCCAGGCGCAGGGCCTCGCGGAAGGTGAGCTCCAGGACCTTCTTGGCGTCCGAGGAGTACGGCACGAGTTCCGGGCCCTGCTCGGCGGCGGGCGGCAGCGCGGCCCGCGCGGCCTCCCGCACCGCGTCCAGGGAGACGCCCTGCGCCGTGATCGCCTTGGCGGCCAGCCCGTCCGGTTCGGCGAGCAGGCCGAGCACCAGGTGGGCGGGCACGACCTCGGTGTGGGGCGCGGCCTTGGCCTCGTTGTGCGAGGTCATCACGACGTTGCGGGCACGCGGCGTGTACCGGCCGAAACCCTGGTTCGGGTCGAGGTCGGCAGACTCCTTCGGCACGAACCGCTTCTGCGCGGCCTGCCGGGTGACGCCCATGCTCTGGCCGATGTCGGTCCAGGACGCGCCCGAGCGGCGGGCCTGGTCCACGAAGTGGCCGATCAGGTGGTCGGCCACCTCGCCGAGGTGGTCGGCGGCGATGACGGCGTCCTGGAGCTGGTCCAGGGGTTCGGAGTGGACCTTCTTGATCGCCGCGATGAGGTCGTCGAGACGTACGGATGACGTGGTCGGATTCGTCGACATGTGTCAACCTTAGGTTGACAGTAGAGGGGTGTCAACCATCGGTTGACAGTTGTCGGGAGCTCCATCGATGTCAGTGCCCCGTGTCAGGATCGAGGGGTGAGTACAACCGGCACCGTCGACCGTGCCTTCCGTGCCGCCCTCTACGCCGAGTCGGACACCGCCCTCGACACCGGCGCCTCCCTGCTGGCCGCCGACCCGGCCGCGGACGGGGAACTGGCGCGGCGGGGCCGGGAGTTCGTGGCCTCGTCCTGGCAGCGCGGCTGGCAGCCCGCCGACGTCGTACGGATCGTGCGGCGCGAGCTGGAGGACGCGCACGTGCGGCTGGTGTCGGCGCTGATCCGGGCGCAGTCGCCGGACGACCGCCCCCGCGGCCCCCGTTGGAGGGCCCAGGTGGAGGAGCTCACCGAAGAACCGCCTGCCGGCACCGATCGCTTCACGCACGCGACCACCGCCCTGGAGCTGTACCGGCTGCTGCTGCGCCTGCCGTCCCTGGAGCCGCTCGACGAGCACGAGCCCGCCCGCACGCCGGCGGCCCGCCCCGAGTCCCGCATGCTGGCGCGCATCCGCGCGCTGCTGGCCAAGGCGGAGGCGACCGGTTTCCCGGAGGAGGCGGAGGCCCTCACCGCCAAGGCGCAGGAGCTCACCGCCCGCTACAGCATCGACGAGGCGCTCCTCGCGGCCGGGACGCCCACGGGGGACACCCCCGGTGCCTGGCGGATCGGGGTCGAGCCGCCGTACGAACAGGCCAAGGCGGTCCTGCTGGACGCGGTGGCGGCCGCCAACCACTGCCGTGCGGTGTGGAACGAACCCTTCGGCTTCTCCACGGTCGTCGGTTTCGCCGCCGACCTGGAGGTGGTCGAACTGCTCTACACCTCGCTCCTCGTGCAGGCCACGCACGCGATGACGAAGGCCGAGGCGGCCCAGCGCGCCGGCGGCCGCAGGCGCACCAAGACCTTCCGCCAGTCCTTCCTCGCGGCCTACGCCCACCGCATAGGCACCCGTCTCGGGAAAGCCGCCGAGATCCAGGTCACCGACGACCTGCTGCCGGTGCTGGCCTCCCGCGAGGTCGCCGTCACGACCGAGACGGACCGTATGTTCCCGAGGACGACCACGAGCCGGCTGCGCGGGGTGACCGACGCGGCGGGCTGGAGCGAGGGTGCCGACGCCGCCGACCGGGCCCAGGTGGGAGCCCGGCCGCGGCTGCCGTGAGCCGGCGGTCCGTCAGTCGCCGGCCTGCGTGAGAGGCGTCACCGACGCTTCCGGAGCATCACCCTTGAGGGCGACATCGCCGTAGGACCAGGCGAAGCTGTGGCCGGTGGTGGAACCGGGCAGGGTGAACTTCGCGGTCTTCACCGCGAGGCTCTGCTTGCCGCCCGCCTCACCGCGCGTGTACGTGATCGTGAACGAGGCCGTCGCGTCCTTGGACAGCGTCAGCTTGGCCGGCTTCGCGCTCTTGTCGGCGGGGACCGTCTTCGAGGCGTCACCGGCGACGAGGTCGACGCCCGGGAAGCCGTTCAGCGTGCAGCTCGTGCCGCGGTTGGTGACCGTGACGGTGACGTCGCCGGTGTCCCCGGCCGACGGCGCCGCGCTGGCGGCGACCGAGACGCCGACCGTGCACCCGGCTTCGGTCTTGTTCTTGTCGCCGTCGTCACCGCCGCCGTTGCTGTCGCAGGCGGTCAGGAGCAGGGCCGAGGCGAGGGCCGCGACGGCGAGCGGGGTGGTGCGCATGTGGTTCCTCTGGTGATCAGGGGCGTGACGCCGCCGAACCTACTGCCCCGCACCGGCCGTCGGCAGCCCGGACGGCAGCTTGCCACCCTCCGCCTTGGTGTACGTCTCCTTGCCGAGCGCCCCCGACCAGGTGATCTTCAGCGCGCTCCCGGAGACGGAGTCGACCATGCCGGTGGCCCGCTTCTTGTCGCCGTTCGTGCAGGTCAGATGGATCATCTGCATGCCCGCTTCCTTGCCCGCGGTTCCGCTGCACACGCTGCCGCCGGTGGAGAAGAGCGCGGCCTGCTTGCCGGTGATCACCATCGCCACCGCCTTGCCTTCAGTGGTGGCGAGCCAGCTGCCCTGCAGACCGCCGGACGCGGTGGTCGACGTACCGCTGGAGCCGCCCGTGCCGGCGCCGGAGGACGAGGCGGCCGACGAGGGACTCGCCGACGAGTGGTCCTTGGAGCCGCCACCGCCGCTGCACGCGGTCAGCGCGAGTACGCCCGCGAGCCCCGCGGCGGCCGCGGCGATCCGCACCGGCCGACGCGGCGCCGTACGAGAGGGACGCGGGAAGGACGCCGTAGTCACTGGTGGCTCCCAAGCTCTAGCGGACCGTGTGCGGCCGGCCATCCGACCGGCCGCAGCAAGCTACCAGCCGCACCCGTCGATGCCATGGGGAGCGCCTGTGAGACTTCGTGGCAGGACTTGCGTACCCCCTGCTGAGCCACGCGAGCGCCGCATACGCTCCGCGCGACCGCCGAAACGGTGGAACAGGAACGGCTCCCAGTGCGTCTGTTCCTAGTGGACGGGGGATGTCCGCCGGGCCTTCGGGGAAGACGCCGATCGACCCGGTAAAGGAGTCGTCAAAGCTGTAACCACAGGACCACCCCCCGTGCACGTGCATCTGCTCATGCATCTGCACGTGAACAGGGTTATGATCCAGGTCAGTTGATTACTGCATCACTGGCCCCAAGGCCACCGCACCACCGGGGAGCGACCTGTGGACCACGACGTGTACAACGACGTGTACAACGGCATGGCGGCCACGGAGCTGGACGGGGTGGCCTGGCAGAAGAGTCGGCACAGCAACTCCCAGGGCTCCTGCGTGGAGTTCGCCCGGCTGCCCGGCGGTGACGTCGCCGTCCGCAACTCCCGCTTCCCCGACGGTCCGGCCCTGGTCTACACCCGCGCCGAGATAGAGGCGATGCTCCTGGGCGTCAAGGACGGGGAGTTCGACCACCTGGTCGCAGGCTGAGAACCGGGCCACCGACCTGCGATCCGGCTGAGTGACGCGCGTAGAGACAACGGCGTCACGCTGCGTCGGTCATGCTCACTCGGCGGGTGCCTGCTGCACCTGCGGCAGCCGGAACAGGGCCCACACGACCTTGCCGCTCAGCGTGCCGGCCAGCGGATGCCAGCCCCAGCTGTCGGCGAAGGAGTCGACCAGGAACAGTCCCCGCCCGGACTCCGCGGAGAAGTCCTCGGTCTCCCGCTCCACGGGAGAGTCCTGGCTGGGATCGCGGACCGCGCAGACCAGCCGCTCGGTCCACCGCATCAAGTGCAGCCGCACGAGCGGCACTTGCTCCGCCGAGCACACCGCGCCCGCGGGCAGGGCGTGCCGCAGGGCGTTGGTCACCAGTTCCGAGACGACCAGGCACACGTCGTCGAACCGCTCGCCGACGTCCCACTGGTCGAGGGTTCTCCGGGTGAACAGCCTTGCCTCGCGCACCGCTTCGTAGCGGGCGGGCAGAGCGCAGGAGGCGGCGTTGGACACGGCCGCGGGATCAAGCGGCGGAAGGCCCTGCCGTAACGGCTCGAGCATGGTCGATCCATTCGTCCCCATGCGAGGCACTCCCGGGAATTCGCGGTCGTTGCGATGCAGCGGATGCGCGAGACCATGGTTTCGGATGCGCGGTGCAGATGCAAGGTGCAGATGCACGTGCAGGTGACCGAATTGGACGTTCCCGTACCGCTTCTTGGTCATTTTTTCCGCCATCTTCTCTCCCGCTACTTGCCAACTCCTTCCTTCGACCAGCGCAGAATCTTTGACTTCTTTCCATCTCTGTAATCGGACGAGTACTGCTCGGAGTGTTTTAGTGGCAGACTTCGGCCCCTGAAGGCGTTGGGGAGGCTGGCGAACGTGAGCGTGGGAGAGCCCGGATCGGTGGTGCGGCGCATGCTGCTCGGCTCGCAACTCAGGCGACTGCGCGAGGCGCGCGGAATCACGCGCGAGGCGGCGGGTTACTCGATCCGCGCCTCGGAGTCGAAGATCAGCCGGATGGAGCTGGGCCGGGTGAGCTTCAAGACACGGGACGTGGAAGACCTGTTGACGCTGTACGGCATCACCGACGAGGCGGAGCGCACCTCGCTGCTGTCCCTCGCGCGGGAGGCCAACGTGGCGGGCTGGTGGCACAGTTACTCGGACGTCCTGCCGAGCTGGTTCCCCACCTATGTCGGCCTGGAGGGCGCGGCCTCGCTGATCCGCGCCTACGAGGTGCAGTTCGTGCACGGGCTGCTGCAGACGCCGGAGTACGCGCGCGCGGTGGTCAAGCGCGGCATGAAGGGCGCGAGCGAGTCGGACATCGAGAAGCGGGTGGAGCTGCGCCTGGAGCGCCAGAAGTACCTCGTCTCGGAGAACGCCCCCGACTTCCACATCGTCCTGGACGAGGCCGCGCTGCGCCGCCCGTACGGCGACCGGGAGGTGATGCGCGGTCAGCTCCAGCATCTGATCGACATCTCCGAGCAGCCGAACGTACGGCTGCAGATCATGCCGTTCAGCTTCGGCGGCCACGCCGGCGAGAGCGGCGCGTTCACCATCCTGTCCTTCACGGAGGCGGACCTCACCGACGTCGTCTACCTGGAGCAGCTGACCAGCGCCCTCTATCTGGACAAGACCGAGGACGTCGCCCAGTACGAGAAGGCGCTGGGGGAGCTCCAGCGGGACAGCCCGGGGCCGGACGAGAGCCGTGACCTTCTGCGGGGTCTCCTCCAGCTTTCCTGAGGTTCTCCCCAGAAGTTCGCTCCGCGTCCCCAACTCATCTGGCGCGCACGTACGATGACGTGTGATCAGACCGTGACGTTGATCGTGTGTCTGCTAGTGATTTGGGGATCACATGTCGTCGTACTTCACCGACCTGGCCCAGCAGTACATCGACGGTGAGTGGCGCCCGGGCACCGGCTCCTGGGACATCATCGACTTCAACCCGTACGACAACGAGAAGTTGGCGTCGATCACCATAGCCACGGTCGACGAGGTGGACGAGGCGTACCGGGCGGCGGCGCGCGTCCAGAAGCAGTGGGCGAAGACCAACCCCTACGCCCGGCGCGCGGTCCTGGAGAAGGCGCTCAGACTGGTCGAGGAGCGCGAGCAGGAGATCGCCGATCTGATCATCGCCGAGCTCGGCGGCACCCGGCTGAAGGCCGGCTTCGAGCTGCACCTGGCCAAGGAGTTCCTGCGCGAGTCGATCCAGTGGGCGCTGCGCCCCGAGGGCAGGATCCTGCCCTCGCCGGTCGACGGCAAGGAGAACCGCCTCTACCGCGTCCCGGTCGGCGTGGTGGGTGTGATCAGCCCCTTCAACTTCCCCTTCCTGCTGTCCATCAAGTCCGTCGCGCCCGCCCTCGCGCTCGGCAACGGCGTCGTCCTGAAGCCGCACCAGAACACCCCGATCACCGGCGGTTCCCTGGTCGCCAAGATCTTCGAGGACGCGGGCCTGCCGGGCGGCCTGTTCAACGTCGTCATCACGGACATCGCCGAGATCGGCGACGCCTTCATCGAGCACCCGGTCCCGAAGGTCATCTCCTTCACCGGCTCCGACAAGGTCGGCCGGCACGTCGCCACCGTCTGCGCCGCGAGCTTCAAGCGCTCGGTTCTCGAACTGGGCGGCAACAGCGCCATCGTGGTCCTCGACGACGCCGACATCGACTACGCGGTCGACGCGGCGGTCTTCAGCCGCTACGTCCACCAGGGCCAGGTCTGCATGGCCGCCAACCGTGTGCTCGTGGACCGCTCGATCGCCGACGAGTTCACCGAGAAGTTCGTCGCCAAGGTCAGGACCCTCAAGGTCGGCGATCCGAGCGACCCGCAGACGGTGATCGGCCCGGTCATCAACTCCTCGCAGGCGGACGCCGTTTCCTCCGTCGTCGAGCAGGCGATCAGCGAGGGCGCGACGGCCCTGGTGCACGGCTCGACCACCGACAACCTGGTCGAGCCGTCCGTCCTGACCGGCGTCCCCGCCGACTCGGCCCTGCTGCGCCAGGAGGTCTTCGGCCCGGTCGCCTTCCTCATCCCCTTCGACGGCGAGGAGGAGGCCGTGCGCATCGTCAACGACACGCCCTACGGCCTGAGCGGCGCCGTCCACACCGGTGACATCGAGCGGGGTGTCGAGTTCGCCAAGCAGATCGACACCGGCATGTTCCACGTGAACGACGGCACCGTCCACGACGAGCCCGTCGTCCCCTTCGGCGGCGAGAAGAACTCCGGCATCGGCCGTCTGAACGGCGAGGGGACCGTCGAGTGCTTCACCACGCAGAAGTGGATCTCGGTGCAGCACGGCCGCAGCGGGTTCCCGTTCTGATTTCGTCCGGTCGCGCGGGCCATCGAGGACAGGATCTGACCTCGATGGCCCGTAGCTTCATGGGTGTCAGGGGGCAACCCCACAGGACCCGACGAAAGGCGGCCGGTCATGGTCACCCACGTTCCCGCGGAGGCCCGGGGAGACGAGCGCGGAGCGCTGCTCGCGTTCATCGAGGAGCAGCGCGGCGGCATCCGGCGCGCGCTGCTCGGACTGACCGAGGAGCAGGCCGCGAGCAAGCCCAGCGCCAGTGATCTCTCGCTCTCCGGTCTGCTCAAGCACGTCGCCGAGGTCGAGCAGAGCTGGATCGCGCGTGCCAAGCAGGAACCGCCGGCGATCCGGCGGGACGAGTCCAACTGGCACGAGACCTTCCAGCTCGTCGGCGACGAGACGGTCGAGTCCCAGCTGGCCCACTGGGAGAAGGTCGCCGCGGAGACCGAGGCGTACGTCCGCTCCGTACCGAGCCTCGACGACACCTTCCCGCTGCCGAACGACCCCTGGTTCCCGCCGGAGGGACGGGTCTCCGTGCGCTGGCTCTGTCTGCACCTGATCCGCGAGACCGCCCGGCACGCCGGCCACGCCGACATCATCAGGGAGTCGCTGGACGGCGCGACCGCCTTCGAACTGGTGGCGAAGGAGCAGGGCGCCGGCTGGGGCTGACCCTCCCGGGTCCTACGCTGGCCGCATGTCAGCGATCCGTCTCCTCGTGCTCGGCGCGGTCCGCCAGCACGGGCGGGCCCATGGCTACCAGGTGCGGGGCGACCTGGAGTACTGGGGCGCCCACGAGTGGTCCAACGCCAAGCCCGGCTCGATCTACCACGCGCTCAAGCAGATGGCCAAGCAGGAGCTGCTGCACGCGCACGAGGTCGCGCCGTCCACGGCCGGCGGCCCGCCGCGCACGGAGTACGAGATCACCGACCGGGGCACCGAGGAGTACTTCCGGCTGCTGCGCGAGGCGCTGACCTCGTACGATCAGAAGATGGACGTCAAGTCGAGCGCGATCGGCTTCATGGTGGACCTGCCGCGGGCCGAGGCGGTGTCCCTCCTGAAGGAGCGGATCCGGCGTATCGAGCAGTGGCGCTCGTCCGTCACCGAGCACTACGTGCCCGAGGACGGCCCCGAACAGCTCGGCCACATCGGCGAGATCATGAACCTCTGGATCCACACGGCCGACGCCGAGCTCGAGTGGATCCAGGGGCTGATCGGACGGATCGAGGGCGGGGCGTACACGTTCGCGGGAGAGGGCGAGCCGTTCGTGGGCGTCCTCACCGCCGACCAGGAGAACCCGTACGCCACCGGGGAGCGGCATCCGGACGACGACCGCTGATCACGTGGCCGCTAGTGATGGAAACCGGTGGCCGCCTCCTTGTCGCGGGTCCACGGGTGCGGCTGCCGGCGCAGCTCCGGCAGCAGGCGGGTCAGGTCCTCCACGAACAGGTCGGCGAGGTCGGACGAGAAGCCGTTGCGGCACACGACCCGCAGTACGGACAGGTCCTGCCGGTTGGGCGGGAAGGTGTACGCGGGCACCAGCCAGCCGCGCTCCCGCATCCGCCGGGACACGTCGAAGACGTCGTACGACTCCACACCCGGCGCCGTCGTGAAGGCGAAGACCGGCAGTTCGTCGCCCCGGGTCAGCAGCCGGAAGTCGCCCAGCTGCTCGACCCGGTCGGCGATGGACCGGGCCACGTCCCGGGTGGCCTGCTGCACCGCCCGGTAGCCCTCGCGGCCCAGCCGTAGAAACGTGTAGTACTGCGCGACGACCTGGGCGCCGGGGCGGGAGAAGTTGAGCGCGAAGGTCGGCATGTCGCCGCCCAGGTAGTTGACGCGGAAGACGAGTTCCTCCGGAAGGGCCTCGTTGTCCCGCCACAGTGCCCAGCCGACGCCCGGGTAGACCAGCCCGTACTTGTGCCCGGAGGTGTTGATGGACGCCACGCGCGGGAGGCGGAAGTCCCACACCAGGTCCTCGTCGAGGAAGGGCGCGACCATCGCGCCGGACGCGCCGTCGACATGCACCGGGATGTCCAGGCCCGTGCGCTCCTGCAAGGCGTCGAGGGCCGCGCACAGGTCCGCGATCGGCTCGTAGGAGCCGTCGAAGGTGGAGCCGAGGATGCCGACGACCCCGATGGTGTTCTCGTCGCACAGCTCGGCGGCGGCCTGCGGGTCGAGATGGAACCGGTCGCCCTCCATGGGCACCTGGCGGGGCTCGACCTCCCAGAAGTTGCAGAACTTCTCCCAGCACACCTGGACGTTGACGCCCATCACGAGGTTGGGGCGGGCTCCCGGTGTCCCATTCCGCTTGCTCCAGCGCCGTTTGAGGGCCATCCCGGCCAGCATGCACGCCTCGCTGGAGCCGGTCGTCGAACAGCCCACGGCCGCCGCCGGATCCGGCGCGTTCCACAGGTCGGCGAGCATCGCCACACAGCGCCGCTCCAACTCGGCCGTGCGCGGGTACTCGTCCTTGTCGATCATGTTCTTGTCCCGGCACTCCGCCATCAGGACACCGGCCTGCGGCTCCATCCACGTCGTCACGAACGTGGCCAGGTTCAGCCGTGAGTTGCCGTCCAGCATCAGCTCGTCGTGCACCAGCTGGTACGCCGTCGAGGGCGGCAGCGGAGCGTCCGGCAGCCGGTGTCTGGGCGGTGCCTCGGTCATGCCGCCGACCGGGTTGGCCTCCCCGAAGAAGGGGTTGACCGACACCTGGCGCTCTTCGGACCGTGCGGAACCCTTGTGAAGCGGCATGAACGTGTCTCCTCGCGTCTGCTGATGAACGAGTGCCGACGGGAGGGAGTTCCAGGGATCACCCCGGCCCGGGCGGGTCCGCCGGCCGTCCCGGGAGAATCGGACTTGCACCTCACGCGACGTGAGGACCCACCGTGGAGTGCGTACCGAGAAGGGAGCGGACGAAGTGAGCTACTCCGTGGGACAGGTCGCGGGCTACGCCGGCGTCACGGTGCGCACCCTGCACCACTACGACGCCATCGGACTGCTCGTCCCGAGCGAGCGCAGCCACGCGGGGCACCGGCGCTACGGCGAGGCCGACCTCGACCGGCTGCAGCAGGTCCTGTTCTACCGGGAGCTCGGCTTCCCGCTCGACGAGGTCGCGGCCCTGCTCGACGACCCGGACGCGGACCCGCGCGCGCATCTGCGCCGCCAACACGAGCTGCTGACCGGCCGGATCGAGAAGCTGCGGAAGATGGCCGAGGCCGTGGAACACGCCATGGAGGCACGGAAGATGGGCATCAACCTCACCCCGGAGGAACGCTTCGAGGTCTTCGGGGACAAGGACCCCGAGCAGTACGCCGAGGAGGCCGAGCGCCGTTGGGGCGGTACCGAGGCGTACGCCGAGTCACAGCGCCGGGCCGCCGGCTACACCAAGGCCGACTGGAAACGCCTGCGGGCCGAGGTGGACGACTGGAGCACGCGCTACGCGGCCCTGATGTCCGCCGGTGAGCCGCCGACCGCCGAGGCGGCGATGGACCTCGCGGAGGAACACCGCCTGCACATCCACCGCTGGTACTACGGGTGCGGCTACGAGATGCACGGCTGTCTGGCCGACATGTACGTCTCCGACGAGCGCTTCAAGGCGTTCTACGACGCCGTGCACCCGGGCCTCGCCGAGCACCTCCGGGACGCGATTCACGCCAACGCGGCCCGGCACGCCGCGTGACGGTCCCGGCCCGGGGGCTCACTCCTGGGCCAGGACCACCGCGGTCCCGTAGGCGCACACCTCCGTGCCGACGTCGGCCGCCTCGGTCACGTCGAAGCGGAACATCAGCACCCCGTTCGCCCCACGCGCGCGTGCCTGCTCCACCAGCCGCTCCATGGCCTGGTTCCGGGTCTGCACCAGCGTCTTGGTGAGGCCCCTGAGCTCACCGCCGATCATCGACTTCAGCCCGGCCCCGATCTGGCTGCCGAGGTGCCGGGACCGCACGGTGAGGCCGAACACCTCACCGAGGACCTGCTGCACCCGGTACCCGGGAACGTCATTCGTCGTCACGACCAACACATCCGGCTGGGGCCCCTGGCCGCCGCCGTACTCATCGATGCCCATGACTCTCAGCTTTGCCCCAGGAGCCGCACAGTGCATCCTGGAGACACCGGTGGAACCTGGGGCGGACACCTTGCGTTGATAGCTTTGTGCGCCCGTAGAAGGTCGCCGTACCTTCCCCCCAGCCCTCAGGGAGCCCGGAACCGTGACGTCGCTTGCCCTCGGCCCGAGCTGGCTCGATCCGAACCACCTTCTCGACACGTTCGGCATCTGGGGTCTGCTCCTGATCGTCTTCGCGGAGTCTGGCCTGCTCATCGGCTTCTTCCTGCCGGGCGACTCGCTCCTGTTCACCACGGGCCTGCTGATCACCACCAACCAGCTGAACTTCCCGCTGTGGGGAGCGATCGCCCTCATCTGCGTCGCCGCGGTCCTCGGCGACCAGGCGGGCTACATGTTCGGCAAGAAGGTCGGTCCCTCGCTCTTCAACCGCCCCGACTCCCGCCTCTTCAAGCAGGAGAACGTCGTCAAGGCGCACGAGTTCTTCGAGAAGTACGGCCCGAAGTCCCTGGTCCTGGCCCGCTTCGTGCCCGTGGTGCGCACCTTCACGCCGATCATCGCCGGCGTCAGCGGCATGAAGTACCGCTCGTTCGTGATCTTCAACGTGATCGGCGGTGTCCTGTGGGGCGCCGGCGTGACCCTGCTCGGTTCCTGGCTGGGCAAGATCGACTTGGTCAGGAACAACATCGAGGCGATCCTCATCCTGATCGTCCTCGTCTCGGTGGTGCCGATCGCCATCGAGTACCTGCGCGCCCGTTCGAAGGCGAAGAAGAACCCCGAGCGCGCCGCCGCCGAGCCCGTCCAGGAGCAGACGCAGCCCTTCCCGGTGGTGATGGACGACTCGACGACCCAGCTGCGCCGCATCCCGCCGGCGGACCAGCCGTATCAGCAGCCGTACGACCCGAACCAGCAGCCGTACGACCCGAACCAGCAGCCGTACGACCCGAACCAGCAGCAGTACGCCCCGCAGTACCCCCAGCAGACGTACCCGCCGCAGCAGCCGTACGGCGGCGGTGAGCACCAGCAGTACGGCGGCGGACAGCCCCAGCAGCCGTACGGCGCCGGGCAGAACGGCCAGTACCCCTACAACCAGGGCTACTAGAAACGCCCGGGTCCACCAGGGCTGCTAGAAACCGCGCGTCCGCTTGGCGGCCCGGCGCTTCTCGGCCGAGCCGATCCGCAGGAACAGCCGTGAGATCTCCGATCCCAGGTTGACCCCGATCGCGATGGCCATGGCGAGCGAGGCGGCCGTGGCCAGCGACACCAGCCCCTTGTCGACGTTGTTCTGGGCGATCGACAGCAGCCCGAAGTACGTCGACGAACCCGGCAGCAGAGGCCCGATGGCCGCCGTCGTGTACGGCAGCGCGGAAGCGAACCGGTAGCGGGACAGCAGCTGCCCGAACAGCCCCACGAGCCCGGCGGCGACGGCCGTGGAGGCGACCGGCGACAGCCCGCCGGGGTAGTGCAGCGCGCCGTACACGCACCACGCGACACCACCGTTGAGCGTCACCCACAGCACGGTCGAGCGCTCCTGCTGCAGCAGCACGGCGAACGTCAGCGACAGCAGCATCGAGGCGGAGATCTGCCACAGCGGCCGCTCGGCGATCTGCAGGGCCGCGTCCGGGTTCAGCTTGGCGCCCAGGTTCACCCCGAAGTACAGGACGACCAGCACCCCGGTGACGATCCCGACGAACAGGTAGATGACCTCCAGCAGCCGCGCGGAGGCGGTGATGTAGAAACCGGTCAGTCCGTCCTGCACGCCCGCCACCAGCGCGCGCCCGGGAAGCAGCGCGAACAGGCCACCGGTGATGACCGCGGAGGCCTTCACGTCCACATGGGCCACGGTCAGCGCGACCCCGATCGCCGCCGGGGGCATCGCGGCCACCGTGAACTGGTAGAACTCCGGCAGCCCGCGCCCCGCGCAGAGCCACGCCAGCCGGTCACCGAACATCGCGCCCAGCATGGCCGCGACGAACACGACCAGATCACCACCGACGAGCACGGAGGCGGCCCCGGCGAGCAGTCCGCTCGCCCCGGTCAGCACCCAGGTCGGATACGGGTGCCGGTTGCGCCGTATCTCCGCGAGCCGCCGGTAGGCCTCCTCCAGGGAGATGGTGGTCTCCGGGTCGCTGAGGTCGTCCACGAGCCGGAAGACGGCCGCCAGCCGCGTGTAGTCCGTCGCCCGCCGCCGCACGGTCCGCGAGGCCGTCACCGGATCCTCCACCAGCGAGGGCTGATAGGAGATCGACAGCAGCGTGAAGGTGACGTTCGGCTCGCAGCGGTCCAGGCCGTAGGACCGGCACACCGCGAACATCGCGGCCTCCACGTCCTCCGCGCCCTCACCGCCGGCCAGCAGCAGCTCCCCGATGCGCAGTGTCAGGTCGAGCACGCGCGGGACGGCGGGACCGCCCTCCTCCGCCTTCGGACCGGGCTCCGGCGCGGGCCGCTCGGCCACCGGCATCCGCAGCATGGTGCGCATGCGGTCCTGCCAGGGCACGTCCTTGGTGAGGCTGACGACGGGGATGCCGGTCGCCGGGGTGAACGCGGCCGGCGCCTGTCTGCTGCTGTAGGTGCTCGGCGCGCTGAACGCGGAGCCCTCGGACTCGGCGTTAGGAGCCTGCGGCACGTCCAGCCCGTCCGGGACGGCGAACTCCGACGTGGTCTCCGGCTCGGCGACCGCTCTGGGGGCTGCGAACCCGGCCGGAAGGGCGAACTCCGAAGTGATCTCGGGATCGAACGTGCCCCTCGCCTCGTCCGACTGCGGTTTGCGGTACTCCGCTTCCGTCACGTGCGCAACGCTCCCTGTACGACACCTCCTGCCACCCTCAGTATGCGCACAGGCACACGAAGGGGCCGCACGCGCATGCGTACGGCCCCTTCACAGGAGTCCGGGGCTCAGTGGCCGCCCTGCTCCTTGAACCGCTTGTAGGAGCGCTCGATCTCAGCCTCGGCGTCCGTGCGGCCGACCCAGTTGGCGCCCTCGACGGACTTGCCGGGCTCCAGGTCCTTGTAGACCTCGAAGAAGTGCTGGATCTCCAGACGGTCGAACTCGGAGACGTGGTGGATGTCACGCAGGTGCTCCACGCGCGGGTCCGTCGACGGGACGCACAGCAGCTTGTCGTCACCGCCCGCCTCGTCCGTCATGCGGAACATGCCGATCGCGCGGCAGCGGATCAGACAGCCCGGGAAGGTCGGCTCGTCCAGGATGACCAGCGCGTCCAGCGGGTCGCCGTCCTCGCCGAGGGTGTTCTCGACGAAGCCGTAGTCGGTCGGGTAGGCGGTCGAGGTGAAGAGTCGACGGTCCAGGCGGATCCGACCGGTCTCGTGGTCCACCTCGTACTTGTTCCGCGAACCCTTCGGGATCTCGATCGTGACGTCGAACTCCACCGGTGGCTCCTCCATGATCAACACATAGTTCTGGTGGTTAAGTGTCCCTCACGCACGTGTGTGATCGCGAAAGGGGCTGGTGGTCGTGCCTGAACTGAGGCCTTGGCGAGCCGCGAGACCGCATGTGGTGCGGGCCGCGAACGCCGTACGACCGCGTCTGGCACGGGCCGCCGGGACCGTACGCCCGCAGCTCGAACGAGCCGCGAACGCCGCGCGTCCCCGCCTCGAACGGGCCGCGGCGGCCGCGCGACCGCGGCTCGCGCGGGTGCTGTCGGCGAGGCCGAAGACCACCGGGACCTGGCAGTACACCGCGGGTGCCGCCACCGCCGGTGTGGCGCTGGCCGTCACCGTGGTGACCGCCGCCGGCCCCTGGGACTCCACCGGTCAGCGTACGGCCGAGGCGGACCGGGCGGTTGCCCTGGAACGCGCGGGTGGCGCAGATCACGGCCGTACATCCGATACGTCCGACAAGCCCCGGGCGCCCGAGCCCGCGCCGAGCGCCGCCTCGGTCCTGGTCGGCCTCGGCGGCTCCGCGAACACGGTGAGGTCCGCGCCCGTCGGACCGGCGCTCACCGACGTCCTCCGGCCGCTCCTCGGCGATGCCGCGCTCGGCGCCCACCGCGCCGCCGCGGTCGTTGACGTGGCCACCGGCAAGCGCCTGTACGGCACCGGCGCCGACGCCCCCCTCACGCCGGCCTCCACGACGAAGATCGCCACCGCGGTCGCCGCGCTGTCGGCGATGGGCGCCGACCACCGCCTCACCACGCGCACCGCCCTGGAACCGGACGCCAAGGAACTCGTCCTCGTCGGCGGCGGCGACCCGACGCTGACGGCCCGCAAGGACACCGACGGCTGGGCGAGCCTGCGCGACCTGGCGGACAGGACGGCGACGGCCCTGAAGAAGCGCGGCATCGACCGGGTCACGCTCTCCTATGACACCACTCTCTTCACCGGTCCCGCGGTGCACCCCATCGGCGCCGACAACGACAACCTCGCGCCGGTCAGCGCCCTCGTGGCCGACGAGGGGCGCACCGACAACTCCACCAGCGGAACCGCGATCCGGGTGGCGGACCCGGCCGCGGACGCGACGGAGAAGTTCGCGGGCTTCCTGGCCGCGGACGGCATCCGGACGACGCCCCCGCGCCCGTCCAGGGCGACGGCCCGCGCCAGGACGCTGGCCTCCGTCTCCTCACCCCCGCTCGCCGACCTGGTCGAGCGCATGCTGACCAACTCCGACAACGACATCGCGGAGGCGCTGGCCCGCCAGACGGCGGTGGCGACGGGGAAGCCGGCGAGCTTCGACGGCGGCGCGGCGGCGATCGCCGCCCAGCTGAGGAGACTCCAACTGCCCGTACAGGGCGCGCAGTTCCATGACGGCAGCGGCCTGAACCGCGCCGACAGGCTGACGGCCGACCTGCTGACCGCCCTCCTGGTCAAGGCCGGAGCCCCGGACCACCCCGAACTCCGCCCCGTCCTCACCGGCCTTCCGGTGGCGGGCTTCACCGGCACCCTGACCAGCCGCTACGCCAACGGTGCGGCAGGCGTCGTACGAGCCAAGACCGGCACCTTGAGCGGCGTGAACACCCTGGCGGGCACGGTGGTCGACCAGGACGGACGGCTGATCGCGTTCGCCTTCCTCGCGTCCGACACCGCGAGCAAGGAGGCGGCCCAGTCGGCGCTGGACCGCACGGCGACGGCCCTGGCGGCCTGCGGCTGCCGCTGACCCCTCCGGCGCCGTACCCGGTGCCGCGGGCCTCCGCGCCCTGCCCCCAGCGCGAACGCTCACGTACGGTTGACACATGACGAGCATCGGTGGTGCCGAGATGGTCGACTGGAATCTCGCGGTCGCGACCGCGACCCGGCTCGTGCGGCCGGGCCCCGACGTGAGCCGCGACGAGGCCCGAGAGGTCGTCGCGGAGCTGCGCCGGCATGCCAAGGCCTCGGAGGGACACGTCCGCGGCTTCACCCGGATGGGCACGGAGGAGACCCACGACACCCCGATCCTGGTCGTCGACCGGCCCGGCTGGGTGCGGGCCAACGTCGCCGGCTTCCGGGAGATCCTCAAACCGCTGCTCGAGAAGATGCAGGAGCGGCGCGGCAGCAGCCCGGGCGGCGCGGTCCTCGGCGCGGTCGGCGGCAAGGTCACCGGCGTCGAACTGGGCATGCTGCTGTCGTTCCTCGCCTCCCGTGTCCTCGGCCAGTACGAGACCTTCGCCCCGGCCACCCGCGAGCTGCCGGCCGGCGAGAACGGCGGCGGCCGGCTGCTCCTCGTCGCGCCCAACATCGTGCACGTGGAGCGCGAACTCGACGTGCAGCCCCACGACTTCCGCCTCTGGGTCTGTCTGCACGAGGAGACGCACCGCACGCAGTTCAGCGCGGTGCCCTGGCTGCGCGACCACCTCGAGGGCGAAATCCAGTCTTTCCTGGGGGAGACGGACGTCGACCCGATGACCGTCCTGGAGCGCATCCGGGAGGCCGCCCAGTCCCTCGCGGGCGGGCGCCCCGAGGCGGAGGAGGACGACGGGGGGCGCTCCTTCGTGGAGATCGTGCAGACCCCGGCCCAGCGCGAGATCCTCGGCCGTCTCACCGCCGTGATGTCCCTCCTCGAGGGTCACGCCGACTTCGTGATGGACGGAGTGGGCCCCGACGTCGTGCCGAGCGTGGCCGAGATCCGCGAGAAGTTCCAGCAGCGCCGCGCGAAGGGCGCCTCCCGGCTGGACATGGCACTGCGCAGGCTGCTCGGCCTGGACGCCAAACTCAGGCAGTACCGGGACGGCGAGCGGTTCGTGCGGGCCGTCGTCGACCAGGTCGGCATGGACGGCTTCAACCGTGTGTGGACGTCCCCGAACACCCTGCCGACCAAGTCGGAGATCGCCAAACCGGCGGACTGGGTCGCGCGGGTGCACCGCAAGAGCGAGTCGTGAACGCCGTGGGGACGTGGTGAACCGATTCCGGCCGACGGCAGGCGAACGCCCCTCCAATCACCCGTCCGAGGGACCGTGAGCCATGGGTAGGCGTGCAATGCTCGGGGAACGGCCCGGTTCTGTCACCATCGACACACTCTGAGTGACCGAACCTCGGGCTCACCCCCGAAAACTTCATGAAGGGAACCGGACATGGGTCCCCATCCTGCGGTCGCGGCGATACGCCTGGCGGTCCGCCGCGTCCTTCACGACATCCTCAACGACGACCAGCCCCCCGCCGGGCGGACCGCGCACGAGCCCCCGCCCGCGCCGCTCGTGCTCGTGGCGTGCTCCGGCGGCGCCGACTCCATGGCGCTCGCCTCCGCCCTCGCTTTCGAGGCCCCCAAGCTCGGCATCCGCTGCGGCGGCGTCACCGTCGACCACGGACTGCAGCCCGGCTCCGATCTGCGCGCCGAGGAAGTCGCCCTGCGGCTGCGCGAGTTGGGCCTGGACCCGGTCGAGTCCGTCGCCGTGACCGTCGGCCGCGAAGGCGGCCCGGAAGCCGCCGCCCGCGACGCACGGTACGCCGCCCTCGACGCGGCCGCGGCCCGCCACGGCGCCACCGCGATCCTGCTCGGC
Organism: Streptomyces sp. NPDC006476; assembly: GCF_040612015.1. Lineage (NCBI taxonomy): Bacteria > Bacillati > Actinomycetota > Actinomycetes > Kitasatosporales > Streptomycetaceae > Streptomyces > Streptomyces sp. NPDC006476. The sequence continues at coordinate 64,549 of NZ_JBEXPK010000019.1, read as the reverse complement.
CACACCCGCGACGACCAGGCCGAGACCGTTCTGCTCGGCCTCGCCCGCGGCTCCGGCATCCGCTCCCTGTCCGGAATGGCCGCGGTCTCGGGGGCCGGTGGCCGTTACCGCCGCCCCTTCCTCGAACTCGACCGGCAGACCGCCCGCAAGGCCTGCATGGTCCAGTCGCTGCCCGTCTGGGACGACCCGCACAACGCCGACCCCGCCTACACCCGCTCGCGGCTGCGCCACGAGGGCCTGCCCGCCCTGGAGAAGGCGCTCGGCAAGGGCGTCGTCGAGGCCCTCGCCCGTACCGCGCAGCTCTCCCGCGACGACGCCGACGCCCTGGACGCCTGGGCCCGCCAGGCCGAGGCCGCCGTGCGGGACAGCGCGGGCCTGCTGGAGTGCGCCAAGCTCTACGCCCTGCCGCCCGCCGTGCGCCGCCGCATCCTGCGCCAGGCGGCCATCGAGGCCGGCGCCCCGGCCGGCTCGCTGTTCGCCCGCCACATCGAGGAAGTCGACCGGCTGATCACCGGCTGGCGCGGCCAGGGAGCCATCAATCTCCCGGGCAAGGTCGTCGCCCAGCGCCAGGGTGGCAGACTGGTGATTCGGCAAGGCTGAACCTCATCCCGTTTTGTGCGGGATCCGGCCCCGCTTCCGGGGCCGGGCAGCCGGTGGGACGACCGAAAGTGATGCGGGTGGACGCGAAAGACATGGGTGCCGACCTCAAGCAGGTGCTCATCACCAAGGAAGAGATCGACGCGAAGCTCGTCGAGCTGGCCGCGAAGATCGACGCGGAGTACGCGGGCAAGGACCTGCTCATCGTCGGCGTCCTCAAGGGCGCGGTGATGGTCATGGCCGACCTGGCCCGGGCGCTGTCCACCCCCGTCACCATGGACTGGATGGCCGTGTCCTCGTACGGCGCGGGCACCCAGTCCTCCGGTGTGGTGCGGATCCTGAAGGACCTCGACACCGACATCAAGGGCCGGCACGTCCTGATCGTCGAGGACATCATCGACTCCGGACTGACGCTGTCGTGGCTGATCAACAACCTCGGCTCGCGTGAGCCGGAGTCCCTGAAGATCTGCACCCTGCTGCGCAAGCCGGACGCCGCGAAGGTCGCCATCGACGTCGAATGGGTCGGCTTCGACATCCCGAACGAGTTCGTCGTCGGTTACGGTCTGGACTACGCGGAGAAGTACCGGAATCTCCCGTTCGTCGGTACGCTCGCCCCCCACGTCTACGGCGGCTGAGCCGGCCTTGGGGCCAAGCGAGCCGTCTTTGTAGGACGATCGGGAACCCCAGCGGGTTTCGCGCCGTTGGAGCATGCAGAGGCGGGAATGCCGGCCGTCCGAGCCGCGGAGTGCGGCTTCGGGCAACAATGCTGGGGTACCGTCAGAAGAACTGTCTTATCAAACTCACTATGGCAGGAGGGACGGGGCGACACCGCTCCGTATGGATGGACGTGAAGCGATACTTCCGTGGGCCGGTCATGTGGATCGTGCTGGCCGTCCTTGCCGTGGTCGTGTTGATGCAGGTCGTCGGCTCGTCCGGCGGCTACAAGACGGTGGACACCGGCCAGGTCGTGGCGGCGATCAACGACAACAAGGTGGAGAGCGTCAAGCTCACCACCGGTGACGAGCAGACCGTCAAGGCCCAGCTCAAGGACGGTTTCAAGGTCGAGGGCAGCTCGAAGATCCAGGCGAGCTATATCGGCGACCAGGGTGTGGCCATCGCCAACACGCTGCAGACCAAGTACCAGGACAAGCAGATCCCGGACGGCTACACCGTGTCGCCGTCCAAGCAGAACCCGTTCCTCGGCATCCTGCTCTCCCTGCTCCCCTTCGTCCTGATCGTGGTCGTCTTCCTGTTCCTGATGAACCAGATGCAGGGTGGCGGCTCCCGGGTGATGAACTTCGGGAAGTCCAAGGCCAAGCTGATCACCAAGGACACCCCGAAGACGACGTTCTCCGACGTCGCGGGCTGCGACGAGGCCGTCGAGGAACTCCACGAGATCAAGGAGTTCCTGCAGGAACCGGCGAAGTTCCAGGCCGTCGGCGCCAAGATCCCCAAGGGCGTGCTGCTCTACGGCCGTCCCGGTACCGGCAAGACGCTGCTCGCGCGAGCCGTCGCCGGTGAGGCGGGGGTCCCCTTCTACTCGATCTCCGGTTCCGACTTCGTCGAGATGTTCGTCGGTGTCGGTGCCTCCCGGGTCCGTGACCTGTTCGAGCAGGCCAAGGCGAACGCCCCGGCGATCGTCTTCGTCGACGAGATCGACGCGGTCGGCCGCCACCGCGGCGCCGGCCTCGGCGGTGGTCACGACGAGCGCGAGCAGACGCTGAACCAGCTGCTTGTCGAGATGGACGGTTTTGACGTCAAGGGTGGTGTGATTCTCATCGCAGCCACCAACCGTCCGGACATCCTCGACCCGGCTCTTCTGCGGCCCGGCCGCTTCGACCGCCAGATCGCGGTCGACCCGCCGGACCTGCAGGGCCGCCTGGAGATCCTCAAGGTCCACCAGAAGGGCAAGCCGGTCGCCCCGGACGTCGACCTCGCGGCCGTCGCCCGCCGGACGCCGGGCTTCACCGGCGCCGACCTGAGCAACGTCCTCAACGAGGCCGCCCTGCTCACGGCCCGCAGCGACCGGAAGCTGATCGACAACTCCATGCTGGACGAGGCGATCGACCGCGTGGTGGCGGGCCCGCAGAAGCGGACCCGGATCATGTCGGACAAGGAGAAGAAGATCACCGCGTACCACGAGGGCGGACACGCCCTGGTCGCGGCGGCCTCCCCGAACTCCGACCCGGTCCACAAGATCACGATCCTCTCCCGAGGCCGTGCTCTGGGCTACACGATGGTCCTGCCGGACGAGGACAAGTACTCGACCACCCGCAACGAGATGCTCGACCAGCTCGCCTACATGCTGGGCGGTCGCGCGGCCGAGGAACTGGTCTTCCACGACCCGACCACGGGCGCGGCGAACGACATCGAGAAGGCCACCGCCACGGCCCGTGCGATGGTCACCCAGTACGGCATGACCGAGCGTCTGGGCGCCATCAAGTTCGGCGGCGACAACACCGAGCCGTTCCTCGGACGTGAGATGGCTCACCAGCGCGACTACTCGGAAGAGGTCGCCGCGCTGGTGGACGAGGAAGTCAAGAAGCTCATCGAGAACGCGCACAACGAGGCCTGGGAGATCCTGGTCGAGAACCGCGACGTCCTCGACAACCTCGTCCTGCAGCTGCTGGAGAAGGAGACGCTGGGCAAGGAGCAGATCGCCGAGATCTTCGCTCCCATCGTCAAGCGCCCGCCGCGTCCGGCCTGGACCGGCTCCTCCCGCCGCACGCCGTCCACCCGTCCGCCGGTGCTCTCCCCCAAGGAGCTCGCCCTGACGAACGGCGCCAACGGCGCGACCCCGGCGATCTCCACCGCCAAGTCGACGGCGACGGAGCACGCCCCGGTGGCCGAGCCGGCTCCGGAGGAGCGTCCCGAGAGCTGACGTCATTTCCGGCCACCGAGACCGGAATGGATGCACGCGCCCCCCAGGTTTTAGCCTGGGGGGCGCGGCATTTATGGGTGCGCGCAGGTGACACCAGAGGAACGAGGCACGAGATGACCGACCCTGTGACGCTGGACAGCGAGGGCGAGATCGGCGAGTTCGACGAGAAGCGTGCCGAGAACGCCATCCGCGAACTGCTGATCGCGGTCGGCGAGGACCCTGACCGGGAGGGCCTCAAGGAGACGCCGGCGCGGGTGGCGCGGGCGTACAAGGAGATTTTCGCGGGCCTGTGGCAGAAGCCCGAGGACGTGCTGACGACGACGTTCGACCTGGGCCACGACGAGATGGTGCTGGTGAAGGACATCGAGGTGCTCAGCTCGTGCGAGCACCATCTGGTCCCGTTCGTCGGGGTCGCCCACGTCGGCTACATCCCGTCCGCCGACGGCAAGATCACGGGCCTTTCGAAGCTGGCCCGGCTCGTGGACGTCTACGCCCGCCGTCCGCAGGTGCAGGAACGACTCACCACGCAGATCGCCGACTCCCTGATGGAGATACTGGAGCCGCGTGGCGTGATCGTCGTCGTCGAGTGCGAGCACATGTGCATGTCGATGCGTGGCGTCCGCAAGCCGGGGGCGAAGACCATAACGTCGGCGGTCCGTGGCCAGCTGCGCGACTCCGCCACGCGCAACGAGGCGATGAGCCTCATCATGGCGCGCTGACGGCCCTACGCCGCCGAGGCCGCCCCGTTGTTGTGCTCGTCGTCCTCCGGGAGCTTGCAGACCCGCTCGAGGAAGATGGCCGCCACTATGACCGCGATGCCCGCCACGACCGAGAAGCCGGCGTAGATGGCCTGATCGCGGCGGGCCGGGATGTCGAGGAGTTCCAGCAGGAAGACGCCCGTGCCGCCGTACATCCCGGCGACCAGGGCGGCCACCAGGGCGCTGGCCTGGCCGAAGACGACCGCGCGGGCCGCCATCAGCGGGTCCACGCCCTTGGCCTCGGGGCGGCGCTCGCGCTGGGCCTTGAGACGGCCGCGGATCGAGAGCGCCGTGGCCGTCAGGACCACCGCGATCAGGGCCAGGACGATCGGCGCGGCCAGGGGGACGCTCGGCAGGGTCCCGATCGAGTTCCACAGGCGGGCGCCCGCCCAGGACAGGATGGCGGCCACGACGAACACTCCGACCAGCACCCTGATGCGCAGCTCTCTCACGGTGTCCCTTCAGCTCCCCCGGATCCCGGGATCGTCCCGCGGCCTGTGGTCGTCCCGGCCTCGCCCTGACCTTAACGACTACTCGGGCAGGTGGAGTTCCAGGTCCTTGCGGGGAGTCACGCCCTCGCGGGTGACGGCGGCGAGGAGATCGGCGACCGCGCCGCGACCGGGCAGCTGCGCCTCGGGCTCCAGATCGTGCCAGGGAGCGAGGACGAAGGCGCGCTCATGGGCGCGCGGGTGGGGGAGGGTGAGACGCGGGTCGGCGTCGACGACGTCGGCGTACGCGACGATGTCGACGTCCAGGGTGCGGGCGCCCCAGCGCTCGTCGCGCACCCGGTGGAAGGCCTCCTCGACCGCGTGCGCCCGCTCCAGGAGCGAGGACGGCGGCAGGGTGGTCTTCAGCACGACCACGGCGTTGAAGTACGAGGGCTGGCTGCCGGGTTCGACGCCCCACGGCTCCGTCTCGTACACCGGCGACACGGCCTTGACCCGGACGCCGGGGGTGTCCTCGAGGGCGTCGATGGCGCCTTGGAGGGTCTCCAGGCGGTTGCCGAGGTTGGAGCCGAGGGAGATCACGGCGCGTTGGGGGTTGTGCAGGGTCGTGTCGGCGGCGTCCACCTGCTGCACGACGGAGGCGGGCACCGGCTGTACGGTCGGGTCGCTGTGCCCCTCGGTGAAGAACGCGGTCATACTCGGCTCCGGGTGATGGTGACGGTCACGTCGTCGAAGGGGACGGTGATCGGCGCGTCCGGCTTGTGGACGCAGACCTCGACCTCCTGGACCCCGTCGTGCTTCAGACAGGCCTGGGCGATGCGCTCGGCGAGCGTCTCGATGAGGTTGACGGGTTCGCCCTCGACGACGGCGACGACCTCCTCCGCCACGATGCCGTAGTGCACGGTCTTCGCCAGGTCGTCGTCCGCCGCGGCCGGCCGGGTGTCCAGGCCGAGGACGAGGTCCACCAGGAAGGTCTGGCCCTCCTCGCGTTCCTTGGGGAACACACCGTGGTGCCCGCGGGCCTTCAGGCCGCGCAGCGCGACACGATCCACGCGAATCACTCCTGCAATCGTCGGTGACGGCCGGTCGGTGCCGTGTGCGGGCGGCACACCGGCCTCGAACGAATCTACCTGCGGGCACTGACAGGGCCGGGCCACGGGGCCGCGGGCCCGAGCCGGGGCCAGGAGGTTTCATCGTCTGTTTCCCCTGGGGAACCCGGTGGCTCACGGGTTGGTAGCCGCCCCTACCCGGGCCGTCGTGATTCCAACCACTTCTTGCTCCCGGTGGGTGTTCCGGGTGCCTGCGGACGGTCTCGGCCCGTGAATGTCCTCACCGGGCGACTACCCGGTCAGGACGGGGTGTCCTCGTCCTCGGCCTCGTCGTTTTCGGCCAGAACGGGGGAGGCGTGGTGGGACCAGAGCTTCCAGCCGTCGGGGGTGCGGCGGAACACGTTGGTCGCTACCACCAACTGGCCCACCAGAGGTCCCAGCTCCTCGTCGCCCTTGGGGGCCGGGCCGCCACTGAGGATGTTCTCGGTGCAGGTGACCAGGGCCGTGTCGCCGGTGACCGAGACGTGCACGTCGGTCAGGAAGAACTGGATGTAGTCGGTGCTCGCCATGATCAGCGCGTACGACCTCAGGACCTCGCCGCGACCGGTCAGCACGGGCCAGCCCGGGTGCACGCAGGAGACCACACCGGTGTCCGCCGGGTCGTGGTACTCCTCGTCGACGCCCAGGTCGGCGGGGGTCAGCCAGAGTGAGGACACCTCCTCGAAGTCACCGCGCTCCAGGGCCTCGTAGAACGCGGTGTTGGCCGCCTCCACCTGCTCGACATCGGTGTGGGGGGCGCTCACCGGGCTCCTTCTGAGCCGTGCGAGCCGTGTGCGCCGGGCGCGTGTTCCGGATCGCGCACCCCGCGTGTGGTGTCGGCGCCCGGCGCACTTCCGGCCGCGCGCGCTTTTTCCACGGCGCGCGCGACGCGTACCGCGTCCGCTGTCGCGCGGACCTCGTGCACGCGGACCGCCCATGCGCCGGCCTGCGCGGCGAGCGCGGAGACGGCGGCCGTGGCGGCGTCCCGCTCGCGCGCGGGCGGGGGCGCGCCCTCCGGGCCGGCGAGCACGCGCCCCAGGAACCGCTTGCGGGAGGCGGCGACCAGCAGGGGGCGGCCGAGACCGAGCAGACGGTCGAGGTGGGCCAGCAGGACGAGGTCGTGCTCGGCGTCCTTGGAGAAGCCGAGACCGGGGTCGACGACGATCCGGTCGGGGGCGATGCCGCCGGCGAGGACGGCGTCCACGCGCGCGTGGAGTTCGTCGACGACCTCCGCGACGACATCGTCGTACACCCCCCTGACGTTGCCGCCCTCCAGGAAGCCGCGCCAGTGCATCACGACGAAGGGGGCGCCCGAGGAGGCGACGACGGGGATCATCGCGGGGTCGGCGAGGCCGCCGCTGACGTCGTTGACGAGGGCCGCGCCGGCGGCGAGGGCCTGCTCGGCGACGGATGCGCGCATGGTGTCGACGGAGACCGTGACGCCTTCGGAGGCGAGGCCGCGGACGACGGGGACGACGCGCCTGAGTTCCTCGGCGGCGTCGACGCGGGTGGCGCCGGGGCGGGTGGACTCGCCGCCGACGTCGACCAGGTCGGCGCCCTCGGCGACCAGCTCCAGGCCGTGCTTGACGGCCGCCGTGGTGTCGAAGAAGCGGCCGCCGTCGGAGAAGGAATCGGGCGTGACGTTCACGACTCCCATGACCGCGCAGCGGTCCCACTGCGGAAGGCCCGCGACGCGCCCGCGTCCACTCTCATTGCTCATACGTTCAGCGTAGGCCCCACAACGGGCCCGAAGACGCCGCGGCCCGGCCGGAGGCCCCGGGGGACGGGGCGGCTCTCCGGCCGGGTCGGCGTCTCACACGTGAACCGGGACGTCATGCGACCCGGGCGCGGGCGTCCCTCTCGGACACGGTGTGGGCACACACGCGTGCCGGCTTCTGGCGGCGGCGCAGGAAGCGCGGCAGCGGCAGGGCCAGGTTGACGAAGCCCTCGGCCTGCATCGCGGCGAGACCGATGCGCGGCAGGTCCGCGGAGGCCCGGTAGACGACGAAGCGCGGCTCCCAGCGGGGCTGGAACTTGGCGTTGAACTTGTACAGGGACTCGATCTGGAACCAGCGGGAGAGGAACACCAGCAGCCCGCGCCAGGCGCGCAGCACGGGGCCCGCGCCGATCTTCTCGCCCCGCGCGAGGGCGGAGCGGAACATCGCGAAGTTCAGCGAGACACGCGTGATGCCGAACTTCGGGGCCGCCTGGAGGGCGGCGACGATGAGCAGTTCGTTCATGCCGGGGTCGGCCGAGCGGTCGCGGCGCATCAGGTCCAGGGAGGCGCCGTCCGTGCCCCAGGGCACGAAGTGCAGGATCGCCTTCAGATCGCCGTAGGGGCCGGGCTGCTCGTCGGCCTTGTGGGCGGTGGCGATCAGGCAGTCGCCGTCGGAGGTGTCGCCGATCCGGCCCAGAGCCATGGAGAAGCCGCGCTCGGTGTCCGTGCCGCGCCAGTCTTCGGCGGCCTGCCGGATCCGCTCCAGCTCCGCCTCGCCGAGGTCACGGACACGTCGTACCCGGGTCTCGTAACCGGCGCGCTCGATGCGCTTGACCATCTGCCGCACGTTGCGCATCGCGCGGCCGGCGAGGGAGAAATCCGCCACGTCCACCACCGCCTCGTCGCCCAGTTCCAGGGCGTCCAGGCCGGTCTCGCGGGTCCACACCTCGCCTCCCGTCTCCGAGCAGCCCATGACGGCCGGGGTCCAGGAGTGCGCGCGTGCCTCGTCCATGAAGCGCTCGATGGCGCCCGGCCAGGCCTCGACGTCGCCGATGGGGTCGCCGCTGGCGAGCATCACGCCGGACACGACGCGGTAGGTCACCGCCGCCTTGCCGCTGGGCGAGAAGACCACGGCCTTGTCGCGCCGCAGGGCGAAGTGGCCGAGGGAGTCGCGGCGGCCGTGCTTGTCCAGCAGCGCCCGCAGGCGTACCTCGTCCTCCTCCGTCAGGCGCGCCGCCGGGTGTTCCGGCCGGAATGCCAGGTAAATGGTCGTGACCGCGGTGAGCAGTCCGAGGGCGCCGAGGGAGAAGCCCACCGTCCAGGAGGTGTTGCCCTGGTAGTCGACCGGGCCCTCGAAGCCGAAGAGGCCGTACAGCACGTGGGTGATGCGGTCGGCCAGGCTCGGGTCGCCGACCATGCGGTTCGGGTGGACGCTGACGATGACCAGGCCGAGGGCGAGGGAACCGGCGCTCATGAGGACGAAGTTGGCGAGCGCCCGCCACCTGCTGCGCGGGTCGGGCAGCGCGGCGAACTGGTCGCGGTGGCGCAGCAGTGGCGCGAGCAGCGCCGCCGAGATGACCACGCCGATCAGGGAGTGGCGGTACGTGAACTGCGCCACGGCGCCCGCCGGCAGCAGCGCCACCGCCGCGCGCCACGCACGCCGCTTGCCGCGCCGGAGGCCGTGCGCGAGCAGCAGCAGGAGGATGCCCGCGCTCAGCGAGAGGGCCGCCGCGAAGGGACCGAACGACCCGGGCAGCACCTCGGCGATGCTGTGCATACGGCTGTGCCGGAAGCGCGGGAAGACGCCCGCCGCGATGTCCAGAACGCCCACCAGAGCGCACGCCCTGGCGACGAGCACCGGTACGGCCTCGGGGCGCGGACCTCGCAGTACGCGCCGCGTGTTGCGTGCGGGGGAGGGAACCCCACCCGACATTTCCTCATCTGTCCTGACAGACATCGCATCCCGTAGTTCTGCGAGAGACCTTGGACCCGGTGCCGTTCTGGGCATCCGGCGACATTGCGCCCTCTAGGACGGTGTCTCGGGGGGAGAGGTTCCTTCCTCCCCCCAAAGCCGGTCCAAAGGACGGGGAAAGTCCCGGACAAGCCCTTGCGAAGGGGTGGTGCTCCGGGGAAAACCCGCAGGCAGGAAGATAGGTCATGGGTCTTACGAGCAACAAGGTGCTGGCGCTCGCGGTCGTGTTCGCCGTACTGCTGTTCGTCGGCACGGTGTGGCTGTGGCCGCGGCTGGCGCTGCGGAACTGGCGGGCCGTCAGCGGCCGCGTGGGTCTGCTGTTCGGTACCCAGCTGGCCCTCTTCGCGTCGGTGGGCCTCGCCGCCAACCAGGCCTTCGGGTTCTACGCGAGCTGGGCGGACCTGTTCGGCCAGGAGAAGGAACAGGGCGTGGTCGTCAACCACACCGCGCCCGGCGGCTCCGGCGGCCCCCTGGAGGTGCTCGACACGGCACGCGTGCGTGGCGCGGGCGGCGCCCGGCCGCAGACCGGCGGACAGATCCAGAAGGTCGACATCGTGGGCCGCAGGACGCATATCGCCACGCCCGCGTACGTCTATCTGCCGCCGGAGTACTTCCAGACCCGTTATCGCGCGCGTACGTTCCCCGCGGCCGTCGTCCTGACCGGATATCCGGGCACCGCGCAGGCGCTCGTGGACAAGCTGCACTACCCGCGCACAGCACAGGAGCTCGCCAAGGACGGCCGTATGCAGCCGATGATCCTGGTGATGCTGCGGCCCACCGTCGCACCGCCGCGGGACACCGAGTGCGTGGACATCCCGGGTGGCCCGCAGACGGAGACGTTCTTCGCCAAGGACCTGCCGGACGCCATGCTCGCGCACTACAGGGTGGGCAGGAAGCCCGGGAGCTGGGGCATCATCGGGGATTCCACGGGCGGCTACTGCGCACTGAAACTCGCCATGCACCACCCCGACTCCTTCGCGGTGGGCGCGGGCCTGTCGCCGTACTACAAGGCGCCGGTCGACCCGACCACGGGCGACCTCTTCCACGGCGACAAAGGGCTGCGCAACCGTGCCGACCTGTGGTGGTGCCTCAAGCACCTGCCCGCCCCCGACACCTCACTTCTCGTCACCAGCAGCCGGCTCGGGGAATCCAACTACAAGTCGACGCTGAAGTTCATAGAGCGAGTTCAGGCCACGAAGCTGACTCGGATCTCCTCGATCATCCTCGACAGCGGGGGGCACAACTTCAACACCTGGCGGCGGGAGATTCCGGCGACGCTGCAGTGGATCAGCGGGCGGCTGAGCGACCGGTGACCAGGGTTCCCAACAGGAAATGATCTTGCGAATTCGAGGGGCCGCAATTCCCGATGCGCTGTGAACGTTTCGTTATGGCTGTGTTTTTACGGGGCGGGGCGCCAACGCTCGCCTACGCGCGGTAAGTTTCTGGCCATGCCACGTGGACGTCACCGCCATTCCCCGCCTTTGCACAGGCTGCTGCCTCCGTCGGCGATCGCAGGCGTCTCCCTTGTCTGCGCCTTCGGTCCCTGGGTGTTCTCGGAGCCCGCCGTGCTCCGCGTCATAGCGGCCTTCGCCGCGGCCACGGCCGTGATAGGGGCGGCCGTCATGCGCCGCTGGGACGCACAGGCCGGCAAGCAGGTCGCCGACCTCACGCGCGCGCGTGCGAGCGACGAGTGGCGGCACGAGGAGCGGGTCGCCGAGCTGGAGACGGACCTCGAGGAGTCGCGCGAGCTGCGCGCCAAGCTGGAGCAGCGGCTGCGGGCCAAGCGCGCGGAGCTGGCGGGCCTGCGCAACGAGCACGCGGCGCTGCTGCGGCGGTACGCGACCGCGGAGACCGAGCGGGCGAGCGCCCTGGAGGGCCGCCGTCTGCTCGAGATAGAGGCCGCGGCTCCCGACACGCACGCGTTGTCGCCCGTGGCGGCTCAGGGGACCGAGGTTGTGGCTGCCTCGGCCCAGGGCGAGGACGGCACCGACGAGAAGGCGCGGACCGCCGGGGTCTTCTCGCCGGAGGGCTCCCAGCTGTTCCTGCGGGCCAAGGAGGCGCTGAAGAAGTTCGACGACGGTGACGCTCCCGAGCAGGACGACGTTGCCGACGACGAGGTTGCCGACGCCGCCGAAGCCGAGCCGGCGGACGAGACCGACACCGACGTCGAGACTGATGCCGAGATCGACACCGATGCCGAGGTCGCCGCGCAGGACGAGGTTGTGGCGCAGGACGTGGCCGGCACGCAGGATGAATCCGCCCCCGAGGACGACGGCTCCCCGAAGGGCGGCGGGTCTCCCAAAGGCGACGGCCCGTCGAAGGGCGATGGCTCCCCGAAGGGCGAGCCCGCGAAGGTGAGGACCGCGGCGGCCGAGGCTTCCGCCCCTGCCGCGCCCGCCGAGACCGGCGCCGCCCCCGCCGACGGCACCGAGGCCGCGGCCCAGGAGGACGAGGCGCAGGGGCAGCCCGAGGCGGTCGACGAGCATGAGCACGCGGCCGCCACCACGCAGGCGGAGCCCGCCCGCTCCGCCCAGCCCGTACAGCAGCCCTCCGGACACTTCGTGGCGCCGACCGCGGTGGCCGTCGTACCGGCGACGCCCGCGCGGCGCCCGGCGGTCGAGGGCGGGTTCGACTTCTTCGGTACGAAGCAGGAGTCGGCGCCCGCCGCCCTGGACGCGGTGCAGAACGAGGACCTGGCCGACGTGGTCGGCGAGGAGGCGCTCGCCGTGCACAAGGCCGAGGCCGAGGCGCAGTTCAAGCCGGCCGACGAGGGTGCGCGGGATGTCGGTCAGGTGATCGACCTGACCGCGCACGACGAGACGGAGCGGATCAACCTGCAGGGCCTGCGCAGCGCGGTCTCCTGAGGCCGGGCACCGTCCCACGACGCCGTCCGGACCGCCTACGGTGCCATCCAGCGGTCCGGTGGCGCGTCCCGGCGGCCCGTGCGTGACCGCTCCGCCTGAGCGCGGAGCAGCTCCGCCGCCTCCCGGGCGTCCCTCATCCGGGCCGTGACGGTCTTGTTGGCTCCCGTGTCCACGTGGACGTCGGCGAGCCGCCACAGCCGCTTCCAGGGCCCCTGGACCAGCCGGACGCTCTGCACCTTCGCGTGCGGAACGAGCGCCAGGCGGCGGCGCAACAGCCCGTGCCGGGCGGCGAACACCCCGTCGGTGACGGCGAGTCCGTATCCACGCCACCACAGCGGCAGGCACCGGCCGGCCCGCCGAGGCGGGCGGGACAGCGCGGCGGACGCCGGCACGGTCACCCCCGGCAGCACGCGCGCGACGACGGACTCGGCGACCTCGCGCGGAGCGACCGGCACCAGAACGGAGTTGGACGACCCAGCCACGTCCAGCTCCACCCGCACCCAGCCCAGCCGCCGCCACAGCAGCGGTTCGACGATCCGCACGGTCTGCACGCGCCCGGGCGGCACCGTCTCGTGCGTGCGGTCGAGCAGGCCGTGGTCGATGCGCAGCCCGTCCGGGGACTCGCCCACCGTCCAGTCGTACTCGCTGACGAACCGGCCCACACTGCTCGCTCCGGCCGCACCCAGCAGGGGGAGAGCGGTGGCGAGGACCGTCCACACGCTGTGGGTGGCCAGCCACAGCAGGGGCGGTACGACGAGGGCGGCGCCGAGGGCGCCCCAGGTGGCGCCCGTCAGCACGAGGGAGAGCGCGAGGTGGAGCGGGGGCGTACGCAGGATCTCGCGTGCCGGCGCCTCTCCGACTTCGTGCGCCGTCTCGGGGGCGAACCCGGCTGCGCGCGCGAGCAGTTCCGCGCGCAGCGCACGCGCCTCCCGCTCCCCGAGAAAGGCGAGTTCGTCCTTCTTGGCCGTGCCTATGACGTCGAGTTTCAGCTTGGCGACGCCCGCCACGCGCGCGAGAAGGGGCTGGGTGACGTCGACGGCCTGGATCCGCTCGAGCCGGATGTGCGCGGTGCGCCGGAACAACAGGCCGGTACGGACGCGCAGTTCGCTGTCCGTCACCGCGAAGTGCGTGAACCACCAGCTGAGGAAGCCGTACAGGGAGGCGGCCGGGACGAGGACGGCGAGTGCGATCAGCAGGGTCGTAGTGGTCAGGCGGGTCAGCTGGCGCTGCGCCTGGTCCGGGTCGTGCACGGCCCACCCGATGAGCACCGCCACCGGCGCCCACGCCCGCCTGAGGGGTGTCACGGGATGCAGCCGCCGCTCGGTGACGGGTTCCCGCGCGCGTACGGCGTCGTCGACGCCCGGCGCCGTCACAGACCCGCCGATCGGGCCTCGCCGAGCTCGGTGAGCCGGTCGCGCAGCCGTTCCGCCTCGGCCGGGTCGAGACCCGGGATGGTGGCGTCGGTCGCCGCGGCCGCGGTGTGCAACTGCACGCTGGCCAGCCCGAAGTGCCGCTCGACGGGCCCGGAGGTCACCTCCACCAGCTGCATGCGCCCGTACGGCACGACGGTCTCCTCGCGCCACAGCACGCCCCGGCTGATCAGCAGGTCGTCGGCGCGCTCGGCGTACCGCCAGGAGCGCCAGTTGCGGCCCAGCAGCACCCAGCCCCAGGCGATCAGCGCGAGCGGCACCAGCGCGAAGGCAGCCCAGGCGGCCCCGGCGAGCAGGCCGAGCAGCAGACCGACGGCCAGGGCGAGCAGCCCCAGCCACACCACCAGCAGCAGACGCCGCATCCGCAGCAGCCCGGGCGGCAGTCCGGTCCACTCCGGCTCCCCCGCCTCGTCCGCCCTTGTGCCCGTGCCCCGCGGGCTCCCCGTCTCCATAGGGCCAGCGTACGTAGGAGAGACTGTGTTCATGACTCCTACGACGGAGACCATGGTCGGTATCGGCGGCGCCGCGGAGAGCACCGACATGGTGCTCAACATCGGACCGCAGCACCCGTCCACGCACGGCGTGCTGCGGCTGAAGCTGGTGCTGGACGGCGAGCGCATCATGCGCGCCGAGCCGGTGATCGGGTACATGCACCGCGGCGCGGAGAAGCTCTTCGAGGCGCGCGACTACCGCCAGATCATCATGCTCGCCAACCGCCACGACTGGCTGTCGGCCTTCTCGAACGAGCTGGGAGTCGTCCTCGCCGTCGAGCGCATGCTCGGCATGGAGGTCCCCACGCGCGCAGTGTGGACGCGGACGCTGCTCGCGGAGCTCAACCGGGTGCTCAACCACCTGATGTTCCTCGGCTCCTATCCGCTGGAGCTCGGCGGCATCACACCGGTCTTCTACGCGTTCCGGGAGCGGGAGGTCCTCCAGAACGTCATGGAGGAGATCTCCGGCGGCCGTATGCACTACATGTTCAACCGCGTCGGCGGCCTCAAGGAGGACCTTCCGGCCGGCTGGGCCGCACGCGCGCGTGCCGCCGTCGCGGGGGTGCGCTCGCGCATGGACCGGTTCGACGACCTGGTCCTCGGCAACGAGATCTTCCGGGGGCGCACGCGGGACGTGGGCGCGCTGGCGCCCGGGACCGTGCACGCGTACGGCGTCAGCGGGCCGATCGCGCGTGCCTCGGGCGTCGACTTCGACCTGCGGCGCGACGAGCCCTATCTCGCGTACGGGGAGCTGCAGGACGTCCTGAAGGTCGTCACCCGGCAGGAGGGCGACTGTCTCGCCCGCTTCGAGGTGCTCCTGGAGCAGACCCACAACGCCCTCGACCTCGCCGACGCCTGCCTCGACCGCCTGGCCGAGCTGCCGCCCGGCCCGATCAACCAGCGGCTCCCCAAGGTCCTCAAGGCACCCGAGGGCCACACCTATGCCTGGACCGAGAACCCGCTCGGCATCAACGGCTACTACCTCGTCAGCAAGGGCGAGAAGACCCCGTACCGGCTGAAGCTGCGCTCGGCGTCCTACAACAACATCCAGGCGCTCGTGGAGCTGCTGCCGGGGACGCTGGTGGCGGACATGGTGGCGATCCTCGGGTCGCTGTTCTTCGTGGTCGGGGACATCGACAAGTAGGTCACGCCCGCGCGTCGGGCGCGTCCGTGCCGTCCAGCGGGTTCGCCGTTCCGACCGGCTGGAGCAGCCATCCGAAGTCGCCGAGGCCGCCGGGCGCGGTGAGTTCCGCGGCTTCACCGGCGCTCGCGAGGGCGCGGACATAGGCGGCGGGTTGTGCGGACGCGAGCGCGAGCGGGGGGCGTGAGCCGGTGATGCCCAAGGCGCGCAGAGCGTCGCGCTGCCGCAGAACGCGCCCCTGCCGCTCGGCGAGCGCCGCGGAGCGCGCCGCGCACGCGTCCAAGGCCACGTGAGCCGTGATGTCGCGCTTCCCGTCGGGTACGGGCGCCGTTTCCCGTCCCGCGCGGAAGCCCGTGAGGGTGCCGAACGGGGGGCGCGTCTCCCGGCTGTGCGCGTAGTCCACGGCGACCGCGAGCCCGCGGTCGAGCGCCGCGACCGCACCCGCCCACGCCTCGTCGCGCGGCAGGCCGATCTCGGCCCGCAGGCCTTCCTCGGGCGGCAGCGGCCACCAGCGCGCGAGCCAGTCCGCCTCGTCGCCCCCGACGGGGTCGCCGAGACGTTCCGTGCCGTCCTGCCGCACCAGAACCGTGCGCGGTACGCCGTCCTCGTCCACCTCGGCGACGTCCAGCGGAACGTTGTCGAGCCACTCGTTGGCGAAGAGCAGCCCGGTGAGGCCCCCTGGCGGCTCGGGGAGCCATTCGACCTGGTCGTCGAGGCCCGGGGGCCGTTCGGCGAGCTCGACGGCGCAGGCACGCACGCGTGGGAGCACGTCCGCGGGCAGCGCGGCCAGGACGCCGGTGACCAGCTCGCCGCGCCCCGCCGCCATGTCTACGAAGTCGAGGCGGGCGGGCCGGCCGAGGGCCTCGTCGACGCGGCACAGCAGCCGGGCCACGGCTTCGGCGAAGAGCGGCGACGCGTGCACGGACGTACGGAAGTGCCCGGCAGGGCCCTCGGGGCGGCGATAGAAGCCGCCGGGCCCGTACAGGGCCGCCCGCGTCGCCGCACGCCAGCCGCGCCACTGGTCCGTGGTCTCTTCCGTCACCAGGCCAGGCTAAGCGCGCAGAGGAACGCGACCTCCACCTTGCGGAGTACACGCGGCGGATGCGGATCGGCCCTCCGGTTGACCCCTGCACGCATCCCGCTTCCCTACGCTGGGTTACGTGCAGCGCCTCTATGACTTCCTCCGCAGACACCCGACCGGGGTCGACTCCTTCTGGGCCGTCTTCCTGTTCGGCGTCTCTCTGGCGAGTGGAGCCGGCCATCAGGACACCCGGGGCACCGTGGCACCGGCCCTGATCGTTCCGATCGCGCTGCTGCTGTGCCTGGCGCTCGCGCTGCGCAGGCGCATGCCGGAGAAGATGCTGCTGCTGATGATCGCCCTCGGCGTGGCACAGCTCGCGCTGGACGTGGCGACGATGGTCGCCGACTTCGCGATGCTGGTGATCGTCTACACCGTGGCCGTCATGGGCGCCCGCTGGGCCTCCCGGCTCGCCCTGGCGGTGGGGCTGTCGGCCGCGACCTTCGCGGAGTTCCGCTGGCCGACCGAACACTCCAGCGCCCTCGGCCATGTGGCGCTGGTGATCTTCCAGACGGTACCGTTCGCGCTGGCCTGGGTGCTGGGTGACTCGATCCGCACGCGGCGTGCGTACTTCGCGCAGCTGGAGGAGCGTGCCGCCCGGCTGGAGAAGGAGCGCGAGGCCCAGGCCAAGGTCGCGGTCGCGGCCGAACGCGCCCGGATCGCGCGCGAGCTGCACGACGTGGTCGCGCACAACGTGTCGGTGATGGTGGTGCAGGCCGACGGCGCCGCCTACGTCCTCGACGCCGCCCCCGACCAGGCGAAGAAGGCGCTGGAGACCATCTCCTCCACGGGCCGCCAGGCCCTCGCCGAGATGCGCCGCCTGCTGGGCGTGCTGCGCACCGGTGAGCACAAGGAGGTCGGCGAGTACGTCCCGCAGCCCGACGTCGAGCAGATCGACGAGCTGATCGAGCAGTGCCGTACCTCCGGTCTGCCGGTCGACTTCAAGGTCGAGGGCACCCCGCGCCCGCTGCCCAGCGGCGTCGAGCTGACGGCGTACCGCATCGTGCAGGAGGCGCTGACCAACACCCGCAAGCACGGCGGGCCCAACGCGGGCGCGAGCGTGCGGCTGGTCTACTTCGACGACGGGCTCGGTCTGCTCGTCGAGGACGACGGCAAGGGCGCCCCGCACGAGCTGTACGAGGAGGGCGGCGCCGACGGACAGGGCCACGGCCTGATCGGGATGCGCGAGCGGGTCGGCATGGTCGGCGGAACCCTGGACGCGGGCCCGCGCCCGGGCGGAGGATTCCGCATCAGTGCCCTGCTGCCGCTCAAACCGGCGCACTGAGGTTTTCGCACGCCCCTTGTTGACACCTGTAACACCCCTGAAGACGGACACGGAAGAGGCTTCGATGACGATCCGCGTGATGCTCGTCGACGACCAGGTGCTGCTGCGCACCGGGTTCCGGATGGTGCTCGCCGCACAGCCGGACATGGAGGTCGTCGCGGAGGCGGGGGACGGCGTCGAGGCCCTGCAGGTGCTGCGCTCGACGGCCGTGGACGTCGTCCTGATGGACGTCCGCATGCCGAAGCTGGACGGTGTGGAGACGACCCGCCGCATCTGCTCGGAGCCGGACCCGCCGAAGGTGCTGATCCTGACCACGTTCGACCTCGACGAGTACGCCTTCTCCGGGCTCAAGGCGGGCGCGTCCGGCTTCATGCTCAAGGACGTGCCGCCCGGCGAACTCCTCGCCGCCATCCGCTCCGTGCACAGCGGTGACGCAGTGGTGGCGCCGTCGACCACGCGCCGGCTGCTCGACCGGTTCGCGCCGATGCTGCCGAGCGCCGGGAAGGAGCCGCAGCACAAGGAGCTGGAGCGGCTCACCGACCGCGAGCGCGAGGTCATGGTGCTGGTCGCGCAGGGCCTGTCCAACGGCGAGATCGCGGCCCGCCTGGTGCTGTCCGAGGCGACCGTGAAGACCCATGTGGGACGCATCCTGACCAAGCTGGGCCTCAGGGACCGCGTGCAGGTGGTGGTCCTCGCCTACGAGACGGGGCTGGTGCGCGCCGGCGGGCACGGCTGATCCACGCACGCGTGACGCCCGCGTAACCGCTGCCCACTAGGGTCTGCGCATGCTCCTGTGGATCAACGGTCCCTTCGGGGGCGGCAAGACCCAGACCGCGCACGAGCTCCAGCGGCGCCTGCGGGGCAGCGTGATCTGCGACCCCGAGCACGCCGGCTTCGGTCTGCGCCGGATGCTGCCGCCCGAACTGCGGGGAGACTTCCAGGACCTGACCGCCTGGCGGCAGGGCGTGGTCGAGGTGCTCGACCTGGCGCTGACCAAGCACGACGGCGTGGTGATCGCGCCCATGACGGTCACCGACTCGGGCTACTTCGCCGAGACGGTGGGCCGGCTGCGCGAACTCGGCCACGACGTACGGCACTTCACCCTCCTCGCCCAACGCGAGACCGTCCTGCGGCGGCTGCGGGAGCGCGGCTTCGGGCACCTCCTTCAGTACGTCGCCGGCAAGAACGCCGGTCTCGGCAGGGAGACCTGGGCGGTACGGCAGCTCGACCACTGTCTGGAACGGCTGCAGGAGCCGGAGTTCGCCGAGCACCTGTGGACCGACCACTCGACCGTGCCGAAGACGGCGGACCGCATCGCCGTGCTCGCCGGACTGACGCTGCGGCCGAACAACGAAGGAGCGCTGCGGACACGGCTGAGGCAGGCGGGCGTGGGGATCCGGCACATCCGGTTCGACTGAGCCGGGCCCGCTCAGCGCAGGATGCCCTCCAGGAAGTCGCTGCCCAGCCGGGCCACGACCGCTATGTCCAACTGGTGCTGCACATAACGGCCCCGGCGGCGCGTGGTGATCAGGCCCGCCTTCTTCAGGACGCCCAGGTGGCGGGATATCTCCGGGGCCGTCATGCCGTGCGCCTGTGCCAGCTCGCTGGTGGTGTATGCGCTGCGGGCCAGATAGCGGCACATCCGCATCCGTACGGGGTGGGACAGCGCGGTCATCCGCAGGGCGAGCTGCTCGACCGAGGGCGGGGCGGCGAGCTCCGGGGAGCCCACCGGGTAGTGCACCACCGGCTGCCAGCCAGGCCGGTACAGCACGGACAGGTGGGGCCAGCCGAGGCTGGTCGGGACGAGCAGCAGGGTGCCGTCCTCGGTGGCCGTGCGGCCCACGCTCAGCTTGTCGACCGTGATCCGCTCGCCGCCCTCGTCGAGCGTGACCGCCGGCGACACGGCGGTCAGCGCCTCCGCGAGGCCCTTCAGGCGCAGCAGGTCGGTCTTGTGGCGGGCGTCCGCGGTGAGCTGGTGGCGCAGCCGGGACCAGGTCTCGGCGAAGAACGCCTCGTCGCAGTCCTCGAGGAACTGACGCAGCCAGGCCCGGATCTTCGGCGGATCGGTCAGCAGCAGCTCGGTGAACCGCTGCTGGCGCGGACCCCGCGCGGCGGCCAGCTCCAGGGCGCGCCGGCCCAGTTCGGCGTCGATGAGCCAGTCGGCCCCGACGCCGTAGGACATCGCGCAGCTGAACTCCAGCGCCGCGTCGACGAACTGCTCGTCCGTGAGCTTGTCCAGCAGGTCCAGCTCCTCGGCGAGCGTGGCCCCGGGCAGGGCGGCACCGCCGGGGATGCCCGCGTACGGCAGGAACAGGTCCGAGAACGTCGTCGTCCACAGGAAGTCCGCGTCGCACATACGGTCGGCCAGATGCGGGTCCAGGCCGGCCGTCACACCCGTCACCCAGCCCTGCAGGCCCGGGTGGTGGCCCGGCTCGGACAGCGCGTGCAGCGCCATGCCGAGCTCGGCCAGCGGGGAGGGCACGACGGCGACCCTCTCCGGCCGCAGCCCCACGATGTCGATGCGCACGCTCATGACCACATGGTGCACCCCGCCACTGACACCGCAGTCGCCGATTGACGACGCCCGTCAATCGAGGGCCGTCACCGGGCCCCGGGCGCTGCGGGCAGCCGCGCGACGAACTCCGCGACGGCCGCCTTCACATCGTCGGCCGTCCACTCCAGGCCCGCGGCGCGCACCTCGACCTCGGTGACCGCCAGGCCCGGACCCTTCTCGTCCCAGGAGCCGGCGAACAGCAGCGTCCCCGTCTCCTCGCCCTGCCGGATCGCTGTCTCCGAGACGGCGTCGACGTCGTAGGGCAGCCAGACCTGGAAGTCGTGCGTGTGCGGCCGTTCCGGGTGGACGCGCGCCCACGGCACCCCGGCCGCCGTGAACCCCTCGCGCAGCGCCTCGGCCACCACGCGCGCGTGGGCGACGTATTCGGGCAGCCTGGCCAGTTCCCGCTCCAGGCCGGCGAGCGCGGACAGGGCCGTCGGGAACTGCTGGAAGACCTGGCCGCCGTAGCGGTGGCGCCAGATCTTCGCCTCGTCGGTCAGCGTCCTCGGACCGGCGAGCGCGGCGCCGCCGAGGCCGCCGAGGGACTTGTAGAACGACACGTAGACGCTGTCCGCCAGGCCCGCGATCTCGTCCAGGGGGCGGCCGAAGTGGACGGTGGACTCCCACAGGCGCGCGCCGTCGAAGTGCACCACCGCGTCGCGCTCGCGCGCCGCCTCCACCACCTCGGTGAGCTCCTCCCAGGAGGGCAGCACGAAACCGGCGTCCCTGAGGGGCAGTTCGAGCATCAGCGCGCCGAAGGGCTCCGCGAGGTCGCGTACCTCGGCGGCGCTCGGCAGCCGGGGCTCACTCGTCACGCGGACCGGGCGCAGACCGCTGACCTGGCTGAACGCGTTCCGTTCGTGCACCTCGGGGTGGGCGAGGGCGTGCAGGGCGACGGCCGGGTTGCCGGTGCGGCCCGCCCAGCAGCGCAGGGCCACCTGCTGGGCCATCGTGCCCGTCGGGAAGAACGCGGCGGCCTCGGTGCCGAGCAGTTCGGCGACCTTCCGCTCCAGGGCCTCGACGACTCCGTCGCCGTAGATGTCGGCCGGCTCGTCCAGGTCGTACACGTCCTCGAGGCCGTCCAGCAGCGCCAGGCGCTCGCGGAGCGTGCCGAGGAATCCGGGGCGCGCGAGCACATGCTTGGCGCCCCGGTACGCGCTGATGCGCCGTTCGCGCCGGCGCTTGCGCCGCTCCCCGTCGGTCACCTGCTCGTCAGGACGTTCCGTCTGCTCCGCCGCATCGCTCATGGCCGGGATCATGCCCGCCGGGCTTCCGGGCGGCACCCGGATTTCCACGGGCCCTCGCCGGGGCCGGCACGGTGTGCGGTAACCCACAGCCTGTGGACGACCGGCCGCCCCTCGGACCGATAGCGTTAACATGACGAGAAATCGTCCGGTACCCGGAGCGGACTGGAACGGGAAGGCCACCGTCGCGTGAGTACAAGCCAACAGCCAGACCCCAGGGACCGCCCCGCGCGGCTCACCGTGGGCGTCGTCGGCGCCGGCCGCGTGGGCCCCGCGCTGGCCGCGTCCCTCCAGCTCGCCGGGCACCGCCCGGTGGCCGTCTCCGGGGTCTCCACCGCCTCCCGCAGGCGGGCCGCGCAACTGCTCCCCGACGTGCCGGTCGTCCCGCCCGCCCAGGTGCTGGAGCGCGCCGACCTGGTCCTGCTCACCGTCCCGGACGACACACTGCCCGGACTGGTCGAGGGTCTCGCCGAGACCGGGGCCGTACGGCCGGGCCAGCTGCTCGTGCACACCTCCGGGCGGTACGGGGCCAAGGTCCTCGACCCCGCCCTGCGCGCGGGCGCGCTTCCGCTGGCCCTGCACCCCGCCATGACCTTCACCGGCACGCCCGTGGACGTCCAGCGGCTGGCCGGCTGCTCCTTCGGGGTCACCGCGCCCGACGAGCTGCGGCTGGCCGCCGAGGCCCTGGTGATCGAGATGGGCGGCGAGCCGGAGTGGATCGCCGAGGAGATGCGCCCGCTCTACCACGCCGCCCTCGCGCTGGGCGCCAACCACCTGGTCACGCTGGTCGCCCAGTCGATGGAGCTGCTGCGCGCGGCCGGTGTCGAGGCGCCCGACCGGATGCTCGGCCCGCTGCTCGGCGCCGCCCTCGACAACGCCCTGCGCTCCGGGGACGCGGCCCTGACCGGCCCGGTCGCGCGCGGGGACGCGGGCACGGTCGCCGCGCACGTGCGGGAGCTGCGCCGGCACGCCCCGCAGGCCGTCGCCGGCTACCTGGCGATGGCCCGCGCGACCGCCGACCGGGCGCTCGCCCACGGGCTGCTGAAGCCGGAGCTTGCCGAGGACCTCCTCGGTGTACTCGCCGACGGGACCAACGGCGCCGAGGGAGACGCCCGATGACCACCACCCTGCTGAGCACCGCGGCCGAACTCCACGCACGCGCGCGTGCCGGACGCCGCGTCGTCGTGATGACCATGGGCGCCCTGCACGAGGGCCACGCCACCCTGATCCGCACCGCGCGCGAGATCGCCGGAACGGACGGCGAGGTCGTCGTCACCGTCTTCGTCAACCCGCTGCAGTTCGGCAAGGGCGAGGACCTCGACCGCTATCCGCGCACCCTGGACGCCGACGTGAAGCTCGCCGGACAGTCGGGCGCGGACGTGGTGTTCGCTCCCGCCGTGGAGGAGGTCTACCCGGGCGGCGAGCCCCAGGTGCGGATCAGCGCGGGCCCGATGGGGGAGCGTCTGGAGGGCGCCTCGCGTCCCGGCCACTTCGACGGCATGCTCACCGTCGTCGCCAAGCTGCTGCACCTCACCCGTCCCGACGTCGCCCTGTACGGCCAGAAGGACGCCCAGCAGCTCGCCCTGATCCGCCGCATGGTGCGGGACCTGAACTTCGGCGTCGAGATCGTCGGCGTGCCCACGGTGCGCGAGGAGGACGGTCTCGCGCTCTCCAGCCGCAACCGCTACCTGTCGCCCGCCGAGCGGCGCACGGCGCTCGCGCTGTCCCGCGCGCTGTTCGCGGGCCGCGACCGGCACGCGGCGCAGGAGGCGCTGCGCGCACGGGCACGCGAAGTGCCCGCCACGCACGCGCGTGCCGAAGCCCTCAGCGCCATAGGGGAGTCCCGCGCCGCGGCCGACGCGCACGCCGTCGCGAAGTCCCTCCCGTCGTCCACCACCGCCCCCGGCGCGGACGCCGCGCGAGGCACCTCCTACGGCGCCCCCTCCGCCGTCCGCGCGGCCGCCCGACTGGTGCTCGACGATGCCGCGCGTCTGTCGCCGCCGCTCGAACTGGACTACCTCGCCCTCGTCGACCCCGCCGACTTCACCGAGATCGGGGACGACTTCACCGGCGAGGCCGTCCTCGCCGTAGCCGCCCGGGTCGGGACGACCCGGCTGATCGACAACCTCCCTCTCACCTTCGGGAAAACCTTCGGAGCCGCCTCGTGACCAGCACAGGCATACGACTGCACGCCCCCGCACCGGGTTGGGCCATCTCCGCGGACGTGGTGGTCGTCGGCTCCGGGGTGGCCGGCCTGACCGCCGCGCTGCGCTGCGAGGCCGCCGGCCTGAACACGGTCGTCGTCACCAAGGCCCGCCTCGACGACGGCTCCACCCGCTGGGCGCAGGGCGGCGTCGCCGCGGCCCTCGGCGAGGGCGACACCCCCGAACAGCACCTGGCCGACACCCTGGTGGCCGGCGCGGGTCTGTGCGACGAGGAGGCCGTACGGATCCTCGTCACCGAGGGCCCCGACGCCGTACGCCGTCTCATCGCGACCGGCGCGCACTTCGACGAGTCCGAGGCCGGCGATCTGGCGCTCACCCGCGAGGGCGGTCACCACCGCCGCCGTATCGCGCACGCCGGCGGAGACGCGACCGGCGCGGAGATCTCCCGGGCGCTCGTCGAGGCGGCACGCGCGCGCGGTGTGCGCACGATCGAGAACGCGCTCGTGCTGGACCTGCTGACGGACGCCGACGGCCGTACGGCGGGCGTGAGCCTGCACGTGATGGGCGAGGGCCAGCACGACGGCGTGGGCGCCGTGCACGCCCCCGCGGTCGTGCTCGCGACCGGTGGGATGGGCCAGGTCTTCTCGGCGACCACCAACCCGTCGGTCTCCACCGGCGACGGCGTGGCGCTCGCCCTGCGCGCGGGTGCCGAGGTCAGCGACCTGGAGTTCGTGCAGTTCCACCCGACCGTGCTGTTCCTCGGCCCGGACGCCGAGGGCCAGCAGCCCCTGGTCTCCGAGGCCGTGCGCGGCGAGGGCGCGCACCTCGTCGACGCCGACGGGGTGCGCTTCATGCTGGGGCAGCACGAACTGGCCGAGCTCGCGCCCCGGGACATCGTCGCCAAGGGCATCATGCGCCGTATGCAGGAGCGGGACGCCGAGCACATGTTCCTCGACGCCCGGCACTTCGGCGCCGACATGTGGGAGCACCGCTTCCCGACCATCCTCGCCGCCTGCCGCGCCCACGGCATCGACCCGGTCACCGACCCCATCCCGATCGCCCCGGCCGCCCACTACGCCTCCGGTGGCGTGCGCACCGACTCCCAGGGCCGTACGACCGTCCCCGGCCTGTACGCGTGCGGCGAGGTCGCCTGCACCGGCGTGCACGGCGCCAACCGGCTCGCCTCCAACTCCCTCCTGGAAGGCCTCGTCTACGCCGAGCGCATCGCCGCCGACATCGCGGCGGCCCACGCCGAGGACGGCCTCCACGCGCGCGTGCCCGAACCCGTCGACCACCCGCAGAAGCCCGCGCACCCGCTCCTCGCCCCGGAGGCCCGGTTCGCGATCCAGCGGATCATGACCGACGGCGCGGGCGTCCTGCGCTCGGCCGACTCCCTCGCCGCGGCCGCCGAGCAGCTCCAGCGGCTGCACACCGAAGCCCGCGACGCCCTCGACGAGAACGGCAAGACCGCCGAGCCCGGCGTCGACACCTGGGAGGCCACCAACCTGCTGTGCGTCGCCCGCGTCCTGGTCGCCGCAGCCCTCCTGCGCGAGGAGACGCGCGGCTGCCACTGGCGCGAGGACCACGCCGACCGCAACGACACGGCATGGCGCCGGCACATCGTCGTACGGCTGAATCCGGACCGCACACTCGCCGTGCACACCACCGATACCGCAGACTTCCCCCCGACCCAGCAGCCACAGCAGCGCCTCCAGGAGCAGTGACAGAAGTGAGCACCCCCGACCTCCCCCTCGTGTCGAACGGCGGCTGCGGCGACGGCTGTGCCTGCGGCGCCGACGCCGACGCCGAATACCTGGAGTGCGGCCTCGACCCCGCGCTCGCCCAGCTCCTGGCCGACGCAGGACTCGACCCCGTCGAGGTCGAGGACATCGCCAACGTCGCCATCCAGGAGGACCTCGACCACGGCGTGGACGTGACCACGGTGGCGACCATCCCCGAGGACGCCGTCGCCACCGGCGACTTCACCGCGCGCGAGGCGGGTGTCGTGGCGGGCCTCAGGGTCGCTGAGGCGGTGCTGTCCGTGGTGTGCACGGACGAGTTCGAGGTCGAGCGGCACGTCGAGGACGGCGACCGCGTGGAGGCCGGGCAGAAGCTGCTGTCGGTCACCACGCGCACGCGTGACCTGCTCACCGGCGAGCGCAGCGCGCTGAACCTCCTGTGCCGGCTCTCCGGCATCGCGACCGCCACGCGCGCGTGGGCGGACGTACTGGACGGCACGAGGGCCAAGGTCCGCGACACCCGCAAGACGACTCCGGGGCTCCGCTCGCTGGAAAAGTTCGCCGTCCGCTGCGGCGGGGGCGTCAACCACCGGATGTCGCTGTCCGACGCGGCCCTCGTCAAGGACAACCACGTGGTCGCCGCCGGCGGGGTCGGGCCGGCCTTCAAGGCCGTACGGGAGGCCTTCCCGGACCTGCCGATCGAGGTCGAGGTCGACACCCTGCACCAGCTGCGCGAGGTCGTCGACGCGGGCGCCGACCTGATCCTGCTGGACAACTTCACGCCCGGCGAGTGCGAGGAGGCCGTCGCGATCGTGCACGGCCGCGCCGCGCTGGAGGCCTCCGGACGGCTCACCCTGGACAACGCCAAGGCCTACGCGGACACTGGCGTCGACTACCTCGCCGTCGGCGCCCTCACCCACTCCTCGCCGATCCTCGACATCGGTCTCGACCTGCGAGCGGCGGAGTAGGTACCGGCCATGCTGCTGACGATCGACGTGGGCAACACCCACACCGTCCTGGGCCTCTTCGACGGGGAGGACATCGTCGAGCACTGGCGCATCTCCACGGACGCGCGCCGCACGGCGGACGAACTGGCGGTGCTGCTGCAGGGCCTGATGGGGATGCATCCGCTGCTCGGCGACGAACTGGGCGACGGCATCGACGGCATCGCCATCTGCGCCACCGTCCCCTCCGTGCTGCACGAACTGCGCGAGGTGACCCGGCGCTACTACGGCGACGTGCCGGCCGTGCTCGTGGAGCCGGGCGTGAAGACCGGGGTGCCGATCCTCACCGACAACCCCAAGGAGGTCGGCGCCGACCGCATCATCAACGCGGTGGCCGCCGTCGAGCTGTACGGGGGACCGGCGATCGTCGTCGACTTCGGTACGGCCACGACCTTCGACGCGGTCTCCGCGCGCGGGGAGTACATCGGCGGGGTGATCGCTCCCGGTATAGAGATCTCGGTCGAGGCGCTCGGGGTGCGGGGCGCGCAGCTGCGGAAGATCGAGGTGGCCAGACCCCGCAGCGTGATCGGCAAGAACACGGTCGAGGCGATGCAGTCCGGCATCATCTACGGCTTCGCCGGGCAGGTCGACGGGGTCGTCAGCCGTATGGCCCGTGAGCTCGCGGACGACCCGGACGACGTGACCGTGATCGCGACCGGCGGGCTGGCGCCGATGGTGCTCGGGGAGTCCTCGGTCATCGACGAGCACGAGCCCTGGCTGACGCTGGTCGGGCTGCGGCTGGTGTACGAGCGGAACGTGTCCCGGATGTGAGCCCCGCAGGGGAGCAACCGGGTGGCTCGATTGCGGCGCCACACCGCTCCCTTATGTCGGGTTTGTCTGATTAGCGCGTATCGTCGCCGCATGCCCACGCCATACGGATCCCGCGGCGGCATGGCGTTCGGCGCGGAGGAGCTGCGTGTGCTCCGCCGCGCCCTCGCCCTCGCCCTCCACCCCCGCCCCGCCTCCGCCGAGGACGTCCAGGACTGTCTCCGGCTCGCCGAGTCGCTCGACGAGGCGATGCGCGAAGGGGACAGGCTGCGGGCCTTCCTGGTGGCCGACCTCGGCCGCTACCGCGCCGCGCTGCCCGGAACCGCCGCCGGCTACCTCACCCTGCTCGAGGAGGCGCTGGCCGCCGGTTACCGGCCGCAGCCCGACGACCTCGCCGCCCTGCGCGCGCTGCGGGGCAACCCGGTCGCCGCGCTCCTCCTGGAGCGCTGCCAGGTCCTCGCCGAACAGGACGTACGAGCCCGTCTGGCGCGTGGTACGACCCGTACGGCCCCCGCGACCGTCCCCGCCTCCCGCACGCGCCTGACGGCCCTTCCCGGTGGCCTCTCGGCCCACTCGGGCCCTGGGGCCACCGCCCCGGTCGCCGAGGCCGGCCAGGACCCGGAGAGGAAGCCCGAGAAGAAGCCCGCGGAGAAGCCGGCCCCCAAGCCCGCCCCCGCCGCCCCGAAACCCACCCGCCCCATCCCCACGCCGGGCGAGGTCTTCCCCCGCCGCAAGCCCTCCCCGCCACCCCCGGCGAACCCGCCACAGCAACTCGCCGCGGTCTGACCCTTCCGCCCCCTGCGGCGCCGGTTCGCCGTGGTCTGGCGTCTCTGCCCCACGGGCCTGCGGCGGCGGTTCGCCGTGGTGTCTCGGTCCTGGTGGGCCTGGGGCGCCGGTTCGCTGCGGTCTGCCCCTCCGCCCCGGCGGGCCTGGGGCAGGGGTTCGCCGCTGTCTGACTCCTCTGGGCTGCGCACACTCGCCGAGTCCCTCGCCTCCACCCCGCCGTCCACCAGCCGGCTGTGCGACCGGCTGGTGGCGGCCGGGTTCGTCCCCCGGCGGACCCGCCCCAGCAGCTCGCCGCGGTCTGCCCCTCCGCCCCGGCGGGCCTGGGGCAGGGGTTCGCCGCTGTCTGACTCATCTGCCCCGGCGAACCCGCCGCAGCAACTCGCCGCGTCTGACCCCTCCGCCCCAGCGGACCCGCCCCAGCGGACCCGCCCCAGCGGTTCGCCATGATCTGACCCTCCGCCCCGGCGGACGTGCGGTGGCGGCTCGTCGCGTTGGGGCTGCTTGCCCCGGCGGACTCGCCGTAGCGGCTCGCCGCGGTTTGCGCCCTTCACCCCCTGCGGGCCTGCCGCGGCAGTTCGACACCGTCCGGGCCCGTCGTGGGTCTGCTCGAGACGCTTGTCCGACCCCGCCCCGGTTGTCCGGCGGGCGCTGGCTACTCTGGATCCATGGACTACGTCTCCGCGCTCGTGCCGCCGGTCGTCATGGCCGTGTTCTTCATCGGGCTGATCAGGGTGATCGTGAAGACCCAGGGCGGGGCCAACAAGGCCAAGGAGGACGCGGCGGTCGACGCGGCCATCGCGCGCGCGGAGGCCGCTCAGCAGGCCTCCGTCAAGAGCGACGGCTGAGCGGCCCGGCCCGCTTCCCCCGGCGTACGGCTCGTACCTCCGAGTCGTACGCCCTTTTTGTTGCCGTTTGCCAGTGAAAGCGCACGTCCGGCACGCGAATGCGGAGTTCTCCCACTATTGTGCTGAGCTGTGCCTCGCCCATTGGGAGAACTCGAAGACGCGGTCATGACGCGGGTGTGGAAGTGGAACCGCCCGGTGACCGTTCGAGAAGTCCTGGAAGACCTTCAGCAGGAACGGTCCATCGCCTACACCACGGTGATGACCGTTTTGGACAATCTCCATCAGAAGGGCTGGGTGCGCCGTGAGGCGGAAGGCCGGGCCTATCGATATGAGGCGGTCTCCACCCGGGCCGCCTACGCCGCCGCCCTGATGAACGACGCCTGGTCCCAGAGTGACAACCCCGCGGCCGCTCTCGTCGCCTTCTTCGGGATGATGAGCGAGGAACAGCGCCAGGCCCTGCGAGACGCCGTACGGATCGTGCAAGGGCCGGAACAGCCGGCGGAAACACCCGAACCCCCGGATGGCGAGGAGAACCCCGGCTCCGCACCGGGCGGCGACGGGCGATAGCGTCCGCTCATGTCAGCAGCAAGCTCCGAAGGCCCCGAAGTCAGCACTAAAGCCATCACCGTCCGGCGGGCCCGTACCACCGATGTCCCGGCCGTGCGCCGTCTCCTTGACGCCTACGTCCGCGGTGGCATCCTGCTCGACAAAGCGACCGTCACCCTTTACGAGGACATCCAGGAGTTCTGGGTCGCCGAACGCGACGACAACGCCGAGGTGGTCGGCTGCGGCGCGCTGCACGTGATGTGGGAAGACCTCGCGGAAGTACGCACTCTCGCGGTGAAGCCCGGTCTGAAGGGTGCCGGCGTCGGCCACCAGTTGCTGGAGAAGTTGCTGCACACCGCGCGCTGGCTGGGCGTTCGCCGCGTTTTCTGTCTCACCTTCGAAGTGGACTTCTTCGGCAAGCACGGCTTCGTCGAGATCGGTGAGACGCCGGTCGACACGGATGTCTACGCGGAGCTGTTGCGTTCCTATGACGAGGGCGTCGCGGAGTTCCTCGGTCTCGAACGGGTGAAACCCAACACCTTGGGCAACAGCCGGATGCTTCTGCATCTGTGATCACCGATCACTGCAGAGTATTCGACGAGCTTCGACGGCCTCCCTTGCCCACGTTCCCTATGTCCGAAACGCGCATCTTCCCTGACAGTCGGGGACTGCCCTCCCGCTGTCTAGGGGTTTGTGTTTTTCCGGCAAAAGCGGTTTGCTTTCCGACGTACTGCAGTACTGCATATAACAGGGGACGGCGAAACGGCGGACGCCGCAGACCCCCGGCCCTCAAGTTTTGGATGAAAGGAAATCCGGTGGCACAGAAGGTTCAGGTCCTTCTTGTCGACGACCTCGACGGCGGCGAGGCGGACGAGACCGTCACGTTCGCGTTGGACGGCAAGACGTACGAGATCGATCTCACGACCGCCAATGCGGACAAGCTTCGCGGCCTTCTCGAGCCTTACGTGAAGGGTGGTCGGCGTACCGGAGGCCGCTCTTCGGGTGGGCGCGGAAAGGCGCGCGCGACTTCCGGAGGCAGCCAGGACACCGCGCAGATCCGCGCGTGGGCCAAGGAGAACGGTTACGAGGTCAACGACCGTGGCCGTGTTCCGGCGTCCATTCGCGAGGCCTACGAGAAGGCCAACGCCTGATCACCGGCCCGGGAAAGGGCTTCCGGCCGCGCGCACGCACGTCGCAGCCACAGCCGGTGGCACTGCGTGGCCACCGTGTCCACGAGTCGTACGAGATCGGGGGCGCCCCCACCGCCCCCCAGGGCCGACAGCGTCGGCAGCGAAGCCTCGACCTCGCACCCCGGCCCGGGGGGCCGCAGCCACACGGCGGCCCCCTGCAGGGAGCCCGTGCGGCCCAGGGGGAGCCGTAGGGCCCCTTCCTGGCGCAGGGCCTCTCCCGAGCGCAGGGCGCCTCCCGGCCGCAGGGCCTCTTCCGGCCGCTGGACCGCTCGGAGTCGTACCGCTCCCTCGGGCGGCAGTGGCGCGTCCATGACTCCGCCTTCTCCGGTCGCCGTCAGATCCAGCGCCAGCGGGCCCCACTCCAGCCACTCCAGCAGGCCCGGCAGTTCCTCGGCGCTCCCCGCCGCCACCAGCAGCCGCATCCTGTCGCCGCACACCGCGACCGGGGACGCCGGCGCGAGATGGCGCAGGCCCGCCCGGCCCGCCTCGGCCGGGACCTCCAGGACGTCGAAACGTTCCCCCACCCGCAGCCGTACCGGATCTACGGGATCTCCCGGATTCTGTGGATCCGCGGGCACCGTCGGCCACCCCAGTTCGTTCTCGTACCACCGGCGGACATGATCGCCGGGAGCGTCGGCCGGATCGAGCGGCCGGCGGGGAAGCGGGATCGCGGTGCGGTCCGTACGGTCGCTGTGGTTCGTCGGGAGCGAGGGAGGTGTTGCCTGTGAGCGGCTGCCAACCATGTACATCGCAACGGCCGAATGACCCCGAGAGTTACGCTGGGTGCTCTAGCTCATGCGCAGAGTGCCGGAAAAGGGGGCGTGCGGGGGTGCGACGGAGCGCAAGGTTGTTCGCCCATAGCGGAGGGATGGGGGGCGTACGGCATGGAGTGTCAGTGCGAGCGGGTAAGACATCCCTAGTGGGAGGGGGCGACACGCAGGGCAGGGCGTCTCACGTTCGCCATCGGCGTACTGATGGTGAGGGTAACTGCCTGGCCTGCGGGAACATCGTCTCGCACCATCGGGTTGGAGCAGATGTCGGCGTGAGCGGGGTCAGGAGGCCATCGACGGTGTCGGCAGTTGGAATGAGCGGTCCCCGCTTGCGGGACTAAGCTGCGGAAGGACAGGGAGGGGAAGTTCCCCCCACTGCCTGACCGCTCTGAGGAGCGATTAACGATGTTCGAGAGGTTCACCGACCGCGCGCGGCGGGTTGTCGTCCTGGCTCAGGAAGAAGCCCGGATGCTCAACCACAACTACATCGGCACCGAGCACATCCTCCTGGGCCTGATCCACGAGGGTGAGGGTGTCGCCGCCAAGGCCCTTGAGAGCCTCGGGATTTCGCTCGAGGCGGTCCGCCAGCAGGTGGAGGAGATCATCGGCCAGGGCCAGCAGGCCCCGTCCGGGCACATCCCCTTCACCCCCCGTGCCAAGAAGGTCCTGGAGCTGTCGCTCCGCGAGGCCCTTCAGCTGGGCCACAACTACATCGGCACGGAGCACATCCTGCTCGGCCTGATCCGTGAGGGCGAGGGCGTCGCCGCCCAGGTCCTGGTCAAGCTGGGCGCTGATCTCAACCGGGTGCGGCAGCAGGTCATCCAGCTGCTCTCCGGCTACCAGGGCAAGGAGACCGCCACCGCCGGCGGGCCTGCCGAGGGCACCCCCTCGACGTCCCTGGTCCTCGACCAGTTCGGCCGGAACCTCACCCAGGCCGCTCGTGAGTCCAAGCTCGACCCGGTCATCGGGCGCGAGAAGGAGATCGAGCGGGTCATGCAGGTGCTGTCCCGCCGTACCAAGAACAACCCGGTCCTGATCGGTGAGCCCGGCGTCGGCAAGACCGCCGTCGTCGAGGGCCTCGCCCAGGCCATCGTCAAGGGCGAGGTGCCCGAGACCCTCAAGGACAAGCACCTCTACACCCTGGACCTCGGCGCGCTGGTCGCCGGCTCCCGCTACCGCGGTGACTTCGAGGAGCGCCTGAAGAAGGTGCTCAAGGAGATCCGCACCCGCGGCGACATCATCCTGTTCATCGACGAGCTGCACACGCTGGTCGGTGCGGGTGCCGCCGAGGGCGCCATCGACGCCGCTTCGATCCTGAAGCCGATGCTGGCCCGCGGTGAGCTGCAGACCATCGGCGCGACCACGCTGGACGAGTACCGCAAGCACCTGGAGAAGGACGCGGCTCTTGAGCGCCGCTTCCAGCCCATCCAGGTCGCGGAGCCGTCCCTGCCGCACACGATCGAGATCCTCAAGGGTCTCCGTGACCGGTACGAGGCCCACCACCGCGTCTCCATCACGGACGAGGCGCTGGTCCAGGCGGCCACCCTGGCCGACCGCTACATCTCGGACCGCTTCCTGCCGGACAAGGCGATCGACCTGATCGACGAGGCCGGTTCCCGGATGCGCATCCGCAGGATGACGGCTCCGCCGGACCTGCGTGAGTTCGACGAGAAGATCGCCGGTGTGCGCCGGGACAAGGAGTCCGCGATCGACTCGCAGGACTTCGAGAAGGCCGCCTCCCTGCGCGACAAGGAGAAGCAGCTCCTGGCCGCGAAGGCCAAGCGGGAGAAGGAGTGGAAGGCCGGCGACATGGACGTCGTCGCCGAGGTCGACGGCGAGCTGATCGCCGAGGTCCTCGCCACCGCCACCGGCATCCCGGTCTTCAAGCTGACCGAGGAGGAGTCCTCGCGTCTGCTGCGCATGGAGGACGAGCTCCACAAGCGGGTCATCGGCCAGGTCGACGCCGTCAAGGCGCTGTCGAAGGCGATCCGTCGTACGCGTGCGGGTCTGAAGGACCCGAAGCGTCCCGGTGGTTCGTTCATCTTCGCCGGCCCGTCCGGTGTCGGTAAGACCGAGCTGTCCAAGGCGCTCGCCGAGTTCCTCTTCGGTGACGAGGACGCGCTGATCTCCCTCGACATGTCGGAGTTCAGCGAGAAGCACACGGTGTCGCGTCTCTTCGGTTCGCCCCCCGGCTACGTGGGCTACGAAGAGGGCGGCCAGCTGACCGAGAAGGTCCGCCGCAAGCCGTTCTCCGTCGTCCTCTTCGACGAGGTCGAGAAGGCCCACCCGGACATCTTCAACTCGCTGCTGCAGATCCTGGAGGACGGTCGCCTGACCGACTCCCAGGGCCGGGTCGTGGACTTCAAGAACACGGTCATCATCATGACGACCAACCTCGGCACCCGGGACATCTCCAAGGGCTTCAACCTGGGCTTCGCGGCCTCGGGTGACACGAAGACCAACTACGAGCGCATGAAGAACAAGGTCCAGGACGAGCTCAAGCAGCACTTCCGGCCCGAGTTCCTCAACCGCGTCGACGACGTGGTCGTCTTCCCGCAGCTGACCCAGACCGACATCCTCGCGATCGTCGACCTGATGATCAGCAAGGTGGACGAGCGCCTCAAGGACCGGGACATGGGCATCGAGCTCTCCCAGTCCGCCAAGGAGCTGCTCTCCCAGAAGGGTTACGACCCCGTACTGGGTGCCCGGCCGCTGCGCCGCACCATCCAGCGCGAGATCGAGGACACCCTCTCGGAGAAGATCCTCTTCGGCGAGCTGCGCCCCGGTCACATCGTGGTCGTGGACACGGAGGGCGAGGGCGAGACCAAGACCTTCACCTTCCGCGGCGAGGAGAAGTCGGCCCTGCCGGACGTCCCGCCGATCGAGCAGGCGGCCGGCGGAGCCGGTCCGAACCTGAGCAAGGAGGCGTAAGCCTCACGGCGACGCCCCAAGGGGCCGGTGCTTTCGGGCACCGGCCCCTTTTGCTTGCCCGAGAATGCGGCGGCTACGACAACTGGCCGTCGTAGTCCGGGAGTTTGAAGGTTTTGTCGGCGTGGCCGCCCGAGAGGTCGGTGGCGCTGTTGCCGATGTTGGCGATGATGTCGTAGCCCTTGTTCTCGATGTCGACGCGCTGGGCGGTCTTGTAGGCGGCGACGTCCTTGAAGAGGTCGAAGAAGCCGCGGACGTAGAGGCCGGAGACCTGGTAGCCGTCGTAGTCGAGGTTGTACTCGGTGGGCACGGCGATGATGCCGGGGCGGGCCGTGACGAAGAACAGGGAGACGCCGTGCTCCTGGGCGTACTTCGCGACGTTCAGGACCGGCTTGTTGGCCGGCTGCGGGTAGCTGAAGCCGAAGTCGGTCTCCAGCGTGGTGTTGTCGATGTCGAAGACGATCGCCTGCTTCTCGCCGGACGCGGCCGCGGCGACGCGCTGCTGGATGTAGGTCAGTGCCTGGTCCATCACGGTCTGGCAGTCCTTCTGCCAGGTGGCGTAGTCGACCTTCGCGGTGCTCGTGGCCGCGTTGGCGGGAGCGCCGAGCGCCACCAGGGCCGAGGCGGAGACTGCGATGACAGCGGTGCGGCGCGCCCAGGGGCGTCGTCTTGTCATGGGGGGGGTCCTCTCGCGTCCGTATGTCGTTGTCCTGTGCATGTTCGAGGGCGAGGGTGGCGCGAGGGGAACCGTAGGGTTACTGGCCGGTAAGTGGCCAGAGATGTGCGTCACATGGGGCAGGGATTTCCGTCAGGCCTTGTGGTGGCGGCCGGTGACTTGAGGCACAGGCGATTTGTCCGTTACTAGCGCTCATAGTGGGATGTCATCGCTTTCACTCGGGCGTGGAATGTGATTTTCGCCAGCCATTACTAGAGAACGCCGTAGATGCCCTGTTTTGGGCTTTGTGGGGGTCCGGGTTACCAAGGGATGGCCCATCCGGCGGACGTCGT
The DNA here is from genome assembly GCF_040612015.1 of Streptomyces sp. NPDC006476. Classification (NCBI taxonomy): domain Bacteria; kingdom Bacillati; phylum Actinomycetota; class Actinomycetes; order Kitasatosporales; family Streptomycetaceae; genus Streptomyces; species Streptomyces sp. NPDC006476. The sequence continues at coordinate 29,254 of NZ_JBEXPK010000019.1, read as the reverse complement.
GCGCCGGGTGGTTTTCTCTGTCGCCGACCCCCCCGAGGTTTCGATGTCCCTGCGTGTCCCGTTCCGTTCTTCCCGTACGTCCCCGCTGCGCACCCGTGCGGCCGTCCTGGCCGCCGGACTCGGGGCGTCGGTCGTGCTGGGGGCCGGAGTCGCGGTCGCCGCCGACACCACGGCCGCCTCCAGCGCCGCGAGTGCCGTCCAGGCCCAGGCCGCCGCGCAGGCCAAGGCCGCCAAGACCGCCGAGGTCGCCGCCGCCAAGGCCGCGGCCAAGGAGAAGGCCGCCGCCAAGGCCAAGGCCAAGGCGGCCGCGGCCAAGAAGGCCGCTGCCGCGAAGAAGGCGGCCTCCTGGGTCCACCCGGTGCGCAAGTACACGCTGTCCGCGAAGTTCGCCCAGGCGGGCAGCCACTGGCAGGCCAAGCACAGCGGGCAGGACTTCGCCGTCCCCAGCGGCACCGACGTCGTCGCCGCGCACGGCGGCACCGTGGTCAAGGCCGGCGGCAACGGCGCCGGTGATGGACCCGCGTACGGCAACGCCATCGTGATCAAGCACGGCAACGGCACCTACTCGCAGTACGCCCACCTGTCCCGCATCGACGTCAAGGTCGGCCAGATCGTCCGCACCGGCCAGCACATAGCCCGGTCCGGCAACACCGGCAACTCCACCGGCCCGCACCTGCACTTCGAGATCCGCAGGACCGCCGACTACGGCTCGGCGATCGACCCGGTGGCGTTCCTGCGGGCCAAGGGGCTCAGCCTCTAAGAGGCCTCCACCGGCGGGTGCGTACCCGCGTGGGCCTGGGCCACCAGGTCCCACGCGACCTCCCGTACCGCCTGGTTCTTCTCCTCGTCGGTGCCCGGCAGGTCGTTGAGCGCGAACATCCCGGCGTGCATCGTGAAGACCGCGCTGACGCAGCGAACCTGGTCCGCGAGGGAGGCGTCCGGATCGACGAGGATGTCCCGCATCCCCATCATCCGGTGGCGGAACATCTCGCCGATGCGCAGTTCCTTCACCGTCCCCTGGTTCTCCTGCATGAAGCGGAAGAGCGGGCGGGCCTCGGACAGCGCCTCGTGATACCGGTGGATGATTTCCTGCTTGGTCTCCAGCGTGTGCGGCTGCCCCTTGCCCCATTCGATCAGGTCCTCGATGGGCTGGGAGAGGTCCTCGAAGATGCTGACGAGGATCTCTTCCTTCGTCTTGAAGTGGTAGTACAGCGCCGCCTTGGTGACGTCCAAGCGCTCGGCGATCTCGCGCAGCGAGGTCTTCTCATAGCCCTGTTCGGCGAAGAGTTCGAGCGCCACGTCCTGGATGCGCTGGCGAGTGTCTCCGCGGCGCTGCCGCTTGGTGCCGTCCATCGTGCCGCCCATTGTCGCGCTCCTCACGCCCCCTGCTGACTTACTTGCCGCCCGACTAGTGAACTTACTTGACGCCCGGCTAGTTACGCGTCTACCTTCCTCAGTGTAGTCAACTAGCCGGGCGGCAAGTAAGTGGCCGGTCGGGGGGAAGTACCGCAGTACGTATAGGGGAGTGGGCATGATGGCGGACACAGAGACGGTCGAGACCAAGCCGGAGAAACAGCCGAAGAGCGTACGCGTGGTGCTGCTCGCACTCATGATCACCATGATGCTGGCGATGCTCGACAACATGATCGTCGGCACCGCGATGCCGACCATCGTGGGCGAGCTCGGCGGACTCGAGCACCTGTCGTGGGTGGTGACGGCGTACACGCTGGCCACCGCTGCGGCCACTCCGGTCTGGGGCAAGCTCGGCGACATGTTCGGGCGCAAGACCACGTTCATGACCTCGATCGTGATCTTCCTGATCGGCTCGGCGCTCAGCGGCATGGCGCAGAACATGGGCGAGCTGATCGGCTTCCGGGCCGTGCAGGGCCTGGGCGCCGGCGGTCTGATGGTCGGCGTCATGGCGATCATCGGTGACCTGATCCCGCCGCGGGAGCGGGGCAAGTACCAGGGCATGATGGCCGGCGTCATGGCCATCGCGATGATCGGCGGACCGCTGGTCGGCGGCACCATCACCGACAACTGGGGCTGGCGCTGGGCGTTCTACATCAACCTGCCTCTCGGCGTGGTCGCGCTCGGTCTGATCAGCGCGGTGCTGCACCTGCCGAAGAAGCGGTCCAAGGCCGGCATCGACTACCTCGGCGTGGTCCTGTTGACGGTCGGCATCACGGCCATCGTCCTCGTCACCACCTGGGGCGGCTCCGAGTACTCCTGGACCTCCGCGCGGATCATGGAGCTGATCGGCATCGGTGTGGCCGCGCTGATCGGGTTCGTGTTCTGGCAGACCAAGGCCGCCGAGCCGGTCGTACCGCTGCACATCTTCCGCAACCGCAACTTCACGCTGATGTCGATCATCGGCTTCATCACCGGTTTCGTGATGTTCGGCGCCACGCTGTACCTGCCGCTGTACCAGCAGTCGGTGCAGGGTGCCTCCGCGACCAACTCCGGTCTGCTCCTGCTGCCGATGCTCGGCGCGATGCTGGTCACCTCCATGGTGGCCGGGCGCGTGACCACCAACACCGGTCGCTACAAGATCTTCCCGGTCGTCGGCAGCGCCCTGATGATCGTCGGGCTGTACCTGCTGTCCACCATGGACACCGGCACCTCGCGGTTCACCTCCGGTGTGTTCATGGCGGTAGTCGGTCTGGGCATGGGCTGCCTGATGCAGGTCACCATGCTGGTCGCGCAGAACAGCGTCGAGATGAAGGACATGGGCGTGGCGTCCTCCTCGACCACCCTGTTCCGGACGCTCGGCTCGTCCTTCGGCGTCGCGATCATGGGCGCGCTGTTCAACAACCGGGTCCAGCACGTGATGGCCGAGCGGGCCGGGTCCCTGGGCGCGAAGATCACCGAGAAGTCGGCGTCGCTGGACGCCAAGAGCCTGGCGAAGCTGCCGGCGGTGGCCCGCGAGGCGTACCAGCACGCGGTGTCCGCGGGCATCCACTGGGCGTTCCTGCTCGGCTCCGTGGTGGCCGTGGTCGCGCTGATCGCGGCGGTGTTCGTGAAGGAGGTCGCGCTGCGGGGAGCGGGGCCGAAGCCGGAGGGTTCGGACGAGGGAGCCGCGGTGCAGCCGCAGGTCGTCGAGGCCGTCTGATCCGACAGCGAGTCGAAGGCCCCCGGATGGTGTCCGCCCCGGGGGCCTTCCTCATGCCCGCCCGCGGCCGTGGGGGCCGTTGTCAGTGCCGCGTGCCACCATCGGGTGCATGGACAGGCTGCGCCAGTTGCGGCTGGCCAAGGACGTCATGGATCGGGACTGGGCCGATCCGGAGCTGGATCTGGAGGGGGTGGCCTCGCATGCCGGGTATTCGCGGTATCACTTCGTACGGGCCTTCAAGGCGGCGTACGGACAGACGCCGGGTCGGTATTTGACCCACCGGCGCCTCGAGCGGGCCGGGGAGATGCTGCGGAGCGCCGATCTGAGCGTCACGGAGATCTGCCATCTGGTCGGCTTCAGCAGCCTCGGGACGTTCTCTGCACGGTTCAAGGCCCGTACGGGGCTGACCCCGAGCGCGTACCGGACCAGGCACGTGGGCCGGGGAGCCGCGCTCATACCCGGGTGTTACGCGATGCTGTGGGCGGGCGGCTTCCCGCGGCCGAACGGCGCCTTCGGGGAGGCGCGGGACAGCGACTCGGAAGAGGCGCGGAACAGCAATACCGGAGAAGCGCGCTGAAGCCCGTGCTGCCTACCGTGGAGCCATGATTCTTGGTCTGGGCATCAGCACCGTGTGGACGTTCGACCAGCAGCGCACCAAGGCCTTCTTCACCGAGAAGCTGGACTTCGAGGTCCGGGGTGACGTCTCCATGGGGGACATGAGGTGGATCACCGTCGGCGCCAAGGACCAGCCGGGCGTCGAGCTCGCCCTGATGAGCCTCGACGGGCCGGGGCTCGACCCGGAGTCGGCCGAGGCGCTGAAGAAGCTCGTCAGCAAGGGGGTGCTGGGGGCGGGGGCGTTCCGTACCGACGACTGCCGCGGTGACTACGAGACCTTCAGGGCGAGGGGCGTCGAGTTCCTCCAGGCGCCGCAGGAGCGGCCGTACGGCATCGAGGCGGTCTTCCGTGACGACAGCGGCAACTGGTACTCGCTGACCGAGCGCAGCGAGGAGCTCGACTTCTCGAAGGACTTCGGGTGAGTGCCGAGGAGCGGGCGCCGGAGCACACCGCCGTGCGGGTCGCGCTGTGGCGGGCCCTGCACTTGCGGGCCGACGCGCCGCCGCACGTCGTCGAGGACGAGGTCGGGCTGCGGATCGCGGATCCGGGGGACGGGTGGCGGGAGCGGCCCGACATGGACGTCGACGCCACGCGCCGTACCCGGGCGTCGATCGTGGCCCGGGCCCGGTTCGTGGAGGACCTGGTCGAGGAGCGGGCGGCGGACGGGGTCGGTCAGTACGTCGTCCTCGGCGCCGGGCTGGACACGTTCGCCCAGCGCCGGGCGGAGGTCGCCACCCGGTACGGGCTGCGGGTCTTCGAGGTCGACCAGCCCGGTCCCCAGGCCTGGAAGCGGCAGCGGCTGGCGGAGCTCGGTCTCGACGTCCCGGAGTGGCTGTACTTCGTGCCCGTCGACTTCGAGGGGGACTGGTGGGGGCGGTTGCGCGAGGCCGGGTTCGATCCGGGGCGGCCGGCGGTGGTGGCCTCGGCCGGCGTCACCATGTACCTCAGCGAGAAGGCGATCGCCGCCATGTTCCGTCTCGTCGCCGGGCTCGCCCCGGGGTCGGTCCTCGTCACGACCTTCCTGCGGCCCGTCGAGGACGTCGAGCCCGATCAGCAGGCACAGCTCCGGGTGGCGATGAAGGGGGCCCGGGCGGCCGGCACGCCGTTCCTCACCTTCTACAAACCCGAGCAGATCCTCGCGCTGGCCCGCGAGGCGGGCTTCCGGGAGACCCGGCACGTGTCGGCGGCGGAGCTGGAGAAGCGGTACTTCGCGGACCGGACGGACGGGGTACGTCCGTCACGCGGGGAGGAGCTGCTGGTCGCCGGGACGTGAGAGGACGGTCAGCGGGACCCCGGGTGCTGGACCGGGACGGGGCCCTGACCTACGGCAGCACCGGATAGCTGCCCGTGTTCGTCGGTGCGTGTTCCGGGAGCCAGAGGACTGCCACGGCGCCCTCCGCCGGGACGTGGGCCGGGGCGCCCGCAGGGCGGACGTTGCGGAAGGTCAGGCGGGCGCCCAGGACCCGGGCCTGGCCCGCCGCGATGGTCAGCCCCAGCCCGTGCCCGTGCCCGGCGCGGTCGGCGCTGCCCGTGCGGAAGCGGCTCGGGCCCTCCGCGAGCAGGTCGGCGGGGAAACCGGGCCCGTGGTCGCGCACGCGGATGACGCGGCCCTCGACGGTGACCTGGATGGGGGGCTTGCCGTGCCGGGCGGCGTTGGCGAGCAGGTTGAACAGGACCCGCTCCAGTCGGCGCGGGTCGGTCGTGACCATCGACTCGTGCACCACCCGCACCTCGACGTCCGGGTCCTTGGCCGCCACCCGCCGGGCGATGAACTCGCCGAGCATCAGGTCCTGCAGCTCGGCCCGCTCGGAGGCCCCGTCGAGCCGGGCCACCTCCAGGACGTCCTCGACGAGCGTGCGCATGGCCTTCGCCCGGTCCAGGACCAGCTCGGTCGGACGGCCGGGCGGGAGGAGTTCGGCCGCGGTGAGCAGACCCGTCACCGGAGTGCGCAGCTCGTGCGCGATGTCGGCGGTCACCCGGCGCTCCGCCTCCAGCCGCTGCTGCAGCGCGTCCGCCATGGCGTCCACCGCGCTCGCGAGGTCGTCGGTCTCGTCCCGTACGACCCCGCCGATCGCGTCCCGCACCCGGACGTCCGGCTCACCCCTGGCGACCTGGTTGGCCGCGGCCGCCGCCTTGCGCAGCCGCCGCGAGAGCTGTCCGCCGATGAGCACTCCGAGCGCGCTGCCGCCGAGGACGACCGCGATGGAGCCGATGACCAGGGCCTGGTCGAGGTCGTTGAGGATGTCCGTGCTGCGGTCGGTCCACCCGGTGTGCAGCGACAGCACATGCCCGCCCTTGACCGGCACGGCCGCCCAGATGTCCGGAACGCCGTTGCGCCGGTCGGTGACATAGGTCGCCCGGCGCCCCTGCTCGACCTTCTCCCGAAGCAGCGACGGCAGGTCCGGGGCGTCCTGCTGGACGTTGGGGAAGTTCACCCGACCGGACAGCTCGTAGCTGCGCTGGGCGATCTGGAGCCGCTCGTCCGCCAGGTCGCGCGCGTTGTCCAGCATCGAGACCCGGGCCGCGTTGTGCACGACCAGGCTCAGCGCGACCGCGACCAGCGCCCCGACCAGCGCGATGGCCGCGCTGAGTTTCCAGCGCAGCCCTGTACTGAGGTCCCAGCGCAGCCTCGCACGGACACCGCCCGTGTCGTCGCCCGTCCCCGGGTTCCGGAATATCCCCCGCATGTCCTCGACGTCCCCGCTCAGGCCTTCAACTTGTAGCCGAAGCCGCGGACCGTCTCGATCCGGTCCTGGCCGATCTTCGTACGCAACCGCTGCACATGGACGTCCACCACCCGTGTGTCCCCGCCCCAGCCGTAGTCCCACACCCGCTCCAGCAGCTTGTCGCGCGACAGGACCGTGCCCGGCGCGGAGGAGAACTCCAGCAGCAGCCGCATCTCGGTCGGGGTCAGCCCCACCGGCTGCCCGGCCCGGCGCACCTCCATGCCCTCGGTGTCGATCTCCAGTTCGCCGAAGGTCAGCACCCCGCCGGAGACCGCGGGGGCGTGGTCGTCGCCCCTGTCCCCGCCGCCGGCGTGCCCGAAGCGCCGCAGCACCGCGCGTATGCGCGCGACCAGGACCGCTCCGTCGAAGGGCTTGGTCACATAGTCGTCGGCGCCCGCCTCCAGGCCCAGGACCACGTCGATGGAGTCGGCCCGCGCCGACAGCATGATCACCGGCACGGTCGACTCGTCGCGGATACGGCGGCACAGGCTGACGCCGTCGAGGCCGGGCACCATGACGTCGAGCAGCGCGATGTCGGGCTGGTCCGCCCGGAACGCCTCCAGGCCCGACAGGCCGTCGGGCATCGCGGTGACCGCGAAGCCGTCCCGCTCGAGGGCGAGCTGGGTGGCCTCGCGGATGACGTCGTCGTCCTCGACGAAAAGGACGTGGGTCTGGTCTGCCATCCCGGTGCTCTCAGTTCTCGTGTCGGTCGTGGCGTACGTACTGCTGGTGGATCGTCCCGAGCGGGCCGAACGGTTCACGAGCGTCACTTCGACGGCGAGGCGCCGCTCCCGACGGCGTTGCTGTAGTCGTTGTGCGTGCGGTACTCCTCGGTGAAGCGGCCCGCGGCCCAGCGATACGTGATCACGTTCTCGCCGGACGGACTCGACACCGGGTCACCCTTCTCGTACACCTGTTTGGTCACCACCAGGTCGCCGCGGTCTATTTCCGCGTAGACCGGAGGTTCCTCGGCCTGGAACACATTCTCGTACCGACCGTCCTGCTCGCGATACACATATGAGCCGACCCCCACGGCGTCACTGCAGGTCAGCACATTCACCACGACGTCGTCCGAAGGGCCTCCGGTCAGTTCTCCGTACGACACGTCGACCGGGTACTCGTCGGCCACGCACGGCTTCAGCTCGCGCTTGACCTCCGCCGAGACCTGCGGATCGTCCTTGACCAGCTTGACCGCGTCCACGCGCGCGGTCCGGGAGGGAGCGGGGGCGGGTGTGGGCGTGGCCGCGGCGCCGGCCACCGAGTCGGCGTGCGCCGGGCCCTCGTCGCGCGCGCCGGTGCCGCCGGTGGCGCAGCCGGAGGCGAAAAGGCCGAGGGCGGCGAGCACGGCCACCGCCGTGAACGCCGCCTGCAGGGTTGCCCGGTCCGGGGTGGACCGCCCCGTGCCGGTCAGGCCGCCGTGCAACGCTCCCGCTCCTCACGCTCCAGCGCGCGTGCGTCCAGGTCACGGCTCTCCAGCTCCTCGCGGAGCCGGGCGAGCGCCCGGTGCAGCGTGCTCTTGACCGTTCCGGCCGACATGCCGAGGGCGGCGGCCGTCTCCTCCGTGGACATCTGCTCCCAGTGTCGCAGTACGACAACACTGCGCTGTTTCGGCGCGAGAACTTTCATGATGTCCATAAGAAGCGCGCGGTCCGCGTGCTGCTCCGTGGCGTCGTCCACGGACGCGTCCGGCAGCTGCTCGGTCGGGACCTCCTCCAGCTTGCGCGCCCGCCACCACTCCGTACGGGTGTTGATCATCACCCGGCGCAGGTAGGCGTCCGCGAGCCGCTTGTCCGCGATGCCCTCCCAGCGGCCGTACGTCCGCACCAGCGCCGTCTGGAGGAGGTCCTGGGCGTCCGTCGGGTCCGGGACCAGCCGGCGAGCACTGCGCAACAGCGCGTCCTGCCGGGTGCGGACGTACTCCTCGAACTCGAGCACCTCGCCCTGCGCCATGTCGAACCGCCTCCTGAATCCCCGTTACCGCGCGGCCCCTCGCCGACGGTGTCCTTCGTGGGAATGAAGCTACGGAGGCGTTGTCACGGCGCTGTCCGAGCCAGCACTCGGCTGGCAATCGGCTGTACGTCGGTTGTGTAACGAACGTAGGAACGGGGTAAAGGGGCGCACCAGTTGATGGAGCTATCGACCGATTTGATCCCGCGGCGGCTGTGAAGTTACGGCGGGTTACGTCAACGGCAGCCGATACAAACCACCGGGAAGGGGCTCCACGAGTCCGTCCGCGACGAGCCCGTCCAGCGCCCGTGCCCGCTGCACCGGCTCGTGCCACACCCGGTCCAGCACCGCCTGCGGGACGGGCGCGTGGGCCTCGCGCAGCACGGCCAGCAGCTTGCCGCGCACCTGGCGGTCGGTACCGGCGTACGTCTGCCCCTTGCGCGCCGGTCCCTCGTGCTCCGGCTTGCCCGCGAGCCGCCAGGCGCACTGCGCGGCGATCGGGCAGCGGTGACAGGACTCGTTCTTCGCGGTGCACACCAGCGCGCCGAGCTCCATGGAGGCGGCGGCCCAGCGCGAGGCGATCGCCTCGTCCTCGGGCAACAGGGCGCGGGCCAGTTTGCGTTCGGCGGCGGTGGTGGCGTTCGGCGGGTACTGGACGCCGGTGACGGCGCGTGCGAAGACCCGGCGGACGTTGGTGTCGAGCACCGCGTGCCGCTGCCCGTACGCGAAGGAGGCGACGGCCGCGGCCGTGTACTCGCCGATGCCGGGCAGCGCGAGCAGCTGCGCGTGATCGGTGGGTACGTCGCCGCCGTGCCGTTCCGCTATGGCGACCGCGGCGCCGTGCAGCCGCAGGGCGCGGCGCGGGTAGCCGAGCCGGCCCCAGGCGCGGACGGCCTCGCCGGGGGCCTCCTGAGCCAGGTCGGCGGGGCGCGGCCAGCGGGCCAGCCACTGCTCGTAGACCGGCAGGACGCGGCTGACCGGGGTCTGCTGCAGCATGAACTCGCTGACCATCACGCCCCAGGGGCCGGCCTCCGGGCGGCGCCACGGCAGGTCGCGGGCGTGTTCGTCGAACCAGTCGATGACGGGGGAGTGCAGTGCGGTGTGGGGGGCTTGGGTCTCGGGGGTGTTCGTGAGCGCAGTCATGGCCTTCTGATCCTGCCACGGCCCGCGACGGTTGGGCGGCTTTGCCCGGCGCCGGTGGGTGGGTCGCCGATTCCGGGATGATGATCCGGAAAAGTTGACGTAGTGGCGGCGGGTGGGGCAAGCGAACGCGCCGATCTCTCGTACAGTTTGCGCCGTGGGATCTCTGCGCAATCCTGTCGGGCCGCTTCCCTCCACCATCTACTGGCGCCGGAGGGTCGTACTGCTGTCCGTTCTAGCCCTGTTGGCGCTGCTGATCACCTGGATCGTGACGTCGGGCGGCGGGGGCGGCAAGAAGGACGACGGCTCGAAGGGCAGGACGCCCGCGCCCACCATCACGGCGGGACCGTCGAGTTCGGGTCCCGCGATCAGCCAGGCGCCCGGCGGGCGGGACGATTCGGGCGGTTCGGGATCCAGCGGTTCGGACTCCGGAGGGAGTTCGGGATCGGGCTCGGACGGCGGGTCCGGTGCCGGGTCCGCGGGTGGTGCCGGTGGGTCCGGTGGTACGGAGGGGTCCGGCGGCGGTGCCGGCGGCTCGGGTGCCGGGGCAGGGGTGAGTCAGGGAGACACGATTCCGGCGGGCTCCACGCTGCCCGACTGCACGGCGAGCGCGGTCCGGTTGAGCGTGCGCAGCCTGCACAACACCTACGGTCCGGGTGCCACGCCCACACTCCTGCTGACCGCGAGGAACGTCTCCGGGCAGGACTGCAAGGTGGATCTCGGGCCGAAGAGCGCGGTGTTGACGATCTCGCAGTCGGACAGCGGCGACGACTACTGGTCCTCCGCCGACTGCCCCAGGACCTCCGGCAGCCTGCTCTTCCGCGCACCGGCCGGCAGCAGCATCACCTACACCGTCAAGTGGGACCGCAAGCCGAGCGCCCCCAACTGCGCGACCCCGCCCGCGGGTTCGGCCGGTGCGGGGACGTACCTGGTGGAGCTGACGGCGGCCGGGTTCGGCAAGCAGCAGACCTCGTTCGTCCTGAACGACGACTGAGGCCGGGCCGCGGCCACGAACTCGTTGAGGGTGTCCGCGACGTCGATGGAATGGACCGCGGTACCCGGGACGCTGGTGTCGCGGCTCACGCGGAACACGGTCTTCACGTTGCCGCGGGTGGGGCCGGGGCTACACGTACCGTTCCAGGATCGAGCTCTCCGCCAGGCGGGACAGGCCCTCGCGGACGCTGCGGGCCCGGGCCTCGCCCACGCCGTCCACGGTCTGCAGGTCGTCGACGCTTGCCGCGAGGAGCTTCTGGAGGCCGCCGAAGTGTTCCACCAGCCGGTCGATGATGGCGCCGGGCAGGCGGGGGACCTTGGCGAGCAGGCGGAAGCCGCGCGGGGAGACCGCCGAGTCCAACGCCTCGGGTGAGCCGGTGTAGCCCAACGCCCTTGCCACGGTGGGCAGTTCGAGCAGCTCGGCGTGGCTGAGGGCGTCGAGTTCGTACAGCGCCTCGTCGACCGTGCGGGAGCGCTTCGCGGTGGGCTCGGGGACGTAGTCGCGCACGACCAGCTCGCGCTCGGGCTCCACGCCGGCGATCAACTCGTCCAGCTGGAGGGCCAGGAGACGCCCGTCGGTGCCCAGTTCGACCACGTACTCGGCGATTTCGGTGGCGATGCGGCGGACCATCTCCAGACGCTGGGCGACGGCGGAGACATCGCGGACCGTCACCAGGTCCTCGATCTCCAGCGCCGAGAGCGTGCCCGCCACCTCGTCCAGCCGGAGCTTGTAGCGCTCCAGGGTCGCGAGCGCCTGGTTGGCGCGGGACAGGATCGCCGCCGAGTCCTCCAGGACGCGGCGCTGCCCGTCGACGTACAGCGCGATCAGCCGCATCGACTGGGAGACGGAGACCACGGGGAAGCCGACCTGCTTGGAGATGCGGTCCGCCGTGCGGTGCCGGGTGCCGGTCTCCTCCGTCGGGATCGTCGCGTCCGGCACGAACTGCACGCCCGCCCGGAGGATCTTCGACAGGTCGGAGGAGATCACGATGCCGCCGTCGAGCTTGCACAGCTCACGCAGGCGCGTCGCCGTGAACTCCACGTCCAGCACGAAACCGCCCGTACACATGGCTTCGACGGTCTTGTCGAAGCCCAGCACGATGAGTCCGCCGGTGTTGCCGCGGAGCACGCGCTCCAGGCCGTCACGCATCGCCGTGCCGGGTGCCACGGCGCTCAGAGAGGCGCGCATCAGGCCATCGGCACCGGAGCTCCCGCCGGACTTTCCGGGAGCTGCCGCCCGGTCGTTGGCTGCCACTGCACTCCTCCGGTCGCAGGTTCTGGGGCGCCCCCGTGTCGCACATTCTGTTCGTACGGGCGGGCGAGACCTGGGCAAAGTCTACCGGCGGTCCTCCTCGTCCCGTGGGGCCTCTCGGCGACGAGAGCGGGGAAGGACCCTCAGGGCGTCCCCTATGTCCGCCACTTCCAGGACCTTCATGCCCGTCGGGATCTTGCCCGGATCGCCCGGCACCAGAGCGTGCGTGAAGCCCAGACGGTGTGCCTCGGCGAGCCGGCGCTGGACGCCCGTGACCCGTCTGACCTCGCCCGCGAGGCCCACCTCGCCGATCGCGACGAGGTTCTTCGGCAGCGGGGTGTCACTGGCGGCGGAGGCCAGCGCGAGGGCGATCGCGAGGTCGGCGGCGGGCTCGGACAACTTCACACCGCCGACCGTCGCGGAGTAGATGTCCCGCTTGCCGAGTGCGCTGATCCGGCCCCGCTGCTCCAGGACGGCCAGCATCATCGACACACGGGAGGTCTCCAGGCCGGAGGTGGTGCGGCGGGGGGAGGGGATCTGCGAGTCGACGGTGAGCGCCTGGACCTCGGCGACCAGGGGGCGGCGGCCCTCCAGGGTGACCGTCAGACAGGTGCCCGGGACCGGTTCGTCACGTCGTGTCAGGAAAAGTCCGCTCGGGTCGGCGAGGCCCGTGATGCCCTCGTCGTGCAGCTCGAAGCAGCCGACCTCGTCCGTGGTGCCGTACCGGTTCTTGACGCCTCGCACCAGGCGCAGACGCGCGTGCCGGTCGCCCTCGAAGTTCAGGACGACGTCCACGAGGTGTTCCAGGAGCCGGGGACCCGCGATGGCACCGTCCTTGGTGACATGGCCCACAAGCAGCGTGGACATGCCCCGCTCCTTGGAGGCGCGGATGAGCGCGCCGGCGACCTCGCGCACCTGCGCCATGCCACCGGGGGCGCCGTCGATCTCGGGGGAGGCGACGGTCTGCACGGAGTCGAGGATGAGCAGGGAGGGCTTCACCGCGTCCAAGTGGCCGAGCACGGCGGCGAGATCGGTCTCGGCGGCGAGATACAGATCGTCGTGGATGGCCTTGATGCGGTCGGCGCGCAGCCGGACCTGGCTCGCCGACTCCTCACCGGTGACGTAGAGGGTGCGGTGCTCGTCGCTCGCCGACTTGGCCGCCACGTCCAGCAGGAGCGTGGACTTGCCCACACCGGGTTCGCCCGCGAGCAGCACCACCGCGCCGGGCACCAGACCGCCCCCGAGCACCCGGTCCAGCTCGGGCACGCCGGTGGAGCGGGCCGTGGCCTGGCGGCCGTCGACCTGGCCGATGGGCACCGCGGAGGTGGTGACGCGCCCCGGTGTCGTCGTACGGACCGCTGGCGCGCCGTACTCCTCGATCGTCCCCCACGCCTGGCACTCGGGGCAGCGACCGAGCCACTTGGCCGTCTGCCAGCCGCACTCGGTGCAGCGGTAGGACGGGCGGTCCTTGGTGGTCTTGGTACGGGCAGCCATGTCGAGAACCGTAACCGCCGCCACTGACAACGAGGGTCCGCCCGGTGCCGCGAACGGCGCCGACGAGCCCCCGCGCCCGGCCGAACCAGTCGGCCGCGGCCCGAGCCGGCCGCGGAACGAACCGTTCCTGTCCCCGATTGAGGGATCGTTTCACCCGTACGGAGTAAATGTGTTCAAGGGGGCAGAAGGCCCTGCTCTCCGCCCCCTACGGTCCACGGATGATGAGCAGCACTCCGGAGACCTCGACCCGCACCACCGGCGCACACCGGGCGCGCCGGGAGGTGCGTGACCGTGCCGCGGCGCGCACGTTGGCGCAGCGGCCGCCCGTGCGCTACGAGCCGTATCTGGACGGGCTGTTCACCTACTGCCTGTCCGTGCTGTGCGACCACGACACCGCGACCGAGGCCGTCGGCGACGTCCTCGCGCTCGCCGAGAAGCGCCGCGGCCCGCAGTCGGCCGCCGACCGCCGGGCGTGGCTGTACGCGCTGGCCCGCTGGGCGTGTCTGCGCAAGCTGGCCGAGGCCAAGCAGAAACGTCAGGGCACGCACGCGGCGGGCCGGTCGGCCGCCGAGCCGCAGCAACCGCCGGTCGCCGAGGAGGTCCAGGAGGAGCGCCGGCGTGAACTCGCCCTGCTCGCCTGGCCGGAGGCCGCCGGCACCACCCCGGAGCAGCGCGAGGCGCTGGAGCTCGCGGTGCGCCACCAACTCGCCGCCCACGAGGTCGCCGCCGTCATCGGCGTGGATCCCGCGGCCGCCCGCGAGCTGCTGGCGGCCGCGGCCTGCGAGGTGGAGCGCACCCGCGCGGCGCTCGCCGTCGTGGAGACCGGCGGCTGCCCCGGCGTCGCCCGGCTCACCGGCGACCAGCAGCTCGTGCTCAGTTCCGCCCTGCGCAAGGAACTCGTCCGGCACGTCGACGACTGCCCGCGCTGCCGTCGCGGCGCCGAGCGGGCGATCCCCGGCCGCTGGCCCGGCGCGACGGTCACCCCGGCCGAGCTGCCCGTCCTGGAGGCCCCGCGCGCGGAGCTGCACATGGCGCTCGCGCACCATGCACGCGCGCGTGGCGCCGCCGTACCGCGCTTCGATCGGCGCGGCTTCCCCATGGACCCCAAGGACCGCGCCGCCCGCCGTGACCGGCTGCGCGCGCGTGCCGTCACCACGACCGTCGTCGCCACCGTCGTCGCCGCCCCGGTGATCGCCCTGTGGGCCGCCTACCGGGGCGCGCCCGACGCCGAGGGCGCCGACGGCCGCTCCGCCACCGCCAGCGAGGCGCACGGCCCCGGCACCCTCGACGGGGAGGCGGCCGGCTCCGGCTACGAGAACGCCGGGAACGCCAGCACCAGACCCGACAGCCGCTTCCGCAAGGACGCCAAGCCCGATGTGTCCGTGGAGGTCATCAGCGTCGCCGGCGCCGGCCGCAAGGACGCGGGCCACCTCGACGTGTCGGCGGCCAACGACGGCGACACCACCCTCGTCACCCTCGCCGCGACCGGTTCCGCGCCGGTGCGCTGGTCCGCGAGCACGAGCGCCGCCTGGCTCTACCTCAGCCGGTCCTCGGGAACCCTCGCGCCGGGCCAGACGTTGACGATCAAGGTGTACGTCGACCATCTGCGCGAGCCGTCCGGCCCCTGGAGCGCGCGCGTGGCGATCGCACCGGCCGGCGCCGTCGTCTCCATCGGCGGGTACGGCACCGCGCCCGGACCCTCCGGCCACGGCAGCCCCAGCGGCCCGCCCCCGGGCGGCCCCGATACGACCCCGACGAGCACGCCACCCGCCGACCCTCCGCCGAGCGACCCGCCCTCGTCCCCCGACCCGACTCCGACACCCACCGGCTCCGCCCCGTCCGACCCGGGCGGCTCGACGCCACCGCCCGACAGCGGCACGCCGAGCCCGACCGTGTCGTAGGGCGAGGGTCTCAGGCGACGGGATCGGCGGGATGGGGCGCCAGCAACGGCAGCTGCGAGGCCAGCCGCTGCTCGCACAGCTCCACCAGACGGTCGTAGCCGGCCTTGCCCATCAGCTCGGTCAGCTCCGCCCGGTACGACACGTACACGGGCTCGCCCGCGCCGTGCGCCGAGGTCGCCGACGTGCACCACCAGTGCAGGTCATGGCCGCCAGGCCCCCAGCCCCGGCGGTCGTACTCACCGATCGACACCTGCAGCACCCGCGTGTCGTCGGGCCGGTCGATCCAGTCGTAGGTCCGCCGGATCGGCAGCTGCCAGCACACGTCCGGCTTGGTCTCCAGCGGCTCGCGGCCCTCCCTCAGGGCCAGGATGTGCAGCGAGCAGCCCGCGCCGCCCGCGAACCCGGGGCGGTTCTGGAAGATGCAGGAACCCTGGTAGGGGCGGGTCTGCCGGTCGCCGTCCTCGTCCTCGGAGACCCAGCCGCCCCGCAGCCCCTCGTCGTGGTGCTGCCAGATGTCCGGGGTGAGCCTCGCCACATGCTCGGCGACGCGCTTCTCGTCGTTCTCGTCGGAGAAGTGGGCACCCAACGTGCAGCACCCGTCGTCCGCGCGGCCGGCCTGGATGCCCTGGCAGCCGCTGCCGAAGACGCAGTTCCAGCGAGAGGTCAGCCATGTCAGATCGCACCGGAAGACCTGCTCGTCGTCCGCCGGATCAGGGAACTCCACCCACGCGCGCGGGAAGTCGAGGCCCTTCTCGTCGGCCTCCCGGAGCTGCTTCGACTTCTTCGCCGGCTTCACCTGTGAAGAGCCCTTGGCGGACTTGTCGTCCTTCGCCCTTTTCGTCTTTGGCACAGGACCAGCGTACGGCCCCCGCAGCCCCAAGGAATACGGAGGACCGCCCAGGTGGCAGTAGCGTTCCGTACATGAGACTCGGTGTCCTCGACGTGGGATCGAACACGGTGCATCTGCTGGTGGTGGATGCGCACCCCGGCGCATGCCCGCTGCCCGCGCACTCGCACAAGGCGGAACTGCGCCTCGCCCAACTCCTCGACGACAGCGGAGCGATCGGCCCCGCGGGTGTCGAGAAACTGATCGACGTCGTCCAGGGCTGTCTGCAGGCCGCCGAGGACAAGGGCGTCGAGGACTTCCTGCCCTTCGCGACCTCCGCGGTGCGCGAGGCCGGCAACGCCGATGACGTCCTCGCGCGCGTGCAGGCCGAGACCGGCGTCGAGCTGCAGGTCCTCACCGGCGAGGAGGAGGCCCGGCTCACGTTCCTCGCGGCCCGCCGCTGGTTCGGCTGGTCCGCGGGCAAGCTGCTCGTCCTGGACATCGGCGGCGGCTCCCTGGAGATCGCCTACGGCATCGACGAGGAACCCGACGCGGCCGTCTCCCTCCCCCTCGGCGCGGGCCGCCTCACCGCGGGCTGGCTCCCCGGCGACCCCCCGGACGCGGAGTCCATACGCTCCCTGCGCCGCCATGTCCGCGCCCAGATAGCCCGCACCGTGGGCGAGTTCAGCCGCTTCGGCGCCCCCGACCACGTGGTCGCCACGTCCAAGACCTTCAAGCAACTGGCCCGTATCGCCGGCGCGGCCCGATCGGCCGAGGGCCAGTACGTCCAGCGAGAGCTGAAGCGCGAGTCCCTGGAGGCGTGGGTGCCACGGCTGGCGGCAATGCCCACGGCTCAGCGGGCGGAGTTGCCGGGAGTGTCGGAGGGGCGCGCGGAACAGCTTCTCGCCGGCGCGCTGGTGGCGGAGGGCGCGATGGACCTCTTCGGCGTGGAGAGCGTGGAAATCTGCCCCTGGGCGCTCAGGGAGGGCGTCATCCTGCGTCGCCTCGATCACATGGGGTCCGTGTAGCGCCCCCCAAGGGGCGCGCCGAACGGCGCGAGCAACCACAAATCACCCGCACCCGCCCGTGGCGAACACCACAACGGCGAATAGGCACCCGGCCCCCAACCCCCCGCACCCCGTACCCTGTCCGCATGGCGGAGCCAGTCGTGTGCATCCCGGATGCGAAGGTCGCGCTGTCCACGGCCTCGGTGTACCCGGAGTCCACGGCGACGGCCTTCGAGATCGCCGCGCGCCTCGGGTACGACGGAGTCGAGGTCATGGTGTGGACCGACCCGGTCAGCCAGGACATCGAGGCGCTGCGCAGACTCAGCGACTACCACCGCATCCCGATCCTGGCCGTCCACGCCCCCTGTCTGCTCATCACCCAGCGCGTGTGGTCGACCGACCCCTGGGTCAAGCTGCAGCGCGCCCGGGCGGCGGCCGAGAAGCTCGGCGCGAGCACCGTCGTCGTGCACCCGCCGTTCCGCTGGCAGCGCCAGTACGCGCGGGACTTCGTCACCGGGATCTGGCGCATGGCGAACGAGACGGACGTGCGATTCGCCGTCGAGAACATGTACCCCTGGCGCTACCGCGACCGCGAGATGCTCGCCTACGCCCCCGACTGGGACGTGACGAAGGAGGACTATCGCCACTTCACGATCGACCTCAGTCACAGCGCCACGGCCCGCTCCGACGCCATGCACATGGTCGACCGCATGGGCGACCGCCTGGGCCATGTCCACCTGGCCGACGGCAAGGGGTCGGCGAAGGACGAGCACCTGGTTCCCGGCCGCGGCTCCCAGCCCTGCGCCGAGCTGCTGGAACGGCTCGCACTGACCGGCTTCGACGGCCATGTCGTCATCGAGGTCAACACCCGGCGCGCCATGTCAGGCGTCGAACGCGAGGCCGACCTCGCGGAGGCGCTGGCCTTCACGCGGCTGCACCTCGCGTCGGCGGTGAAGGTGCCCCGGCCGTGACCGACACCGCCTCCCGGCGCCGGGGACGACGCCCCCGTACCGAATCCGCCGACACCCGGGACCGGATCCTGGCCGTGGCCCGCGAGGAGTTCTCCGAACGGGGATACGACAAGACGTCCGTACGGGGGATCGCGAAGGCGGCCGGCGTGGACTCCGCGCTGGTGCACCACTACTTCGGCACCAAGGAACAGATCTTCGCGGAGGCCATCGAGGTCGCCTTCGCGCCCGCGCTGAACGCGCCCGAGGCGGTGGCCGACGGGCCGCTCGACGGCGTCGGGGAGCGTCTGACCCGCTTCATCTTCGGCGTCTGGGAGAACCCGACGACCCGTACGCCCCTGCTGGCGATCCTGCGCTCCGCCGTCAACAACGAGACCGCCGCCGCCGTCTTCCGCCGCCTGGTCGCCTCCCAGCTGCTGCGCCGCGTCGCCGACCAGCTGGACGCGCCGGACGCCGAGCTGCGCGCCGAACTGGCGGCCGCGCAGCTGGTGGGGTGCGCGATGATGCGGTACGTGATCAAGCTGGAGCCGCTGGCCTCGGCGGACATGGAGCAGGTGATCGCGCGGGTGGCGCCGGTGGTGCAGGGACATCTGACCGGGAGCTGACCGTGCGACCCCGGACGGCGCCCACCGAGACGGTCGTCCCGCATTCCGGACACCGCGTCCCGACCCCTGGATGACGGGCGTAGTCTCGTTAGCAGCCCTATCTGTCTGAAGGAGCGAGCGACGATGCCCGAGCTGAGGTCCCGCACAGTCACCCACGGCCGCAACATGGCGGGCGCCCGCGCCCTTATGCGCGCCTCCGGTGTACCCGGTGCGGACATCGGCCGCAAGCCGATCATCGCGATCGCCAACTCCTTCACCGAGTTCGTGCCGGGCCACACGCACCTGTCGCCGGTCGGCCGCATCGTCAGCGAGGCGATCACCGAGGCGGGTGGCATCCCGCGCGAGTTCAACACGATCGCCGTGGACGACGGCATCGCGATGGGCCACGGCGGCATGCTGTACTCCCTGCCCTCCCGCGACCTGATCGCGGACTCGGTCGAGTACATGGTCGAGGCGCACTGCGCCGACGCCCTCGTCTGCATCTCCAACTGCGACAAGATCACGCCGGGCATGCTGATGGCGGCCCTGCGCCTGAACATCCCGACGGTGTTCGTCTCCGGCGGCCCGATGGAGGCCGGTCGCGCCACGCTGGTCGACGGCACGGTCCGCACGCTCGACCTCGTGGACGCGATCTCCGACGCCGTCAACGACAAGATCTCGGACGAGGACATCCTCCGTATCGAGGAGAACGCCTGTCCGACCTGCGGCTCCTGTTCCGGCATGTTCACCGCCAACTCGATGAACTGCCTGACGGAGGCCATCGGCCTCTCCCTCCCCGGCAACGGCTCGGTCCTGGCCACCCACACGGCCCGCAAGCAGCTGTACGTCAACGCCGCGCGGACGGTCATGGACATCACCCGCCGCTACTACGAGCAGGACGACGACACGGTCCTGCCTCGCTCCGTCGCCACCTTCGCGGCCTTCGAGAACGCGATGGCGCTGGACATCGCGATGGGCGGCTCGACCAACACGATCCTGCACCTGCTGGCCGCGGCCCAGGAGGCGGGCGTTCCCTTCGGCCTGAACGAGATCGACGCGGTCTCGCGCCGCGTGCCCTGCCTCGCCAAGGTCGCCCCGAACGTCGCGAAGACCCGCACGTACTACATGGAGGACGTGCACCGCGCCGGCGGCATCCCCGCCCTCCTCGGCGAACTGCACCGCGGCGGCCTCCTCAACGAGGACGTCCACTCCGTCCACAGCCCGTCCCTCGCCGACTGGCTGAAGACGTGGGACGTGCGCGGCGGCTCCCCGTCGCCCGAGGCGGTCGAACTGTGGCACGCGGCCCCCGGCTGCGTCCGCTCCGCCGAGGCCTTCTCCCAGTCCGAGCGCTGGGAGGCCCTGGACGAGGACGCGGCGGAGGGATGCATCCGCTCCGTCGAGCACGCGTACTCCAAGGACGGCGGCCTCGCGGTCCTCAAGGGCAACCTGGCGGTCGACGGCTGCGTGGTGAAGACGGCCGGCGTCGACGAGTCCATCTGGACCTTCGAGGGCCCGGCGGTCGTCTGTGAGTCGCAGGAAGAGGCCGTCGAGAAGATCCTCAACAAGCAGGTCACGGACGGCGACGTGGTCGTCATCCGCTACGAGGGCCCCAAGGGCGGCCCCGGCATGCAGGAGATGCTCTACCCGACGTCCTTCCTGAAGGGCCGCGGCCTCGGCAAGACCTGCGCCCTGATCACCGACGGCCGCTTCTCCGGCGGCACGTCGGGCCTGTCCATCGGCCACGCCTCGCCCGAGGCGGCGTCCGGCGGCACGATCGCCCTCGTCGAGAACGGCGACCGCATCCGCATCGACATCCCGAACCGCACGATCGAGCTCCTCGTCTCCCCGGAGGAACTCACCCGCCGCGAACAGGCCCTCGGCGGCGTCTACGCCCCCAAGTCCCGCGAACGCAAGGTCTCAGCGGCCCTGCGGGCCTACGCGGCGATGGCGACGAGCGCGGACAAGGGCGCGGTGCGGGACGTGTCGAAGCTGGGCTGAGGCACGCTGCCGTAACTGAAGCTGTCGGGGCCGTCCCTGCCGGGGGCGGCCCCTTCCGCGTCCCACGACGCCCCCCACCGCCTCACCAGCCCGACGGCTCCCGCGCATCCACAGCGAAGACGGTGCCGTCGGGGGCGGTGGCGAAGACGTGGTTGTGGGTCAGGACGGGGGTGGGGAGGGCGGCCATCACCTCGTCCGAGTTCTTCCCGAGCCGGGCCCGCGTCTGCCCGAGGAGCGCTCCGTTGTGGGCGTCCACCGCCAGCAGACGCCCGTCGGCAGCCGTGAGGTACACATGCTCGGCGTCGACGGCGGGTACCGAACCGCGGCTGACGGACGTCTCGAGGTGCCACAACCGCTTGCGTGCGGCTATGTCGACAGCCTCGAGGGAACCACCGGAGGCCAAGAGGTAGACGACATTCCCGTGTACGGAAGCACGGGCACCGAACCGGGGCACGGGCAGGGCCATCCGGCGCACCGACTTCGACTCGGGGTCGTAGCGGACGAGCGCCTTCGTGGCGCCGCTGGCGTTGTCCACGACGAGGAAGTAGACCGATCCGGCCGAGGAACCGACGGGCTTGAGGGTCCCTTTCAACAGCGCGTTCCAGCGCACCTCCCCGGTCGTCGGATCGAGTGCGGTGACTCGGGTTTCCGGTCCGGCGCCCGGGGTGCTGATCGCATAGGCCAGGCGATCACCGGCGAACGAGGCGAAGTAGGGCGTGCCCTGGCCGGGGACCCGGTGCCGCCACTGCGTCGTGCCGGAAGCGCTGTCGACGGCGGTGACCGTGCCGTCGGAGCCGGTGAGCAGAAGCATGCCGCCGGCGAGTTGAAGTCCGTCGTTCGCGGTCATGTTCCGCTGCCAACGCGCCTTGCCCGTGGCCGGGTCGAGGGCTTCCAGCCGCCCGGTGTCGTCCGTCAGGGGCTGCACGAGGCCGCCCGAAAGGGCCGGAGGCCCGCTTCTGGGTGTGGCGGCGACCGAGTGCCGCCACAGCAGGGCACCGTCGGAGGGTGCCAGGGCGAAGACCACACCGGACTGTCCGCAGATCAGCTTCCCGGCGCCGAAGACACAGTCGGGCATCCCTCCGTCGGCGACCACGGGCTTCGCCGCCCACTCGCCGAACTGCGCCGCCGTGCTGGTCGATTCGGCAGCAGGTGCCTTCTCGCTGCCCTTGCCGAGCCAGGGGATGGAGGCGAGTGCGCCTCCGGCCACCAGGAGGAGCGCGACGGCCCCCAGGAGTGCCTTTCTGCCCCGGCGACTCCCGGGCTCGGGTTTCCTTTCCGCCTGCCGTTCGGGCCTCGGGACGTCGATGGTCCGCTGCGCCGGTATGAAGGCCTGCGTGTCGTACGAGGCCGCCACGGACCGCAGTTCACGCATCAGCTCGTCGGGCGTGGGCCGGTCCTCGGGTTCCTTGGCCAGGCAGCGCAGCACCAGAGGCGCAAGGTTCTCCGGTACGTCGGTCAGGTCGGGTTCGTCGTGGACGACCTGGTAGGCAACGATGTACGGGCTGTCGGAGTCGAACGGCCCGCGTCCCGTCGCCGCGTGCACCATCACGGATCCGAGCGCGAAGATGTCGGCGGCCGGCCCCACCTCTCGCGGCCGCCGGAACTGCTCGGGTGCCATGAAGGGCGGCGTGCCGATCAACTTCCCGGTCTCGGTGCGCAGTTCGCTGTCCTTTGGCCGAGAGATGCCGAAGTCGATGACCTTGGGCCCGTCCTCGGCGAGCAGGACGTTGCTGGGTTTCAGATCCCGGTGCACGACGCCGACCCGGTGAATGTCGCGCAGTGCCTCGGCCAGTCCGGCCATCAGCCGCCGCAGCTGGGCGGGAGGCATGGGGCCGTTCCGCTTCACCTCTTCGGAGAGCGTCGGACCCGGGATGAACTGCGTGGCCATCCACGGGCGTTCGGCCTCGGGATCGGCGTCGACGACAGGGGCCGTGAAGGCACCGCTCACCCGTCGGGCGGCGGCCACTTCCTGTCGGAACCTTCCCCTGAACTCGGGGTCCTTGGCGAAATCCGCGTGGACGACCTTCACCGCGAGCTTCATCCCGGAGGTGCTGCGGGCCAGATGCACGACACCCATGCCACCCGATCCGAGGCATGACTCAAGACGGTAGTGGCCGGCGTATTCGGGAAGTTCCGCTTCCGCGCCCGCTCCGGTGTTGCGCTCAGGCGCCATGGGACCACCCCCGTGCTGTTCGTTCGCGCGCGCGACGCACGGAGCCTAGTCGATGCCTCGGACGAGACAGAGGCGGCGTGCTGGCTTTCGTGTGCGAGTTGCGTACATGTGTTTCATGGCGTGTTTTAGGGGAATCAATGGGGCCCCATGACAGTCATGGGGCTCAACGGGGGAGGTTTGCATGTCTGTTGACCATGCCGAAGAAGCCGATGGCGTCGAGGTGGCGGCCGCCGCGACCATACAGACGTATCCGGTCGCGCCCGGCGTCCGACTCAACGTCCGCAGTGGCCCCGGCACCAACTTCACGATCGTGCGGGTGCTGCCCGAGGGCTCCCACGTCCCGATCTTCTGCCAGTCACCGGGCACCACGGTGACCGGTCCGTACGGCACCTCGAAGATCTGGGACAACATCGACGACGGCGAGTACGTCTCGGACGCCTACGTCCTTACCGGCAGCGACGGCTACGTGGCCTCCCGCTGCGGTTGACTCTCCAGAAGAGGATCCCGATGACATCCGGAAGACGCAGATCCGTCCTGTTCGCCAGTGCCGCCGGAGCCTTTCTCATGGTGCTGGGCTCGGCGGCCACCGCCGACGCGGCCTCGCTGCGCTATTACGACGTCGCCCCCGGCATCCGTCTCAATGTCCGCAGCGGCCCCGGCACCCAGTACGGCATCGTCCGTCTTCTGCCCGAGGGCGCGAAGGTGCCGATCTTCTGTCAGACCCCTGGCACGACCGTGTCCGGCTACTACGGCACCTCGAACATCTGGGACAACATAGACAACGGCGAGTTCGTCTCCGACGCCTACGTCAACACCGGCAGCGACGGCTACGTCGCCTCCCGCTGCGGCTGACCCGTCCGGTCCCGGAGGGAGCCCGCCCAGGCCCCGGAGCCATAATCGTCACGTGAGCGACGAAAACGGCACCCCGGCAGCCCCGGCGGGCTCCACCGGTCCCCGCCCAGAACCGATCCGCTTCTTCGGCACGACCTGGGTGAACCACGACAAGGGCTACGCCTTCCGCCGCATCGGCGCAGCCACCGGCTCCCTCGCCGCCGCCGTGGCCGCCTGCCTCGTCCTCGACTTCGCCTACCAGGGGCTCCAGATCGCCGACAGCGGCGCCTTCGTCACCGCGCTGGTCGTCGTCATGTTCGCCGTCTGCAGCCTGCTGGCCTTCCGCCACACCTGGGACTCCTTCAACCGGCGCCCCGACCCCGACCGCCAGGCCTCCCTGCGCGGCCTGCTCGCCATCGGCTTCGTCGGCTCCCTCCTCGCCTACTTCTTCCGCTCCCTCACCGAGGCCCCCGGCGAGACACTCCACCGCGACGAGTACGAGGCCGCCCTCAAGCAGCACGAGACGCGCACCGTCCGCCGCGCGGGCAACCCCTCCAAGAAGCGCCGCCGTTCGTAGTCGTGAGCGGGGCGCACCGCACGCCTCCCGCTCACCACAAATTCGCTGCCCCTGCCAACCATCGCGGGCCACCATGGCCGTATGACGCTGTATCCGGACGCCACCAGGGCCCATTCCTTCAACGCGGCCGCCGCCCAGTACGCGGCGAACCGCCCCGCCTACCCCCCGTCCCTCTTCGACGCCGTCGAGGAACTCGCCGGCCGCCCCTTGACCGGAGCCCGGGTCGCGGACATCGGGGCCGGTACCGGTATCGCCACCGCCCTGCTGCACGCACGCGGAGCCGAAGTGCTCGCGGTGGAACCCGGCGACGGAATGGCGGCCGAGTTCCGCCGCACCCTTCCCGACGTCCCCCTCGTACGCGGTGACGGCAACGCCCTCCCGCTCGCCGACCACTCGGTCGACTTCCTCACGTACGCCCAGGCCTGGCACTGGACCGACCCGGCGCGCTCGGTGCCGGAAGCCTGGCGAGTCCTGCGGCCCGGCGGGGCGCTCGCCCTCTGGTGGAACCGGGATCCCGCCGACGTCCCCTGGATCACCGATCAGTCCGAGCGCATACGGCACCACTTCCGCCGCCCCCACGGCGACAAGCAGGGCGCCGCCGCCATCCGTACGGAGGGTGCCTTCAAGGGCGTCGAGGACGTCCCGCCCCACGCGCATCGCGTCGTGCGCTGGAGACGCAGGATCCCCCTCGACACCCACCTCGCCAACATCGGCAGCCACTCGATCTTCCTCGTCCAGGACAAGGAGACGACCAACGCCTTCCTCGCCGAGGAGCGCGAGCACCTCCTGCGGATCTTCCCCGACGGCACGGTCGAGGAGGTCTACGACGTCCTGCTGATCGTCGCCACGCCCTGAAGCCCTTACGCGGCGGCCGGACTTCCATCGACGCGTCAAGCGCGCAAGCGAGGCCTACCACCCTTCGGCACTTGACGCCTCCGGCCGCCCGCGAGGATTATTCATCGCATGATGAATTACGCGTCCGTGCGAAGCGACCCCCCGGGCGATCCCGCCGTCCGTGCCGAAGGCCTCACCGTCGTCCGCGGCTCCCGCACCGTCCTGCGCGGCCTCGGCTTCACCGTCCCGCGCGGCCAGATCACCGGCCTGCTCGGGCCCTCCGGCTGCGGCAAGTCGACCTTGATCCGCTCGATCGTCGGCACCCAGGCCAAGGTCACCGGCACCCTCGAGGTCCTGGGCCGCCCCGCCGGCCACCCCAGCCTGCGCACCCGCATCGGCTACGTCACCCAAGCCCCCTCCGTCTACGACGACCTCACCGTCCGACAGAACCTCGACTACTTCACCTCGATCCTCACCCCGAACCGCAGCTCGACCGACCGCCGCCAGGACGTCGACCGCGTCCTCACCGACGTCGACCTCACCAGCCACGCCGACGCCCTCGCCGGCAACCTCTCCGGCGGCCAGCGCAGCCGCGTCTCCCTGGCGGTGGCCCTGCTGGGCACACCGGAACTCCTCGTCCTGGACGAGCCGACCGTCGGCCTCGACCCCGTACTCCGCCGCGACCTGTGGAACCTCTTCCACTCCCTCGCCGCCGACCGCGGCGCCACCCTCCTCATCTCCTCCCACGTCATGGACGAAGCCGAGCGCTGCCACCGCCTGCTGCTGATGCGCGAGGGCGAGATCCTCGCCGACGAGAGCCCCGACGCCCTGCGCAGCCGCACCGGCGCCGACACCGTCGAAGCAGCCTTCCTGCACCTGGTCGACCAGGCCACAGCGGCCGCCCGCGAGAAGGAGACCACCCGATGAGCACCGCGACCGCACCGACCACGACGGCCGACCCCGCCGAACCCCGCGCCCTGAACCTCTCCCGCACCACCGCCACGGCCGCCCGCGTCCTGCGCCAACTGCGCCACGACCCGCGCACCATCGCGCTGATGCTCCTCGTCCCCTGCGTGATGCTGGTCCTGCTGCGCTACGTCTTCGACGGAAGCCCGCACACGTTCGACAACATCGGCGCCTCACTGCTCGGCATCTTCCCGCTGATCACCATGTTCCTGGTGACGTCGATCGCCACGCTCCGCGAACGCACCTCCGGCACCCTCGAACGTCTCCTCGCCATGCCCCTCGGCAAGGGCGACCTGATCGCCGGCTACGCCATCGCCTTCGGCACCATCGCGATCATCCAGTCCGTCCTCGCCACCGCCCTCGCGCTCTGGGCCCTCGGCCTGGACGTCACCGGCAGCCCCTGGCTCCTGCTCCTGGTCGCCCTCCTGGATGCCCTGCTCGGCACCGCCCTCGGCCTCTTCGTCTCCGCCTTCGCGGCCTCCGAGTTCCAGGCCGTCCAGTTCATGCCGGCCGTGATCTTCCCCCAACTCCTCCTCTGCGGTCTGTTCACCCCCCGCTCCGACATGCACCCCGTCCTGGAGGCCATCTCCGACGTCCTGCCCATGTCCTACGCCGTCGACGGCATGAACGAGGTCCTCAAGCACACCGACATGACCGCCACCTTCGTACGCGACGTCCTCATCGTGGCCGGCTGTGCGCTGCTGGTGCTCGGCCTCGGAGCGGCCACCCTGCGCCGCCGCACCGCGTGACCACTCACCGGACAACCGAGCCGCACACCCACCCCCGGTGCGAGGATGAACCCGGACGACGCAACCCCCCGGAGGCATCCGCGCCATGACCCAGAAAGTCGCAGTCCTCGGCACCGGCAAGATCGGCGAAGCCCTGCTCAGCGGAATGATCCGCGGCGGCTGGGCCCCCGCCGACCTCCTGGTCACCGCCCGCCGCCAGGAACGTGCCGAGGAACTCCGCACTCGCTACGGAGTCACCCCCGTCAGCAACCCGGAAGCCGCCAAGACCGCCGACACCCTGATCCTGACGGTCAAGCCGCAGGACATGGGCGCCCTCCTCGACGAACTCGCCCCGCACCTCCCCGCCGACCGCCTGGTCATCAGCGGCGCCGCGGGCATCCCCACCTCCTTCTTCGAGGAGCGCCTGGCCGCAGGCACCCCCGTCGTCCGTGTCATGACGAACACCCCCGCCCTCGTCGACGAGGCGATGTCCGTCATCTCCGCCGGCACCCACGCCACCGCCGACCACCTCGCCCACGCCGAGGAGATCTTCGGCGCCGTTGGCAAGACGCTGCGCGTCCCCGAGTCCCAGCAGGACGCCTGCACCGCCCTCTCCGGCTCCGGCCCGGCCTACTTCTTCTACCTGGTCGAGGCCATGACCGACGCCGGCATCCTGCTCGGCCTGCCCCGCGACAAGGCCCACGACCTGATCGTCCAGTCCGCGATCGGCGCCGCCACCATGCTCCGCGACAGCGGCGAACACCCGGTCAAGCTCCGCGAGAACGTCACGTCCCCGGCAGGCACCACCATCAACGCCATCCGCGAACTCGAGAACCACGGCGTACGGGCCGCCCTCATCGCCGCCCTCGAAGCCGCCCGCGACCGCAGCCGCGAACTGGCCTCCGGCAAGAAGGACTGACCGACCGCACGGAGACACCGGCGTCGCCCGGCGTGCCTATCCGGCGGTGTTCAGCACCACGTCGGCAGCGGCGCCGGTATCCGAAACGGCCGGCAGCAAGCCGATCGCCCGATATGCGGCATCCACGGTGGGCCGGGCCATCGCCCGAGCCTTCTCCGCACCATCCCGCAACACCCCCTCCACATAGCCAGGATCGGCGCACAGCGCCCGGTGCCTCTCCTGCACGGGCCTCAAGACCTCGACCACGGCCTCCGCGGTGTCCCTCTTCAAGGACCCGTACGACTCATATACACCGCTCAGGTCCTCGGGGTTCCCACCTGTGCAAGCGGCCAGGATCTCCAGCAGATTCGCCAGCCCGGGCCGCTCCTCCCGGTCGTAGACAACCTCCCGCCCGCTGTCGGTCACGGCCCGCATGACCTTCTTGCGCACCACGTCCGGCTCGTCGAGCAGATAGACGACACCCAGGCCCGACTCGTCGGACTTCCCCATCTTGCGCGTCGGCTCCTGCAGGTTCATCACCCTCGCACCGACCGCCGGCAGCGTCGCCCGCGGAACCGTGAACGTGTGGCCGTAGCGCTGGTTGAACCGCACGGCCACATCCCGCGCCAGCTCCACATGCTGCGTCTGGTCCTCGCCGACCGGCACGTCGTCCGTGCCGTACGCCAGGATGTCCGCCGCCATCAGCACCGGATACGTCAGCAGGGACAGCCGGACACTCCTGCCCCGGGCGGACTCCTTCGCGGCCTTCTCCTTGTACTGGATCATGCGCCGCATCTCGCCGTCCGTCGCCACGCACTCCAGCAGGTACGACAGCCGCGCGTGCTCGTCCACATGGCTCTGCACGAAGAGGGTGCACAACTCGGGGTCCAGGCCCGACGCCAGCAGCAGCGTCGCCGCCTGCTGACTCAGTCTGCGCACCCGCGCCGGATCGTGCTCCACGGTCAACGCGTGCAGATCGACGACACAGAACAGCGCGTCGGCCTGATGCTGGTCCGCCGCGGCCCACCGCCGCATGGCTCCCAGATAGTTCCCCAGGGTCAGGTGTCCGGTCGGCTGGATACCGCTGAAGACCCGTGCCATCTCCACTCCTTCTCCGTCGCGGCCCGCCGTCCCGGTCGGCCGCCCCTCGGAGGTCCGGAGGAGATACGAGAACGGCCGCCGAGGCGGCGGCCGTTGAGTGCATACGCGAGTTCGGCCGCCGTCAGGCGGCCCACCACTGCTGGGTACACGTACGCGTTGTCATGGCAGCCAGCGTACGCCTCTCCGGTGCGGACCGGCAGCGAGTTGACACACCCAGGAGAGATCCGTAGGGTTCTTCGAGTTGTCCGACGTGAGAGCCGACTCCGGTCGGTCCCCGGACAGCCATTCCGCAGGTACCAACCACTAGTCGACTGCCGTCGAACAGGCCGCCGTCGTTTTACTGGCATGCGTATTTGCGAAATGAGGAATCCGCGTTCGAAAGGACGTGAGCCCCCGATTAGCGCGGGGGCCGGGAATCCGCTAAAGTCTCACTCGTCGGAACGGCCCAACGGCCGGGAAGACAACCCCCTCTGACGGGGAATCAGACGCCGAAAGGGTCTGATAGAGTCGGAAACGCAAGACCGAAGGGAAGCGCCCGGAGGAAAGCCCGGAAGGGTGAGTACGAAGGAAGCGTCCGTTCCTT